>NZ_CP094241.1:1556648-1867978 GCF_022749495.1 Neisseria macacae ATCC 33926 | reverse complement strand
AGTAGCTTATTTTGCATTTGGATACTATCTGGATACTTTGGTTGAACAAACTCAAGCATTATAAATTTAGAGTAATTTCATAATGACTTATCAAAAGCTCTCGTCTTTCATTATTTTTATAGTAGTTGAGCTTATACTGTTTTATGTATTGGCAATATATTGGCAAGCTAGTTGGATGCTGAAAGGCGGTATTCTAGCTTTGTCAATTGTTGCTATATTTTGTGCTTGGTTAATCAGGCAGCGTAAGAACAAGGAAAATATCAGTATTGGTTCAGAAGTTTGGCAGCAAATTGCGACAGAATTAAATAATACTGGATTTACTGGGCGTTACGTTTTACGTATGCCTGATTCTGCAGTGAAGATGTCGAATTTAGTCGAGAGGTATGATGACACAGTATATATAAATATTTTTAATCCAGAACATTTATACACTGTAGTTTGGAATCTGCTTCAGAATATAGCCCGTAAACAAATCTCACTTAGCATAGAGCTGGTGTTGTCTCCCGCCATAAATGCCGATGTATCTATGGTTATGCGGGGGTGGTTGCGCAATATATTGTTTTTGCAAAAAAAGATGGGTATATCTATACCTGTAAGTTTTGTTATTCGTGCTCCCTTTCTTTTCAAAGAGTCTTCAGATAAAAGAGAGCTATTTTTTGCCTTAAAAACTCAAGGCAGATGGAATGTATTAAATATTAATCAGTTTTTTACTGATTTTAAAGAAAGTCTGTCTATTGAGTTTTTACAGCAAAATAAACAATCAAACGGCTGTCAATATATATGGCTGATCGAGGCACTCAATTGCGTCGAGGAGCAATTGTTGAATCGTACAGACGGGGGGTGGGAATATGTCGATGTGCGCAGCTTAAGCGTAGTTGACGATGGAGACTGCCAAGCCAAATCAGTATGGGCAACTTATATTTCTAAGAATACACAAGGGTTAATCCATTCTTTTAATAATTATCAAGGTAATCAATTTCAATATATTCATACCGAATTGTCAGATAAATATACCGTTTATCATAAAAATCATGCTATTGATATACTTTTTAAAGTATTATCTGTTTGTGCATTAGGTTTTTTATCTGCTTCGTTTTTCTCTATGAAAAACAATAGCCGTTTAATAGAACAAATCAGCCGGCATGTAGAAAATGTTCGGTCTGAGGCAAATTCAAATGAGCGGCAACAACATTTGGTATTGCTAAAGCAGGATTTGCAATTGCTTGAGAAATACCGTGATGAGGGTGTACCAGCACATTTAGGATTAGGGTTATATCGTGCGGATTTATATATTCCAAAGTTAAAAGCCTTAATGCCGAAAGATCCTCCACCTCCAAAACCGATAAAACCGGAACCTGTGAAACCTGTAGTTATTACTTTAGACAGCTTGGCTTTGTTTGAAACAGGTCAGTTTGAACTAAAAAATAATGCCAATAAAGCATTGATTGGTGCATTAAAAGCAATCGAGTCACATCCTGATACACGAATTTTAGTTGAAGGACATACTGATAATGTTGGAAATCCTGTTTCTAATCAGCAGTTATCAGAAAAGCGTGCTCAATCGGTCAAAGATTGGTTGGTTATCTCTTCTAATGTTCCGGAGAGTCGGTTTGAGGTTAAAGGATTGGGTGATACCAAGCCTATTGCAGATAATCAGACGGAAGAAGGTAAGGCCAAAAACCGTAGGGTTGAGATCATACTGATTCCGGCTGTAAAACAGTAAATTTAATGCAGCACAAGTTGCTTTAAGCCTCACAACTTAAGGCGTTTTCAATAAAACTAAGGAGTAAAAATATGGCAATTCCTGCTTATATGTGGTTGAAAGACGATGGCGGTTCCGTTATTAAAGGTTCTGTTGACGTCAATGGTCGCGAAGACAGCGTTGAAATCGTTGAGTTTCTGCACAATGTCCGTATTCCTACGGATGCCAATACCGGCAAACTGACAGGTACTCGCGTTCACGAACCTATCGTATTGTTCAAAGAATACGATGCTTCTTCACCATACCTGTACAAAGCAGTAACAACTGGTCAAACTTTGAAAGAAGTAGAAATCAAGTGGTACCAAATTGACGCTTCCGGTCAAGAGAAAGAGTATTTCAATACCAAACTGGACAACGTTAAAGTTGTAGCAGTGGGTCCTGTAATGCACAACATCAAAGATCCTGCTCGTGAACGTTACAATCACTTGGAACGCGTTGAATTGCGTTACGAAAAAATCACTTGGACTTATAAAGACGGAAACATCATTCATTCCGACAGCTGGAACGAAAGCCGCGCTTAATAATCCACATAAAGTGCTGCCTGATAAAGGTAGCACTTTTTTATAACACATTTTTACATCAGGGATATCAAATGTCTGCACATGATCAAGCATTATTATTACGTCGTCTGAACACGCATTGTCAGCAGGCGATGGAAGCTGCAGCCGGCTTATGTCAAACACGAGGTCATGCCGAAATTACGGTTGACCATTTATTTATCAAATTGCTCGAACTAGGGGATGGAGACGTTAATGCCTTATTGAGGCGTTACGAAATTGATTTAGAAAATATTTGGAATCCTTTGTTGAGTACGATGGACAAACTTCCACGCAATGTTCGTGGTAATCCTTCTTTGTCTAAATCATTGATTAGTTTATTGTCGGATGCATGGTTGTTGGCAAGTGACGAAGGTGCATCTGAGATCCGTTCAGCTTTCCTGTATCAGGCATTGCTGAAATCTCCTTACCGTCTGATGACGCAGGAAGCATGGCCCTTATTAAGCCTGACTGAAACACAGATAGGTCGTCTGAAAACCTGGTTGGACGAGGTTTCTATCGAAGGTGAGAATAATACATTTGCGCAGCCGGCTTCAGAAGAAGGTCAGCATACAGTTTCAGCAGAATCTAAACCCCAACAAACCGCTACAGCAGGACAAAACGATGCGCTTGCACGTTTTACCGTCAATTTGACTGAAAAAGCCGCTCAGGGCGGTATTGACCCTGTATTTGGACGTGAAACTGAAATCCGTCAAATGATGGATATTTTATCGCGTCGCCGCAAAAACAACCCTATTTTGGTTGGCGAACCGGGTGTCGGTAAAACTGCATTGGTAGAAGGTCTGGCATTGAAAATCGCTTCAGGCGAGGTGCCTAAGGTATTGGAAAACACCCAAGTATTAGTGTTGGACTTAGGTCTTCTGCAAGCGGGTGCGGGGGTGAAGGGTGAATTTGAACAACGCCTGCGCAATGTTATCGAGGCTGTTCAGAATTCTGAAGAACCCGTTTTATTATTCATCGACGAAGCGCATACATTAATCGGTGCCGGAAACAGCGCGGGCGGCGCGGATGCAGCCAACCTCTTAAAACCGGCTTTGGCGCGGGGTGAATTGCGTACCATCGCAGCGACAACCTGGAGCGAATACAAACAATACTTTGAAAAAGACGCCGCGTTGGAACGCCGTTTCCAAATGGTCAAAGTTGACGAACCCGATGATGAGGCTGCATTCACCATGCTCCGCGGTTTGAAGCAACGTTATGCCGCTTACCATAAAGTCCATATTCAGGACTCCGCCGTCATCGCAGCCGTACAACTTTCCCGAAAATACATTACCGGCCGCCAACTGCCGGACAAAGCCGTAGATTTGTTGGATACGGCAGCCGCACGCGTCCGTATGAGTTTGGATACCGTGCCTCATATTTTCGGTTTGATGGATGCCCAAATTTCTTCACTGCAGCGCGAGCTGGAAGCATTGGATGCCGACAAGCAATTAGGTCGTCTGAATGCTTCGCAGCAAGATAACATTCGACAAGTTGAGCAAGAGATTGCCCAATTGAATGAAGAGCGCGAAGAAATGAACCGCCGATATCAGGAAGAAAAACAATTGGCGGATGAAATCCAATCCTTGATGGAAGCTGCCAAGAATACAGAATTGACTTCTGAAGAGCGACAAGCCGCGCAACACAGTCTGACCGAGAAACAGCAACAGCTTGATGCCGTTGTCGCCGGTAAACCGTTGATTTTCACCAGCGTTGATGAGACCGTAATCGCCGATATTATTGCCGATTGGACGGGCGTCCCCGCAGGCAGCGTTCTCAAAGACGAACTGGCAAACCTGCTGCAACTGGAAAGCCTGCTTGAGAAACGCGTGGTTGGGCAAAGTGAAGCCATTCATGCTATCGCGCAAAGTTTGAGAGCCGCTAAAGCCGGTTTGAAAACCAACGATTCCCCATTGGGCGTATTCCTGTTGAGCGGTCCGTCCGGTGTAGGTAAAACAGAAACGGCGCTGGCTTTGGCAGATGCGCTGTTCGGCGGCGAAAAATCGCTGATTACCATCAACCTGTCCGAATACCGCGAAGCGCATACCGTTTCCCAACTCAAAGGCTCGCCTCCGGGTTATGTCGGTTATGGCGAAGGCGGCGTTTTGACCGAAGCAGTACGTCAAAAACCTTACAGCGTCGTATTATTGGATGAAGTTGAGAAAGCCCATAAAGACATTCTCAATCTCTTCTACCAAGTCTTTGACAAAGGCATGATGCGTGACGGCGAAGGTCGGGAAATCGATTTCAAAAATACCGTTATCCTGATGACGTCAAACTTGGGTGCGAACGAATTGACCCAATTGCTGAAACCGCAAGAACCTGAAGAAACAGAAGAAGCTGTTGCAGAAGAGGGTAAAGAGCAAAACGTGCAAGAAGAGCAGATTGTGGACACTGAAGTCGAACTTTCTGCACAAATGCCTGATGGCTCGTCTGAAAACGCCTGCGTTTCAGACGACCCTGTTGAAACCGATGAAACGCCTGAATTCAGTCTGGAAGAGTTGGCAGAAGCGATTCGTCCGATACTGACAGACCATTTCCAAGCTGCTCTGTTGGCGCGTATGCAGGTTGTTCCTTATCGTCCGTTGGAAAAAGAGGCATTGGCTCAAATCGTCAGACTGAAGCTGGACAAAATTGCTGACCGACTGTACGAAGCCCATCAAACACGCCTCAGTTACAGCGAAGATTTTGCAGCGCTTCTGGCTGATTCTTGCACTACCGGCGACAGCGGCGCACGCAATATCGACCATTTGCTCAACCGCCAAGTCATGCCTGCTATCGCGCAAAGCTTTTTGCAATGGCAGCAAACCGCAGGGCATATGCCTGAACATGCAAAATTGGAGTTGGGCGAAGATGGTATAGACGTTTTATTTGAATAATGGGAAGAGAATAGGTCGTCTGAAATCATTATGTTGTTCAGACGATCTTCATTAATCTTTCACTTTATTGATAACGCATCCCAAGAGTCATTAGAAAGGTCGTCTGAAAAAAAGCTTTTCTTAGTTCAGACGACTTTTTATAGCTAACGTATTGTTGAAACCCATTATATAGTGGATTAACTTTAAATCAGGACAAGGCGACGAAGCCGCAGACAGTACAGATAGTACGGAACCGATTCACTTGGTGCTTCAGCACCTTAGAGAATCGTTCTCTTTGAGCTAAGGCGAGGCAACGCCGTCCTGGTTTAAAGTTAATCCACTATATTGGGATTGCGGGCTTAATCGGGTTTTATGCAGTGTATTGATAAATATTGAGAAAATAATGTCTTGTTACTTTCTTTATATTGTGTCAAAACACGGATATTTAAAAGCTGTTCTACGAACGAATGGGTTTGATATCGCTCAGACTCAGCCTGATAAAAAAGGCTGAATAAAAGCGATAGCTTTGTTATAATGAAACTATAGAGATTTCCATCAGTTTCTTGGCATTGCGCCGTTTTATCCATATTAACGAAAGAGGAAAACAAAATGTTTCCAGAATATCGCGATTTAATTTCAAAATTAAAACAAGAAGATGCGCATTTTGCACGATTGTTTGATGAGCATAACGAGCTGGATGACAAAATTACCGGTTTGGTAAACAACCCTGTTACCAGCGGCTCTGAAGAAATCGAAGAGCTGAAAAAAGCTAAATTGAAACTGAAAGACGAGTTGTACGCTCTTCTGCAAAAAGCAGCAGGCAAATAATTCGAGTTTCTCAGGTCGCCTGAAACCGATATCGGGATTTCAGACGACCTTTTTGTTTGCGGATGAAACGTAGGACGGGATAAGGCAAGGGAAGTACAGACAATAAACAGGTGCTGGTTTATTGCATGAATACAAAGCAAATGTCGTCTGAAAACGCTTGCACGTATAGTGGATTAACTTTAAACCAGTACGGCGTTGTCTCGCCTTAGCTCAAAGAGAACGATTCTCTAAGGTGCTGAAGCACCAAGTGAATCGGTTCCGTACTATCTGTACTGTCTGCGGCTTCGTCGCCTTGTCCTGATTTAAATTTAATCCACTATATTATGAACACCAAGTAAAGGTCGTCTGAAAACGCTTGCGCGTATATTTTCAGACGACCTTTTCCATTCCATTTACAGCCATTGTGCTAAGGATTCGGTATCCAAGTCCCATTGCCAGATGCCGTTGTCCGTGCCGTCCAATCCGCGCAGGAAGAGGTATCGGATGGCGATTTTGGGTAACGGTTTGCCGCGCAGTTTGAAATAGCGGGCCACGGCGATGGCGTAGATGAGCGCTTGCAGGTAGTAGTGGTGGTCTGCTACGGCTTCGTTCATGGCTTGTTGCGTATAGGCTTCGGCGCTGTCGCCCAGATGGTTGGATTTGTAATCGATGATGCACACAAGGTCGTCTGAATCTTGGCAGACCATGTCGATGAAGCCGTTGAGAAAACCTTGTACGTCTTGGAAATCTAATCTTTCTGCGGCTTCGATGCATTCCGGCGGCAGTGAACTGTTTTCGCGGGCAAACCAGCGGCGCAGGTCATGGAGTTTGAAGTCTTCGGTGTAGAGGGTAAATCCCATTTCCGGAAGGAGGCGCTCGGGTGGGATTTCAGACAGGCTTTGTGCAACAAGGCGCGTTTTGCGGCAGGTGTCGAGCATTTGTTTGACGGCATCTGTCCAGAGTAGGTCGAAGCCGTAGCGGGTCAAGGTTTCGGCTATCAGGCTGCTTTGGCTTTCGGTGCTTTGGGCAAAGTCGAATTTTTCCAACATTTCATGCAGGCAGACGCCAGCGTTGGCGCCGCGCGGGAAATGGTGGATGTCGGTATTCGGGAGGTCGTCTGAAACGGGGAGGGCGGTTTCAGACGACCTTTCTGTTTCGGCGGCGGTTTCTGCGGGATCGAGTGCGGGTTGTAATTCTTCGCGTTCGTCGTCTCGGGTTTTGACTTGGCGGCTGAGGCCGGTAAAGCTGGTATGCCGGATGAACTGAAATCCGCGGGCGGGGATAACGGCGGCTTGATAGAGGTCGTCTGAAAGATGGCGGTTTTGCGCGGCAGCGGGTTGCGGCGCGTCTTCGGAAAAGCTGAAGTCGGTATGTTCGGGAGGATTTTTGAGGAAACGCAGCCAGTTGTTTTTCAGCATTTGCAGCTCGCCTAGGGCTTTGTTTGCTTTGCGTTCTTGTTCATAAGCTTGGCGGGTAGACACCTGATTGCTGTCGGTGCTGCCTTCAAGCAGGTAGGCGAAAGGGGAATCGGCGGTATCGCCGCAATGGGCGGCATAAAGGACGAGCTGCTCTTCGGCACGGGTCAGCGCGACGTACAGCAGGCGCAGGCGTTCCGCCATTTCTTCGTCGGCAAGGTGGATACGGTCTTCATCGTTGAGTTGCGATTTGGCAAGCAGTTCCGTGGTGTGGTCGGCGGTGTGGAGGATTTGCCAATCGGCGGGCTTCATGTCTTTCGCGTCCCAAACGAAAGGGCAATAGACCAAAGGATATTGCAAACCTTTGGAGGCATGCATGGTGACAATTTTGACCAGTGCTTCGTCGCTTTCAAGCCGTAACAGCCCTGATTCGCCGACAGATCGGTCTTGCGCCAGACTGATTTGGTCGTTGAGCCATTGATGTAGGGCAGCGGGACTGAGGCTTTGTCCTTCTTCTTCGGAGAGACACTCTAAAAGCTGATGGAAATTGGTGAGGCCGCGCTCGTCGCCGCGTGCAAGCAATTCGGTTTCGATGCCGTGCAACGAGGAGAAGTGTTGCAGCGCGGCATAAATCCCGCTTTTCCGCCAAATGGCAACGGATTCGGCGGAGGTGTTTATCCAGTTTAATAATTCGGCTTCGTTGTGGTTGAGTTGATACAAGGCTTGCGCGTCGTAGCCGAACAATGTGCCGGATAAGACGAAGCGCAGCGAGCCGATTTGTCCGGGATTGAGCCAATAATCCAACAGCGCGGCAAGGGCGAGGGCTTCCGGCGTGGTGAAAACCGATTCCCTTGAGAGTAAAACGCTTTGTATGCCGCGCGTTTTCAGCGCTTTTGCTATCATCACGCCTTCGTTAAACGTCCTGACCAAGACGGCAATATCGCCTGAAACGACCGGTCTGTTTTTGAATTTCAGACGACCTTCGGCAGCTTCGTTGAGCGTGTGGGCGATTTCGTCGGCGCAATATTCGGAGGCACGGCGGCGCAAGATGTCTTTGTTGAGCACTTCGTCGTCTTTGCCGTTGAGCCAGCGTATCTGTATGGCGGTTTGGGGCGGCGAAAGCCGGCTTTCGGAACGTGCGGCGCCGACTTCGGTATAGTCTATGCCGTCTAAGACGAAAGGACGGTTTTTGCAGCGGAACAATGCGCCTATGCCGTTAATTAGCTTGGCATGGCTGCGGTAATTGGTCGCCAGCGTGTAGCTGTGTTGCGCGTCTGCTGCGGCTTGCAGATAGGCGTAAATGTCGGCGCCGCGAAAGCTGTAAATGGCTTGTTTCGGGTCTCCGACTAAGAATAAAGGCTTGTTTTGGCTGATGAAGATTTTTCGGAAGATTTCGTATTGCAGCGGGTCGGTGTCTTGAAATTCGTCAATCAAAGCGATTCGCCAGTTTTGAGCTACCGCCTGAGCCAGTGAATCGGCCTGCGGGTTGTCGGTTAATGCGTCGTAAACATCAAGCAGCAAATCGTCGAAACCGCGTTCGCGCTTGGATTTTTTCTGTTCGTTCAGACTGGCATTAAGATGGTCGAGCAGGTCGAGGTGGAGCAGGGTAAGCGTCTCTTCTTCGGCTTGCGCGATGGCAGCCGAATCCGCGCCGA
The DNA here is from genome assembly GCF_022749495.1 of Neisseria macacae ATCC 33926. NCBI lineage: Bacteria > Pseudomonadati > Pseudomonadota > Betaproteobacteria > Neisseriales > Neisseriaceae > Neisseria > Neisseria macacae. Next base: position 1,858,945 of record NZ_CP094241.1, on the reverse strand, counting down.
GATTCGCCAATATCTGCAAATCGGCAAAGGCGGCAGCATCGGGAGTATTGCCTTTTTTGACTTTGGACGCTAAAGCTTCTACGGCAAACATGGGCAGCTTTTCTGCCGTCGTTTTGCTAAAAGAAGGAAGGGCATCGGATTGGGAGGCGGAGTGGAGTTCGAGAAAGACGGTCTTGAATGTTTTTTCTTGATAGGATTGCCCATTTAATATCGGACGGATGCGCCAGAATGTTTCTTCCAAAGCGTCCAGTTTGGAACGCACTTTTTCCCATGTTTTCCGAAAGTTTTCCTGCGCGGCGATTAAGTCTGCTTCGGGTCGTCTGAAAACCAAATACGGACGGCTGACGAACTTTTGTATTGCCGCCAACATGGTTTGCGGCGTTTGGCGGCGTTGGAATACCAACTTCGCTAAAACGGGATGATTGACGATGCGGTCGCGCCAAAAATCTTGAGCGGGAATCAGCAGGCGGTCGCGGTTGTCTTCGGTCAACTCAACATCCATAGGCACGCGGCACAAAAATGCATAATCGCGCAAAATGCGTTGGCAGAAGCCGTGAATGGTATAAATCGCGGCGTTGTCGAATTGCCCGATGGCAGCCTTGAGGCGGACAATCAGCCGCGCCCGACTTTCTTGAGCCAATGCCTGTTTGAGCAAACCGGTCAGAAACACATCGCCCGGATGATTGTCTCGGCAGTATGCTTCAAGGTCGTCTGAAAGATTGTCCGTATCCTCCACGCTCTCCAAAGCCTGCAATACTTCGTCCAAACGTGCGCGCAAACGGGTTTTCAATTCCGCCGTTGCCGCCTTGGTAAAAGTAACGGTCAAAATGCTTTCGACCGGCATCTGTTCAAGCACGACCAAGCGCGTGAACAAAGCCGCAATGCCGTAGGTTTTGCCCGTGCCGGCAGAGGCTTCAATCAGATTGGTACCTGCTATGGGGATGCTTAGGGGATCGAATGCTGGAATGGAGGCGTTAGCGGGCATGATAAAAGGAGGGAAGTACGGACAGAAGGCGTAATCATAGCAGAGGTCGTCTGAAAACGGTGGGGAGCTTGGAGTGAAAACGGGCTTTGGCTTGGTTGTATGGCAGGCTTGCGATTTTTGGTTGCGTTCCGTTGGATTTATAGTGGATTAAATTTATGGTGGATTAAAATTGCAATGATACGGCGTTGCTAACGCCCTTATGTACTACCCGTACACGGCGGGCGTTGCCGCCTTGTCTCATTTTTATTTTAATCCACTATAAATCAGGACAAGGCGACGAAGCCGCAGACAATACAGATATTACGGCAAGGCAACGCCGTACTGGTTTAAAGTTAATCCACTATAATTGTTGATATCAGCCCTAAAATAGGGTGAGGCAAACAAAAAAACGGCAGCTTTTAGGCTGCCGTTTTCTTTTGTGCGATTAAGCTTGGTCTTCCGGTTTGTCAGATAACTCTTGGGCTTTAACAGTTGGCTCTTGAGCTGTTTCTGTGGAAGCAGGTTCATGCTGACTGATTGCTTCCGGAGCTTGTGTAGCCTCTTTGGTTTCAGATTGTTCCGGATTGTCCTGGCGCAGATTGTGACTGTAGTCTTTAGGCGGGCTGGGTTGCTTGCCTGCCATAATTTCCAGCACTTGATCGCGGTCTATGGTTTCCCAATCCATCAAGGCTTTACACATAATTTCCATCTTATCGCGGTTTTCATCAAGGATTTTGTAAGCTACTTGATACTGCTCATCCAAGATGCGGCGAATTTCTGCGTCGATTTCTTGTTGGGTTTTTTCGGAAATGTTTTGGGAACGGGTAATGCTGCGTCCCAAGAATACTTCGTCTTCGTTTTCCGTATAAACCATCACGCCCATTTTATCGCTCATGCCGTAACGGGTGACCATCTCGCGCGCCATTTGGGTGGCACGTTCGAAATCGTTGGATGCGCCGGTAGAAATACGGCCGACGAAGATGTCTTCGGCAATGCGTCCGCCAAACAGAATCGACAATTGGCTCAGCATTTGGTCTTTATACATGCTGATACGGTCGCGTTCGGGAAGCTGCCAAGTCAAACCGAGCGCACGGCCGCGCGGCATAATGGTCACTTTGTGAACCGGATCGGTAAACGGCAGACTTTCGGCAACAATTGCATGACCTGCTTCATGGTAGGCAGTCGCACGTTTTTCGTCTTCGTGCATTACCATGCTGCGGCGTTCGGGACCCATATAGATTTTGTCTTTGGCATCTTCAAAATCGCTTTGGTCAACTTTGATTTTGTTGCGGCGGCCTGCAAACAGGGCGGCTTCATTGACCAAGTTGGCCAAATCCGCACCGGAGAAGCCGGGTGTGCCGCGTGCCAATGATGTCAAATCTACGGATTCGTCCAAAGGTACTTTTTTCGCGTGGACTTTCAGGATTTGCTCGCGACCGCGGATATCGGGCAGCGGAACAACAACCTGACGGTCGAAGCGGCCTGGGCGTTGCAATGCCGGATCCAGTACGTCGGGACGGTTGGTTGCGGCGATGACGATAACGGTATGATTGCTTTCAAAACCGTCCATCTCGACCAAAAGTTGGTTCAAGGTTTGTTCACGTTCGTCGTTGCTGCCGCCCAAGCCGGCACCGCGTTGACGGCCGACAGCGTCGATTTCGTCAATGAAAATGATACAAGGGGCGTTTTTCTTCGCTTGTTCAAACATATCGCGCACGCGGCTTGCACCGACGCCGACGAACATTTCAACAAAGTCGGAGCCTGAAATGCTGAAAAACGGCACACCGGCTTCGCCTGCGATGGCTTTTGCCAGCAAAGTTTTACCGGTGCCCGGGCTTCCTGCCAGCAAAATGCCGTGCGGAACGCGACCACCCAAGCTTTGATAGCGGTTGGGGGATTTCAGATAATCAACGATTTCTTGTACTTCTTCTTTTACTTCATCACAACCGGCAACATCGGCAAAGGTAACTTTATTGGTTTCTTTGTCCATCAGGCGGGCGCGGCTTTTACCGAAAGAGAATGCGCCGCCCTTGCCACCGCCGCCGTTCTGCATACGCATGAAGTAGAACCATGCACCAATCAGCAGCAATACCGGCAGCAGGCTGAAAACCAGGCTGGTAAAGATACTCGGTTTTTCTTCAGGGATAACGTTGACGCGGACTTTATTGTCCAAAAGCGTTTTGACCAAATTATCGTCTAAAGGCGCATTGGTGAAGAAAGTGGATTTATCGGTACGTTCGCCTTTGATCAGATAGCCGATGATGGCGGAGCCTTCGATTTTGACGTTGCTCACTTCACCGTTGTTTACCTGTTGGATAAATTGAGAGTATTCGATTTGCTGCTTGTTTTCCTGCTTGCTGGTCAGTGCGTTGAACGCAGCCATCAGACCGACGCACAAAGCGACCCATAACAGGATGGACTTAAAGGTATTCCCCACTTAGCCAGACTCCATGATATTAAGATAAACGAAAGGAAGATTTTAAAACACGCTGCCTGTATTGTCAGCGTTTATTTTTTCCTAATAAATAAATCTCACTGGAACGATTGCGTGATGCTTCGGGCTTGCGCGTCTGCACCGTTCCGAAGATTTCGCGCATGGCTGCCATATATTCCTGATAGCCCGCTCCCTGAAATACCTTCACCAAAAAGCTGCCGCCCGTTTTCAAATGATTGGCGGCAAAATCCAAAGCCAGTTCGCACAAGTAAAAGCTGCGGGCTTGGTCGGTTATGGCGTTACCCGACATATTGGGTGCCATATCGCAAATTACAAGGTCTAGTGGGCGGGCGTCCAGCAGGGTTTCAAATTGCGCTAATACTTCGTCCTCCCTGAAGTCGCCCTGAATAAAAGAAACGCCTTCTATTTCATCCATAGGCAGGATATCCAATGCGAACACGCGCCCTGAATTGCCGACCAGTTTTGCCGCTACTTGCGACCAGCTGCCCGGCGCGCTGCCTAAATCCGCCAAAACCGTGCCGGGTTTGATTAATTTGTCTTTTTCGTTGATTTCCAGCAGTTTATATGCGGCGCGGGCACGATAGCCGTCTTTTTGCGCCATGTGGACGTAATGATCGTTGACGTGTTCGTGAAGCCAGGCTTTTGATGATTTTGAACGTACTGCCATAATTTATTTAATGATTTAGAGAAACGCCGTATTGTACGTTATTTTCCCCCGAGATTGCGCCAAATCGCGTACAATGCCGCATTATTCTTTCTTTTCAAGCACTAGAACATGACTGACAATAAATTAAGCACTAAAGAAATTTTGGAATTGAAAGCCCGCGCCCATCACCTTCATCCTGTTGTAATGGTGGGACAGCAAGGTTTGACCGAGTCCGTTATCAAAGAAACCGATGCCGCCCTGACGGCGCATGAGTTAATCAAAGTCCGTGTATTCGGCGACGACCGCGCCGAGCGCGTTGAAATTTGCAATGCATTGTGCGAAGCCGTCGATGCGCAACTGGTTCAGCATATCGGCAAACTGTTGGTGTTGTGGCGTAAAAACTTGGAGGTTTGATTCTTCAAGAGCATATTCAGACATCTTAAGGACAGATGTACAAAAGGTCGTCTGAAAATATTTATGACTCTTACCAAGTGTTTTTGTTATGCGCTCGTAAAATCAGGAAAATCGATAAACTCTCTGAGATTGATTACTGTCAATGGGAACATACCCGCAGTTTTTAAAGCTGCGGATTGGCTATACTAACGATAGGAGCACATCATGAAAGCATTATCTGTTGCACTGGTTTTATTGACTTTGGCAGGCTGTCACAATACTTGGAACGGCGTTCGGGAAGATGGTTCACGCATTATCGGGCGTTCTGTCAGCGGTATTGGACACGGTATCGGTAAGGCAGGTCAGGCATTGGAACGTACCGGCAGCAGAATCGACAACCGCCAACAAGTACAGCCTCAAATGTCCGGACAGAATCAATATCCCTACCCGGCGCAGAACCAATATCCTGAGCAGAATCAATACCAATACTAAGTCTTTTTTTAATGCCGACCCCGATTACATGGTTTGTAGTCGGGGTTTTGGTTTTTCAGACGACCTTTATCCTGTATGATTCGGGATTGGCAATGAAATGGGCATATCTTTAGCCGTCTTCTTACTTATAGTGGATTAACTTTAAACCAGTACGGCGTTGCCTCGCCTTAGCTCAAAGAGAACGATTCTCTAAGGTGCTGAAGCACCAAGTGAATCGGTTCCGTACTATCTGTACTGTCTGCGGCTTCGTCGCCTTATCCTGATTTAAATTTAATCCACTATCTATTTATAACAATATGAAAAATCTCATTTTCTGGCTTGCGCTGTTGGCTGCGGCTTTCGGTTTTTTTTATTATCAGCAAAACCATAGAATTTCTCAGGACGAACTGATTCATGCTGAGTCGCCGCATGACAGGTCTTCCGTGTCTTCATTCGGCGGATTGGCTTACCTGAATTTTTTGCGTGCAGGCGCGGGGCTGCCGACTTTGGCGTATTCGTCGGTTTTAGAAAAGTCCGCCCGCAATCATGCGCGTTATTTGTTGCAGAACCCCGAAGACGGTCATGACGAACGTCATCGCAGCAATCCGTTTTTTACCGGTTACCGCCCGAATGAACGCGCCCGCAAGGTCGGTTATCTTTATGATGGCGTACATGAAAATATCACCACCGGTTTTTATCCGTATCCTGAAGATATGGATACCAATTTGCCGGTTCAGCAGCAGATTGACGGTTTGATGACCGCTATTTATCACCGCTTCTCTCTGTTGGAACAAGGCATTGATGAAGCCGGTGCGGCATTTGAGCATCGTGATGGGCGGATATCGGTTGCCATCAATCAGGGAAATCATCAGTTTAATTTTTATTGCGGTTTAGGCAGGGTTTATCCTGAACCGGGGCGGCGTTATTATCAAAATGCCTGCAACAACAATGCCATTGTTTATGCGGACGAAGTCAAGGCGCAACGCGAGTTCTTATATGTCGTTTATCCGCAAGGTGATTTTGCCATGCCGGATTTTCACGGCGAACGCCCCGATCCCATGCCGGGACACGAATTTACCGGCAATCCGGTCAGTATCGCTTTTTCGGAATCTGCCGGAAAAATCAAAATGCGGTCGTTCAAGCTTTATCAGGGCAAATCCGAGATAGAGAAGGTCAAGGTGTTGACGGCAAGCAATGATCCGAATCAAACGTTTTCTGATCGTCAATTTGCCTTATTTCCTTTATTGCCTTTGGAATACGATACCGCGTATCGTGCCGTATTCGAGTATGAGCGCAATGGCAAATCTGAAAAAGCCGAATGGACTTTCCGAACGAAAAAGCCTGATTATCCTTACTTTATCGTTAAAGGCGGAGAAAAATTGGCAGTTGAATCGGGTAAGAAATATTTCATTCATTGGAAGGATTTTTGGTGTCAGCGGGAATGCGAGGAGTATGTTTACCGCCAACGTGGCAAAGCGAAACTCGAAGTCATGGAGCGTCAGATCGGCGGTATGGTGGTACGGGTTACCGGAGACAAAGGCGATGATGTCCGGTTAACGCCGAAAGAAGAAAATGATAAGGCGGTCTTACTTTATATCTGGCAATAGCAATCAAGGTCGTCTGAAACACAAACAGGTTTTCAGACGACCTTCTTTCATACGCAACAAGACAAAGCAGGGTAGGGCAAGATACTTTATTGTTTGGGTGAACCGTAAAACTGTTAGAATAGCGGAAATTTTATTTCTTGTTTCTCAAACAATGATCCGCCATCCGAAAATTGCCGCCCATACGCGTTATGCCTTTATCTGTATCGGACTGATGATGCTTTCTTTCCTGATATATGTGGTTTTGGCAGTGTTTGATTTGGGCTTGGATATGTCGATGCGGATTGCGCTGATCCGTTTTTCGCTCATTTTAATCTTGCTGTTTGCGTTTTTGGGCGGCGTTTTTCAATCCGGGTAGCGGTGCTGCGAAAGAAAATGGGGGTATGACATGAACCAAGTTGATAACAACATTCCTGAAGAAATCCGTTTGCAACATGACCGATCGGCTTTGGTTTTGGTTTATCGCGGCGAACGCAAAACCCTTCCTGCCGAATTTCTCCGCGTTTATTCTCCAAGCGCCGAAGTGCGCGGACATGGCGCGGGACAAGATGTCTTGCAGACGGGTAAAGCAGAAGTCACGATTTCTGATTTAGACCCTGTCGGTCAGTATGCGCTCAAAATTACTTTTTCAGACGGTCATAATAGCGGTTTGTATGACTGGGCTTATCTTTACAAATTGGCTTACGATTATGATGTGCTTTGGCAGGATTATCTCCGCAGGTTAAAAGAAGCCGGAGCTTCCAGAATACCGAGTGCCGCCGACCTTATTGCCGGTAAAAAGCATTCCTGCGGCAGCGGCGGTTGTGGCGGGCATCATTGATTACTGAGCGTGTTTGTTCTTTTTGAAGCGGCATTGTGACGGACAGCAGGATGTCGGCAAAGCAGCTCTGTTCCTCGCTTGAAAAAATATATCAGCCTGTCTGATGTCAAACAGAATCGGCTGGAAAGATACGGTCTTGAGGGTACAATGCCACTGCACGGGCGAGTTGCGTTGTTACCTGAATAAAAAAGATTATTTAGCCATCCATTTGATAGACTACGCTAAGCCGGTCCGCAAAAAGCATATCGTGAATGATGATAAAAACACCATCACCTTCAGAGATGAAATTTCAGCATTCGGCATAGCCATGAACAAATTGAAAGACAGGTTTGCCTCTCAATGATTAAACTTTCAGACGACCCCTAGAGCAAGGTCGTCTGAAAATCGAAATACCGTTTGAACCATATTGATTTCAGATTATTTTAGGAAAGCACCTCTATGAGCGACCACAAAACCCATTTCGGTTTCACTACCGTAAACGAAGAAGAAAAGGCAGGTAAAGTGGCCGAAGTGTTCCATTCCGTAGCCAAAAACTACGACATCATGAACGATGTCATGTCTGCCGGCCTGCACCGCGTTTGGAAACATTTCACCATCAATACCGCCCGTCTGAAAAAGGGCGATAAAGTGCTGGATATCGCCGGCGGTACCGGCGACCTGTCGCGCGGCTGGGCCAAGCGTGTGGGCAAAGAGGGCGAAGTGTGGCTGACCGACATCAACTCATCCATGCTGACAGTGGGCAGAGACAGACTGCTGAATGAAGGTTTGATTCTGCCCGTATCGCTGGCCGATGCCGAAAAATTGCCGTTTCCCGACAACTATTTCAACTTGGTTTCCGTTGCTTTCGGTTTGCGCAACATGACCCACAAAGATGCCGCGCTCAAAGAAATGTACCGTGTGCTCAAACCGGGCGGAACGCTCTTGGTGTTGGAATTTTCCAAAGTCTACAAACCACTGGAAGGCGCATACGATTTGTATTCCTTCAAACTGCTGCCGGTCATGGGCAAACTCATTGCCAAAGACGCAGACAGCTATCAATATCTGGCAGAATCCATCCGCATGCACCCCGATCAGGAAACATTGAAACAAATGATGCTGGATGCCGGTTTCGACAGCGTTGATTACCATAATATGAGCGCAGGCATCGTAGCCTTACATAAAGGTGTGAAATTCTGATGCCCGAATCGGCTGACCTATCTGTCTGATGCCCATAGCCTATTCCAAAGTATCGGGCTTATTTTGATGGCTGAAAAAGGTCGTCTGAAAACCGATTGATAAGTTTGAACTGCACCCCAAAAGTTGGACATCCCCTCCAACTCACAAGGTGCAGTTTTTTTATGAGCAAATATACATTACACTTCAAATACCAAGCCGTACTCCACTACCTGCATATACGCAGCCAACAGCGTACCGCAGACCACTACGGCATTTCCCGAACCCACCTGAGACGATGGATACGCGCCTATCAAGAAGGCGGTATCGGCGCACTCGAACATCCCCAATCCAAAACCATGCCCCAACACCGCAAAAACCCCTTCATCGCCGACAAACCCGACCAAGAAAAAACGCAGGCAGAGCTTATCGAAGAGTTGTGCTATATGCGCGCAGAGGTCGCCTACCTAAAGGAGTTAAAAGCCCTCAGCCAAAAACAGACCGAAAAGGACAAAGCCAAACCGTCCAAACACTGAGGGCGCAACACCCGCTCAAATACCTGCTGCACATCGCAAACCTGCCCAAAAGCAGCTTTTACTACCATCACCAAGACCGACCCGATCCCGACGCAGCCGACAAAGCACTCCTTGTCGAAACCTACCGGCGGCATAAAGGACGCTACGGACAAAGGCGCATTGCCGCCGCATTAGATTGGAACCGCAAAAAAGTGGCGCGGTTGATGAAGCAGTTGGAACTGAAAGCCCTCATACGGGCGAAAAAAGCCTACCGCCATCCCGCCATGGGCGAGATATCGGAGCACCTCCTCAAACGCCTATTCAAAGCTGAAAAGCCCAACGAAAAATGGCTGACCGACGTTACCGAACTCAAAGGAAAGGACGGCAAACTGTACCTCTCGCCAATCTTGGACTTGTTCAACCGCGAGATCGTCGCCTACGCCATGAGCCGCAGAGCCGACAGCGAAATGGTGAAGGAAATGCTCGAAAAAGCCGCCCCCCGTCTGACTGATAAAGGAACGATGCTTCATTCGGACCAAGGTGTGCTGTACCGTACGGCGGGGTATAGGGAATTGCTTGCGGAGCATTCCATGGTTCAAAGCATGTCGCGAAAGGCGAACTGTTGGGACAATGCGCCGATGGAAAGCTTCTTTGCGGTGTTGAAGACGGAGTGTTTCTATAACGCAGGTGAATTGACGGTAGATGAATTGATGAAGCAGATAGATGACTATATGGATTACTACAACCGGGAGCGTTGCAGTTTGAAATTGAAAAAGCTGAGTCCTGTCGCATACAGAACCCAGCTTGCACAGAGCGCCTGAATAGGCTTTTATGAGCGTCCAAGATTTGGGGGCCAGTTCAGTTTTCAGACGACCTTTGTTGTAAGAAATCTCTGAGTTGTACTGATATATAGCTGCCTGAAGGCGGCTGGCAAACAGACGGCGGCATGACTTCACTTTACCGCCCGTTTCAACACACAGCCGCCCGAAGGCGGATGAATCCAGATATGCGCGGTTCTGCGACTGAGCCGATGTTTCAACACACAGCCGCCTAAAGGCGGCTGGAATAGTCGAAATTCTTGCCTTCGATTTGTCCGTTGTTTCAACATACAGCCGCCTAAAGGCGGCTGGGCGGCGCGCCCTTGATGGTGTAAGAGTACGCAGGTTTCAACACACAGCCGCCTAAAGGCGGCTGGTTTTGATGCATTGGGATTCGTTGCCTTTATCCCTGTTTCAACACACAGCCGCCTAAAGGCGGCTGGTTTTGATGCATTGGGATTCGTTGCCTTTATCCCTGTTTCAACACACAGCCGCCTAAAGGCGGCTGCTGTTTCTTAACCCATTCAAGATAACGGTCGGCTGTTTCAACACACAGCCGCCTAAAGGCGGCTGAGCCTCTCTCAAAAGCCTTGCTCCATCAGGTTTCGCAGCCCTGATTTCGCTAAGCTCCTAAGAAAAGCGTGAACGCGAGTATAACACAGCCTTTTCTGTTACACCCGCATTCACAATATCCTGATTGTTAAAGAACAATCCCAGTTCGCCAACCTTGCAGCATTTTCATGAGAACTGTAGGTTGGCGATTCACACAATCAACGTATCCTTGAACACATCCACCGCTGGCTTCGCGCCGTGGTGTTCCACTTTGCGCCGCCATTTGCTGCCCAGATGGTAAAAGCGCAGGCTGTCGGTTTCGGGGTTGTAGGTTTTCAAGAGTTTGTCTTTTAAAACAACCCACTGGTCGGGCGCGATGTCGCATTCGAACACTGAATACTGCACACGCACGCCATAGTCCAAACACAATTTCGCCACGCGCCGCAGTCTTGCCTGTCCTTCCGCGTCCTCCAGCGAAATATCGTAAGTAATCAGCATCAGCATTTTATATTCCCATGTGCAGGCTGCTTTAGAGGTCGTCTGAAAACGTCCGACCTGTTTTCAGGCAGCCTGCAAACCTATCTCATCAAAAATGGCGGATATCCCGCTAAATCCCCGCGCAAATGGCGTGCTAACAGCATTGCCTGAATATATACGGCAACAGCCCGATTTCCACTTCCTCCCCAAAAAACGGATGAACGATTTTTTCCTGCTTTTTCGCCTGCAAAGCTTGGAACAACAGCTTACGCGCCTCGGCTTTCAGGTTTACCGCACCGCTTGCCTCGGTAACAAGATCCTGCGGTTTGATTTGCCCGCGGTTAATCAAGGAAAGCACCCACCATGCGCGGAATTCTTCCAAAATATCTTGCGCCAAACTGTCGCGCCCCGGTCGGTCGGCGTGCAGAAAGCCCACCTGAGGACCGAGCCCCACGCCTTGCAGCGCGCCGCTAATGTCCTTGCCCAAGATGCTGTACACAAACGACAGTAGCGCGTTCACCCCGTCTCTGGGCGGACGGCGGTTGCGCCCGTCAAAAGAAAAGCCGCTTTTTTCGCTCAAAAGCTGCCCGAATACGCCAAAATAATGCGCCGCCGCATCGCCCTCAATGCCGCGTACCACGTCCAGCTCCGCCGCGCCCTTCAACTGCCGCAGCGAAATATTCAAAGCATTGACCGCACTTTGAATCGCCGCATTTTCGCCATAATTACGAATCTGCCGCTGAAGCACCCGCTTACTCGCCTGAATCTTCGCCGCGATGATATTGCGCGCAATCGGCACGGGATTTTGCTCCGACACCCGATACTGCGCCCGACGCAGCAGCACATTGCCGCTCTGCCGCCCCTGAAGCCGCCCCAAGAAACGTCCGTTTTCGGTAAAAAACGCCAAATTCACATTATTTTCACCGCAAAACCCCAACAAAAACGGCGACACCAGCACATTCCCGAAACAGAAAATATGCCCGATGGAATGCACCGGCAACTGCGCTACCTTCTTACGCTCCTGCTCCACCACCAGCGTCTCCCGCTCTTTGTGCAAATAACTGCCTTGGGTGGTGATGTAGAGCGTGTTTTGCAGTTTGCGCATGGGAAACTCCTTGGGTTTTGAACGCACTTTTAAGTGTGATAGTTGGACTGCCTGAAAATTATTGGTAGCTAATCACTGCAATAATTTCAAATTTAGTTTTCTCGTTTCAATTTTCTAATCCATGTATCCCAAGATTCTAAAGTAATAGGTATAGTGTGTGATCTTTCAAACTTATGCCTTTCCAAACTTTCTTTTTGGTCATCTTGTGTTCTACCTCCAATAATTACTGTTCGAATTTTAATTTCTTTATTTGGATCTACTTGTAGTTTTCCTTCCGCCCCCACTAAGTAATTTTTAAATGAGGATTTTCCATTTTCAGCTTCATTTCTAAAAATATGACATTGCTTTCTGAAACTAGACATGTTCTCGTAATAGGCTACGTGTAATCTGTCTCGTATTTGCTGGTGAGCTTTCGAAATATCTGCGTGAGGTTGGCAATATCCATTTTGATTAAATAAATTGAAATTCGCTCCTTTTATTTCAATTAATATTACATCCATTCGACTCCGACCTGTAAATACAACAAAATCTATAGAACCATTTTTATCTTTTGAACCATTTTCAATTGGAAACTCGGAAAATACAATATATTCATCTTCAGGATTAGAATATACCTCTCCAAAAAATGATAAATCTTGCTTTAGAAAAGCTAGAAGATCTTGCTCTATACATTTACTTTCAATTAATTTGATAAGATCATTTTTAGATTTCATTTGTTTTTCAATTGATAACTTTCTTTGAATAAAAGAGTTACTCTTTTGATATGGCGAATCAATCCACGGATTTCTTTTGAATCTAATGCTATCAGCTTGCTTTAATATTCTTTCATTTTTCGATGATCTATCATTTTTTAAGTCAGTAAAATCATCATTACCAATAAGGTTTTCAACTTCAATTTTACTCAACTGATTCCACTTGGGTTTCTTATTTTCAATAAATACCATATCAAAGGTATCATGAAACAATATATCGTTATCTCGTTCATAATGTTCTATAAAAACATGCTCATTAAATCCTCTATCTAAAATTAGTTTATCGATAATAAATTCAACAGCATTCGTAACAGATTGGCCATCATTTTTATCCAATTCAGTTAAAAAAGTAACGGGTTTACTGTCTTTCGTTACGTATGTACGTACTCGACATAAGCCTCCAGTTCCATTAAATGATGGTTTACCAAAATCAAAAACAAAATCTAATATCTTCATAATATGAATCTCCTATTTTTTATTCCCCAAACAACTTCTCCACATACCCCACACTCCTATCCCATTTCCCCAGCAGCTCCGGCTGGCAAATTTCCACCAGCGAGCAGGCTTTGCAGCGTTTACCGTAGTCAGGCGGCGGAGTTTGTCCGCTGTTTAAGAGTTCGCGCACGGCGGCGATGGTGGCGAGTGTTTGGGCGCGCAGGTCGTCTGAAAACACGACGGGGACGCGGTGGCGGATCTTCATATACCACAGCGCACCCTCAGAGACGGTTTGCCCCGTCATTTCTTCCAAGCACAAGCCTTGGGCGCAGAGCTGGATTTCGTCCATCGAGTCAGGTTTGGGCTTGCCGCGTTTGTATTCCACAGGTTTCAGGCTGCCTGTTTTCGTGTCCACTTCCACCAAATCCAACACGCCGCTAATGCCCAGTTTCTCCGCCGACACATGCACCGTCCGCTCAAAACGCACGCCCTTACGCGTTTCGGGCTCGCCCGAATCCACTCGCTCATGCAGCGCCTTGCCCTGCGCGGTCAAATAGTTCTCCGCCCACGCCTGCTCGTTGTGAATCAATGCACATTGGCGCGGGCAGAAGGCGTAATGTTGCAGGGCGGAAAGGGGAATCAAGCGCGTGTCCTGATTTTCCCTTTGGGTTTCGGTTGAAAGTGCGGTCATCTTTTCAAGTGTTTTTTAAAGTAACTCTTCCACGCTTACGCCATTCAGGCCGTCTGAAACCACGCTGATGTTGTAATCGCCAAAACCGCTTGCGGGCGTACCTGATTCGCCGTTTACGCGTTCAACTTTCACGGCATCAAACAATTTATGTGCAGGCTGGCTGCCGAGCGCGCTGTCGTGTTTGAAAACAATCAATTTGCGCGCCGCCATTTCGCCACGGGCGGCAGAGCGGTCGTGTTCAAACATCAACGTCAGTGCTTGCCAGAGCTTGGCTAAGTCATCGTCTGAAAAACCGGTTTTGGCGGCAAGGTTGGCGGAGATAAAGCCATGCACGCGGTAAAGCGCGTAAGGAACGATGTATTTGCGCCCCATAGTGCGTTCTTTTTCCAAGTCTTTTTCGTTGGTTACCGCCATGCGGGTGATGGAAACTTCCAGCGGCACAATCGGGTCGATGGATTGGGCAAACGCCAGTTGTACCGGGCCGCGCACCTGTCCGCTGTTGACTTCGGTGGTCATCACGGCACCAAAAGTGCGGATATCGAAGAAGTTTTTGCACATCCAGGCGGTAATGTCGCGGGCTTTGGCTTCGTCTTTTGGCAATTTTTTGGCCTCAGATTCAATGCCAAGTGCTTCATAAGCGCGTTTGTTTTGCAGGTTTAACACGCTCTTTTCTTTGACGTAGATTTCGTAACCGGCTTCGTTTTCACTGCTGATTTCGACAAAATTACGAATTTTGCGTTTCAGGCAGACATCGGTTACCAAGCCTTTACTGGATTCGGGGTCAAGACGCGGCATATTGCCCGCATCGGGGTCGCCGTTGGGGTTGCCGTTGGTTACGTCAAAAAAGTAAACAAATTCATAGCGGTTTTGAATGGCAGACATTTTCTGGCTCCTTAGTTTTCAATGGTTTCAGCGGTTTCTTTTTTAGCAAAATAGCTTTGTTTTTGATGGTAATAGCCGATGGCAAAGCGGCCTTGCTCGTCAATGCTCAAATGGCGCGGAAAGGTTTCGGGCAGTTTAGCAATGATTTCGCCCAAATCTTTATCCAAATTCACCGCCATGCCGGCTTTGTCTTTACGCAAGCGCGACAAATGGTGTTTTGCACCCGACAAAAGGCGCGGAAAAACCGAAAACGGCACGGCGGATGCAGAGCCGTAATAGCGGTCGGCGATGCCGGCATTTAATTCGCCCAACGCCTGATATTGAATGCGCTCTAACACGGCAAACAGCCGCCCTAAAAGATAGGCGCGATTCGGGCTTTCATTGTTCAAACTCATAGGAACTCCTTCTTCGATAAAACCTTTTCTAAAACGCCGCTCTAATACGGCTTTCATCATTGCCACGCGCAGACCGTTCACGTCGCCGTCGGCACGGATTCGGGTAATCAGTTGCGACAGTAAACTCAAGGGATACTGCGTGCCGCAAATCACGGCGCGAGTCATCTCACCTGCCAACACGGGCGAGATATTTTCGCTTTTGCCCAATACGGCAGTTTGCAATAAGAGTCGCCAAATAGACGGCGGCGTTTTCCATGCGCAAGGCTCAAGGGCTAAATCTTGCCAATGCTGCGCCAAATTTTCCGCCAACTGCCCAAACGTGGTATCCAGCCAAAACCGAACGGAAATCCGTGCGGCATTGGGGGCAAGCCCTAAGATATAAAAACGGGTATTGGGAGAGAGTTCGGGTGCAATTTCTTGCAGCGGACGGCCTTTGTTACTTATTTGTTTCAATACGTTGAAAACTTTGGCGCTTTCTTGTTCATCATCCGGCGGCGTGAACACTTGCGCGAAGAAGCCCTCGGCAGCCTGCGCCGTTGCGCTATCATCCGCTTCCGCCCAAAAGACCGTGCTGGCATCGCCGATGGTCAGACAGTGATTATTTTCGCGGCGCAACAGATAGTTCAGCGCGGTGGTGTAGGCAAAGGCGGATTGTTCGGAAACGGGCGCATTTGCGCCTTGCTCCTTGCCAAAAGAAGCAAAGGCTTCTTTGTTGAACGAAATAATCGAACCGCCGGAGCTTTGCCCGCCAAACACGCCTTTAATCGCCGGATGCAGCCGCGCAATCGGGGCGGTGTCGCCGCTAATCAGGCACAAACCCTCGAGTGCTTCATCGCTTTTCAGGCAGCCCGCCCACAAGGTTTGTGCGGCTTCGCGTTTATGGATAAGTGCGGTCGGTTTTTCAAGAGAAAATGCGATGTTGGCATCGAGCATTTCAGCTGGCAGATTTTCGGCAGCGAAATGTGCAGGCTGCCAGTTTTGCAGAAAACGGCACAAGGCCTGCAAGCCTTCATCTTCGCTGTTTTGCAGTAAATCGAGATGGTATTGCTTAAAGGCGTCAAAAGTTTTTTCAGACGACGTAAACGGTTTTTCTTTGGCTTCGGCTTTGTTTTTATTGGCTTCCACGCCAAGCGCGTAAGAAGTTTTATCCCACAGAAAAAATGGCTTGGGTGTAGTACCAGGGCGTTTGAAAGATTGAGGCACGCTCATCAGCTTCGGCTGCGGCTTTTTATCGGCGGTCAGATTCGGCACAACGGTTTTCAGACGACCTTCTTTATCCAATACCAAAATCCAGCCGATTTTCTCCTCGCTAAAGCCATAAGGCGGTACTTTCGGGTTGCCCATTTCATCGTTTTCCGCTGCCAAACGGCGGTAATAGCGGGCAAGGGACGCAAGAATCATGCTTTTACCTCCTCGGCGTAAAACGGCGGCACATCAATCACGCCGTCTTTCATTTGTGCGCGGAAAAAATGCGGCGTGTTGCCGTGGTCAAAATCAATATCGTGCAGCATCCAGCCCAAATCGCGGTTTGCCTCGCTTTCCGATAATACCGGCAGCGGCAGCGGTTCACCCTCGTCAATCAAGGCAAAATCGGCAGGAAATTCACGCACGCCCAAACAAGGCTGCTGAAAGCATTGCCCCTTTTTCGCACGGCGTTTGAACATTTCAATATGCTTGGTAACGGTCTCATCCGCCCCCGCTTTTGCCGTCAGCACCGCATGAGCTTCAATCACATAAGCCACATCTTTAAGCACCGTCGCCGCGCGCTGCTGGCGGTCGTCTTCAATCAGCGTATATAAATCGGCAACGCTCTTGCGCTTCATCGCGCCGCTGACCTTACCCGCCGAAATCTTGCCGCCCAACTCATTGCGCCGCACCGACTCAAACCGAATCGGTTTCAACACATAAATGCGGTCAATCACCCACCGAATCGCCGGTTTCCAGTGCACCGCCGCCAAAATCCCGCGCGCCGCCGACGGCGTGATGACATCATAAGACACCCGCTCCACCTTCATCTCCGGACGGGTAAAACAGGCATAATCGCCCCAAATGTGTAGGCGGATTTGATTTGCCATATAAACTCCTTAACACACAGCCGCCCGAAGGCGGCTGATTTTTACTTTCAACTATCTACTTTAGTTTCAACCCACACAGCCCGTAGGCTGCGTATACACTAGTTTTTTTTCAGACGGCCTATCTCTAAATTTATCTGTAGTTCGATATAAGTTAGATGCCTGTTACTTAGTATGTTCAAGTTTTTTGTTTTTCACTAAATTTTTACTCTCCTATTAGTTATTCTTGTGTTCTAACAAGCCCATTTCAAACAAAAATCTTGAAGGCTCTTTATGCCACCCGTTGTACTTCTGACTATAGCTCAATGTCAGGGTTTGCATCGTTCTTGTAATCGCTACAAAGCAGTTTCGACGTTCTTCCTGCATTTCCCGACTGTTATCGCCTGCTTTTTTACTCTGAAAAGATGGCAGTTGATCTTCAGCTATGCCGACTAAATACACATGCTGGAACTCCATGCCTTTTGAACTGTGAATCGTCAAGCATCGCACAGCGCTTGATGGTGCCTCTGGTGTCTTGTTTGCTAACGCAAGTTCTTGCAGGAACTGTCCCAAAGACAATGAGTAAGCATCATTCTCACCACCCATATCATCACGAAGAATTTTCTGCCATACAGCTCTCTCTGCCTCATACTCGGCGTACTGCTCATTACCGTCGTCTTCACTCTCCTTCTCTACAGTATCAAAGTAGGATAGTGTTAATTGAACAAATTGGGCGTACTGTCCCTGAACAAGCGATTGAACAGCTTGACACAGCTCTTGTGGCACCGCATTGCTAGTAGTAACCAACACTCCAAGCGCTTCTAATTGATCTCCATTAAGTACAGTCGAAAATTCAGCCAAATTCTCACTGCTAATTTCTTGCTTTACACAGTCGGAAAGTGCTTTTGTGACTGTCGCAGCTAAGTCTTTGTCAGACCGAACTAACGCCAGTTTCAATGCCGACACCAAAAACCTAAATGGTGCACTTTCAAATTGAGATTTTCGTCGCTGTATGTGAGTTTCAATTGACAGCTTGCTTAGTGCCTGCTGTACTCGCTCCAAGAGTTTGGTGGTACGCGCCAAGATCACAATGTCTGATGGATGCACGCTATTCCGCAACCGTGCAGCCACATGCTCTGCGACCCCATTGGCTTCCTGCTGCTCATCGTCAAATGAAAGCAATTCGATTGGGTTGGAATCAGTGCCTACCCTCATCGAAAGTAAAGGCCTCTTATCCGGTGAGCGTTCACTATTATGCAAGATGAGTGAATTCGCCAATTCAACTACTTCAGACGGGCATCGGTAGTTTTCTGGCAACTGAATGGTGGTCAGATCGTAGTGTTCCTCCAACTCCTTCACTCGTTTTGGACTGGCACCATTCCATTGGTAAATGACTTGATCGTCATCCCCAACGATAAAAATATTGGAATTCTTATCTGGCGCAATAGCAAGAAGTATTCTGAACTGTGCTACATTGGTATCTTGGAACTCATCTACGCAAATATACCGATACACCGTCCGTAGCTGTTTACTGACACGCGGTCTTGCTCTTAATAGCTCTTCGCAAAAATAAAGGATTGCCCCGTAATCTAAGCAGTTTTGCTGCTTCAAGCTCTCTTTGTATTGGACAAAAAGTAACTGTAGTTGTCTTCCCGCTTCCTCGTCTTTCAATAGCGTGAGCACTTGTTCATCAGACACTACATTTCTGAGCAGAAAATCTATTGCTGCCATCGCCTTTTCTGCTGAAACAAATTTCGTAAATTCCCCCCCCTCCAGTACTGATTTAACAATGCCGACACGCTCAGCATCTTCCAAAATTTCAAAATCCGGGCTCAGATTAAAATGACTACCATGCTGACGTAGAATATCAGTAGCAAAAGAATGGAAAGTCGTCAGCAATGCCCGTTCTTTCGCATCAGGCACCAGACTCAAAAGGCGCTCCCGCATTTCCGCAGCAGCCTTGCGTGTAAACGTCAAACATAGAATGCGGAAAGATTCATCTCTCCCTTGCTCAATCAGTCGAGCAACACGTGCGGTTAATGTTGCAGTCTTGCCTGACCCTGGCCCAGCTAGAACAAGCATCGGCCCTTCATTCCACTGAGCAGCAACAAGTTGATTAGGGTTTAGTTTTTTCAAGTAATCCATCACTGTCTCCTTGCTAGCGCAACTGCTTTCATGACCGCTCCAGCTAGTGCTTTTGGAACTGAACCTACACCACGCTCACGCATGGCCTCGACTACTGCATAAGCGGCACTCGGTTTGTCCGGGATGCACTGAATAATCTGGTCTGCATATTCAGGGGCACCTTGAGAAGCGGTTAGTTTCACGGCCTTCTTTGCTGGCACTGCAATACTCTCGTAAACATCTAAAAAACCATGATTAGCTAAATACGGCTCTATTGATGATGCTCCGGTCAACACAGATATGTGACGATCTTTGCGTTTAGGCATATCCGGAATACGATTTTGCGCTTTACTTGCATCCACAAGCCCTTGCGAATCGGCGTCCGTCAGGCAGTGCCAAGAAATACCGAGAGCATTGGCTGCTTTCAAAAAGTAGTCAATATCGCCTAATCGGTATTCAATACAGCGAACTCCCTCCTGCGCAAGATCTAACCCCAGCACCTCCGCCACACCTGAAAATAAAATGGCTTCCGTTTCACCCTCTCCCAATAGCCAACATCGCGCAAAAAATAGTTCGCCACGTGCCCGGCGTATCAGAAAATCAAATTTCCGTTGCTCACGTGGATTTAATAAATCGGGGGCAATGCTTCCCACCTTTACCAATCCCCGAGACTTGTAAATTCGACGGATTGCTGTCAAATCAACTTCCGACAAAAGGTCTCCTGAATGAGTCGCAATCAACTTCTGTCCATCAATATCATTGATCGTTTTCCATAGTGCCCGCACAGCATTTGGGTGCAAGTGAGCTTCAGGCTCCTCTAGCGCAACAATGGGCTTAGACTCCTGCACACCTTGCTTGCGAGCAAGTTCAGACTTTAAAAAAGCATCAAAGAGCATCAAAACGGTTAGACTCTGTGTACCTTCGCCATGTCTGCCAATAGGTAATCGCGCACCTGTAGTTGACGAGATACTGACTTGGGTGCGATTGAGTATATCGAAAATTCTTGCAGGTACTGCATCAACACTAACCACATCTTGCTTCCCTAGGGCGACGAGTTCCTGTACCTTGTTCAAATGCTCACGCACATCTTTAAAGGTGCCGTGAGCTTCTATAATTTTGGCATTTATTTTTTCAAGTTGTTCTTCAATATCAGCCTTGGTAGGCTCATCTATCTGGGAGTTTTTGACAAAGGGCGACCAAAACTGTGAAGTTCGAGAAAACTCTCTACCTGCATCACGCAGTGCAGACAAATAGAACAGCGGCCGTAACTGTTGCAAGCTACCTAAACGACTACGATTCTTTGTATTTAGTGGATTACCTGCTGCATCAAGGAAATCAAAAGTAGTATCAATATCCTGAGTAGCCATAGAGTATTCAGCATTCACACGCAATTGAACACGACCTCTATCATCTGGTGGTATGAAAGAAATTACTCCTCCATCACCACCTAGCTTTTGTTCCACTTTATCAGACCACTCGCCAGGCTTTGATTCTTCAAAAGTTAATATAATTTCAATTTTTGGGGCTGTTGTAGGATCTGCTGTCTGACTATCAAAGTGAAAATCAAATTCATCAAAAGGAGTTGAACGACCTGAATTTTTTAATGTCTGTAGGCAGGCACGTAACGCATGCAGTACTGTGGTTTTCCCACAATTATTTTCCCCAATCAATACTGTTGTTGGTGCTAGATCAAGATCAAGATTCTTAATACCACGATAATTGCTAATTTGAATTTTAGTTAAAAGCATTACATCATTTCCCATTCAATCCAGAACATCTCTTTTCTTCTGGTTAAAACTGCAAAATTTCTACCAATTGCTCAATTTAATCGAACAGTCAGTTACTTTGATTTTCCGCTCAGAATTATATTTAAGATTGCTGACTCGGCACCTTTAGTGTGAATATAATTCTTCTATAGAAGATAATTTAATTAAAGTTTATTAAAAGGTCAATCCTTCTGCCCTAAAAAAGTTCAAATCCTCCCAACTCAACCCTGCCACTTCATCATACAAATCCAGTCCAATCAGCGTATAAAACTGTTTGCCAAAGTTTTTTTCGTTAATCGATTCGATACGCCCTGCTTTATACAAGGCGGCGAGGGCTTTTTCGGGGATTTGGACGGTATAGGGTTGCAGTTTGCGTAAGAGTCCGCCGATGTGGTCGGCATGGTGCAGGCTGCTAATGAGGTTTTCGGCATCAACATCGAACGGAATAATCAGCGGCTGCATATGGCTTTCAATCATGCGGAACTTGTTGGCGATGGTTTGGAATGGGAAATCGAGGCTTTGCCCGGCGTTGCGGTGCATTTGTAGGATTTGTTTGTAGTCCAGTTCTTTGCCTTTTAGGTCGTAAAGGTCTTTGAAATAGGCGGCGACGGCTTGGGTAGATAAGAGGTCGTCTGAAAAGCTGTCGGCGGTCAGGCGCATAACGGCGGCTTGGGCGGCAAGTTCGGGCGGGGCTTTCCATTGTTCTTCGGGTGCGAATATCCATACAAAGCTGTTTTCAGGTAGCCTTTTGCCTTCGCGGTTGCAGCGTCCTGCGGCTTGGGCAACGCTGTCTAAACCTGCTTCGGCGCGCATCACCAGCGGAAAATCCACATCCACACCTGCTTCAATTAGGGAGGTGGCAATAACGCGGCAGGGTTCGCTCTTTTTCAGACGACCTCGGATTTCATCTAGCTTTTGGCTGCGGTGTTTGGCGCACATTAAGGTGGTCAGGTGGAATGTGCCCTCAAGGTGTTTGGCTTGGTCGTACAGGCTGCGGGCGTGGCGGCGGTTATTGACGATAACGAGCATTTGCGGGTGTTCGGCAAGTTTGGCGAGCAGGTCGGCGTCGGTTTGCGTGCCGATGTGTTGCACGGTAGTGCGGCGCAGTTTGTCGAAAAGTGCGGTCGGTTTTGGGGCTATTTCGCGCACGTTTTCAAAGCCGCGATAGAAGCCGTTTTCGGCTTGTACGGCTGGCTGGGTAGCGGTGCACATGACGACGCTGCAGCGGTAGTTTTGCGCCAATTCTTTGATGGCTTGCATAATGGGCAGCAACAGATTGAGCGGCAGCATTTGCGCTTCGTCGAGAATGATGACGGAGCCTGCGATGTTGTGCAGCTTGCGGCAGCGCGAGGAGCGGTCGGCAAAGAGGGATTCGAAGAATTGCACGGCGGTGGTCACGACAATCGGCGCATCCCAGTTTTCCGAGGCAAGGCGCAATTTGTCTTTGGTGGCCTCATTTTGCAGTTTGCCGTCGTCGAAGGTGCTGTGGTGTTCCAACACGGCTTGTTCGCCCAATTCGCCAAAGGCTTTGCGAAATTCGGCGGCATTTTGTTCGATGATGCTGGTGAACGGGATGACGTAAATCACGCGTCGCATACCGTGCCGTTTGGCGTGTTCCAGCGCAAATGCCATGGAAGTGAAAGTTTTTCCGCCGCCGGTCGGCACGGTGAGCGTGAACAGCCCTTGCGGTTGTGCCGCTTGTTCTACGGCATGATCGAGGATTTCACCACGCAGGCGGTTTAAGGCGGCATTGCGTTTTTCGGCTTCGGTTTGCTCTGGAGCTTGGGCGATACGTCGTCTGAAAGCGTTGATAAATTGATTGAAATTGTGTTGCAAGGCGTTTAACTTGGGATAGCCGCCGCGCTCGACAGCTTTGTTTTCTAGGTTTGAATAAAAGGCTTCGGTGTCGAGATAATCAGCATCCACCAAACAGGAATAAAGCATTCGAGTAAAGAAGGCGTAGGAGAAAAAAGGATGATGCGCGTCGGCTTTGAGTGGCGGTGCGGACAGGGTTTCCGGGAGCTTGATTTCTTGTTGCCACAGGTTATCAAGAGCGGGAATATCTGCGCCAAATTGTAACGCTAAACGCTGCTTTAACGTACGGCGGTTATCACCTTCGCCACCCCCATTTGCCAAACCCGCATGGTGCCCCGCAATGCAAAACGCCATCAGCTTGCCAATAACACTTCCCCAACGCTCGACAGAAATTTTGGCTCCGGCAGTGGCATGATCGACTGAGGGGCCACCATGCAATCGGCGGTTAAAGGCTTCCGAATATTTCCCTAAGTCATGAAGCTGTCCCGTCTGGCAGGCAATTTCCTGCGCACCAAATACCCGAGCAAACTCCGCCGCCATTTCACCAACATTGACCGAATGGCTTTGTAAGGTTTGCCAGTGTTCGTAAGGCAAGAGATTTCCGAATTCATCTTGCGCGGAATGAGCGTAGTAAGTCGTCATCTAAATCCCCTTGGGTATTTTCACAGCTGGGCTATTTCTGTTTTCTGCCATCTGTCTTTGCAAAGACAGGCTGTGGGAGTCCGTTTGTTTTACGGATATGGGCGATGCAGTCGAAACTCACATCGATTCTCCAAATTTAAAACGCGCAAAATTTAACGAACAAGCCATACAAAATGGTTTGAGGTGTTGAAAAATCGAAAATCTGTGGAATGAGGTCGTCTGAATGACGGGGAAAATATTGTAGATAATTGGGAATTTATGATGTTATTGTTTTATTTGTTACAATTACCCGAACATAATACAGTATTTGTAATAAATAAAAATATTAATTTGACTATTTGTGAGCGAATAGGACAAATCAAACATAGCGTGATGGCTCGAATGATGCAGATAAACGATGACAGGTTTTCAGACGACCTTTGTCGTATAGATGGGTTAAATTCGGTAGGATGCGGCTGTGCTTGCCTGATTCCGTACCCAAGCCGTTTTGTTTTACTATACAATCATATTGCTGCCGACTGCTTGTTTGCTGAGGTCTGCATCGGCATACGGATAGTGCGGACGCTGTTTGCGTTTTGGAAAATGCGGCAAGATGTTTATTTGCCAGTATTTTTAAGCATCGGCTGAAGCCTGTATTGGTTTGCCCCAGGTCGTCTGAAATTCCGAAAAAGAAAATTCATGTCAAACACCCCATTCTTCAAAACCGACTGCCCGAGCTGCGGCGCGCCTGTTGAGGCGCATTCCGCGACAGCCGTTACGCTGGTGTGCGGCTACTGCAACAGCATGCTGGTGCGGCAGGATGACAGTATCGTCGATTCCGGACGCGATTCCGCTTTGTTGGAAGATTTCAGCCCGCTGCAAATCGGCACGACAGGGACATACGTTACCCGCCCATTTACCTTGGTCGGACGGCTTCAGGTGCAATACGACGACGGTGTGTGGAACGAATGGTATGCGCTGTTTGATGACGGGCAAACCGGTTGGCTGTCTGAATCCGGCGACCTGTATTCCATGACGCGCTTGGTTGAATCGCCTGAAGTTGTGCCGGAGTTTCACGATGTCGTGCCGGGCGGTTGCAATTTTAATTTTCAAAATAAAAACTTTGTTCCGTCGGATAAGCGTGAAATCAGCCTCAGAAAAGCGGCGGCTCAGGGCGAATTGCCGTTTAAGCTGACTGAAGATACGACAAGTAAAGTCATAGACTGGCGATGCTCAGGTCTTTTTCTGACGATAGATTACGGCGATGATCCTCCCGAAATCTATTACGGCAGTATGGTCGGCCTAAATGAACTGAAACTGCAGAATACCCGTACCGACGACCAAATCCGTGAAACGGCCGGTCGTCTGAAAGGCAGTCATCATTCGGAAAATTGTCCGAATTGCGGGTCGTCCGTCCATTGGTTGAGCGGTGTCACCGATTTTTTGATTTGCCCGAGTTGCGGCAGCGAATTGGAAGTCGGCAAGGAAAAAGCGCGGTTGATTACTGCCAATGCCATGCGTGTGTCGCAGAGTAAACTGTTTACCCTGCCTATCGGCACGCAGGGCCGTCTGAATAACAATGATTATTTTGTGATGGGTGCGGTCAGGTATTCCGAGCTGGATCCCGATGCGACTTATGAATATATGTTTGAAGGCAAACGGCGGATACTGACGCCGGTTGGTTGGTGGGTCGAATACCTGCTTTACAATCCGCAAAAAGGCTTTTTGTGGTTGGTTGAATCGTCCGATGGCGAGTGGAGCCAGTCTGAAACGCAAAACAACTGGCCGCGTTTAAACAGCGCCCGCAAACCGCAAGGTTGTAATGAACTTTATTCCTACGGCGGCAAAGTCGAAGTCGCCGCCGGCGCGTTTTACTGGCATATCCGTTCGGGTGATTTGGCGTATTACACCGACTACCAAGTCGGCAGCAACAGCAAACTGTGTGCCGAGCTGACCGAACACGAGCTGGCATGGAGTAAAAGCACGCGCACCACCTACGGCAAAGTTGCCGGCGCCTTCGGTTTGCAGGCGGAAGCACCCAGATACACGGCAAAAATGAACGCAGACGGGGTCGATAACCAATTACGGTTTGTCATGATCGCCATCTTGGTCGTCGTCAACCTCCCTGCGCTGCTGACCGACGGCAATTCCGTTGCATTTATCACCATCTTTATAGGAAGCTGGATATTGTGGAATATGGGTAAAGAAGACGAGGACGAGGATTAACATGTCGAGAGTTACTTACATCATTTTCAGCACCATCATCATCGTCATCTCCATGATCATCAGCTACGGCTCTTCCGATTCCGACGGCTCGCGTATGCACTCCGGCGGCTATTACGGCGGCGGAGGTTTCTCCGGAGGCCATAAATGACCCATATCCCAGGCAATCACGGTCTTTTAGATTTATATGGCTGTAATCAAGCTGTCTTGAAAGACGAAGGTCGTCTGAAAACCGCCCTTAAAGCCGCTGCCCAAGCTGCAGAAGCCACCATCCTCGCCAAGCGTTTCCACACCTTCGGCGGTGCAGGCGGCATTACCGGCATCTTACTGCTCGCCGAATCCCACATCAGCATCCACACTTGGCCGGAACACCGCTTCGCCGCCATAGACGCATTTATCTGCGGCGGCATGAAGTTGGAAAAAGTGAAGGAAGTATTGTGCAGGGAATTGGCGGCAGAACGGGCAGTTTGGACGGTTGCGCAACGTGGCGAAGGAATATTGGACGATACGCAGCCGCCAATAGAACAATAAAACCTGTAAAGGTCGTCTGAAACAGTCTCAATCTGTTTTCAGACGACCTCATTTTAAAACCCCCAAAAATATTCTCACTAAGAACATCAAGGAACCAAAATGCACTTACGCACTTCCATCATCCTCTCTTTATCCGCGCTCTCTTTAGGCGCGTGTATCAGCAACCCAAGTTCGGCATCCACCAGTTCTTCATCATCAACACCCATCAACCCGTTCGCCAAAGACTACATCTATTATTTCGAGCATCTCGACGAAGCCAAAGCGAAAAACGAACAATGTTTGAAAGACGGCGTGTTTAAAAAGGTGGGCGTTGATATGGAAAACGCCGATGAACGACAAATGATTGCGGAGTATCCCGACGATATTTTGATGCTCAATCCTGGCAACACCGAATTATCCCCCTGTTTCGCCGCATGGACGGCAAACAATGCTGCAGAACCACTGCGCAAATGGCAGGAGGAAAATGCGAAAAAAGAAGCGACTAATCAAAAATTTGAAAAGCAGGTCAGCCAGTTCAAAGCCGAATGGGAAAAGAAATACGCCAATGAAGATTGGAACACATTCTATCCCGAGGCTTTGCGTAAAGAATCTGTTCAAGCGCGGAATAGAAAAAACCGATTGGAAGATCGGGCCAAAAGAGAAGCCATCGACCGCATTTTTGTCGATAAGGCAGAGCCGTTCTTGAATGAATTGAAAACAAAAAACATTGAAACATTGGCCCAAGAAATTCCACAAAGCTGTCGTAAGGGAGCTTGGGATCTTATTCCTTCGTGTAAAGCCTATTATTATGTTTTAAAGGACAAATTCTCAGAAAAAACATTATCCGAATTGGCGGGTATGGAAAAACAATATAACGACGCCAAGCATCTGCCTGCTCCTGTTTTGTCGGCTGCCTACCGTTCTGCGGTGGAGGAGAGTTTAGAAAAAATGGATAAAGCATTAATGCTGGACTATCGCAAACTCAATACCGAATATATGCAATGTACTAAAAAAATCGGCGATAAAATAGCAGCAACAGAGTCCCAGATAAATAACACGGAACATTTCACACCTTCCTTTTATTTAGAACTTTATCCGGAATGCGTTATTACGAATCAAGTCATGGAAAGGTTGGAGCTGCCTACTGATTTAAATAAGGTTATTGACAGCGCGGTTTGGATCAATTTCGGCAAACAAACCCGGGAAACGGAAGCAAACAGCGAAAAAGAATGGAAGCAGTTGGAAAAAACGCCTGAGGTCGCACAAGCCAAAACAATCTTGGCTCAGAAATACGCCCAAACACCTTGGCAAAATTTCATAAGCACCGTAGAAAAAGACTATCCGGTGAATATGGCAGACATTTTCTCGGGTACGGAAGAGAAACCGAAGCAGAAACAAAAGCAGCATCAGATAATGGTCATAGCATTGAACCAGGTGTTTACTGACAAAATCCAGCCTCTCGTGGATGAATTGGCGAAAAACAGCATCGATAAACTGATTGCCGAAATTCCTGCCAGCTGTCGCGATGAAGGAAAAATAGATTGGTTAGCAGATAGTCAATGTAAAGTATATTCCCGCGCTCTCTCAAAAAAATTTCAGAATCAGACGTTAGAAGAGCTTTCCGCTTCAAAAGATAAATATGAAAATAAAGATGAAGATGGGTTTTTATTGGTTTACGTAGCCTACTCTTCGGTATTGCATGAAAAAGAGAGAAAACAATACCTTGAACTGAGCAATGATAATACCAAGCGAGAAGCGGCATATAGGCAATGTCTCAAAAATATCAGTGGAATCATCGAAAAATCATATGTTTCAGAAGAGGATAATGGTTCTTCGTATGCTAGGCGGGCGCCGGGATGTCTAGCGTTTAGCTCTAGTCTTCCAGTTGAAGAGTCACGTTTCGACTACTTTACTGAAACGCTGCTTAATAAAAAACGTTTCCAACAAGCATCCGCAGTCAAACAAAATTGATGGAAACATTTCATCAAAAGGTCGTCTGAAACCGTAGTCTTGATGTTTTCAGACGACCTCATTCTTAAATTTTAAAAATATCCTGACTAAGGAACTAACAATGCGCTTACGCACTTCCGCCATCCTCGCTTTATCCGCCCTCTCTTTAGGCGCATGTATCAGTCAGCCAAATTCGGCACCCATCACGTCGCCCGTCAAAGACCGCGTGTATTATTTCCAGCATCTCGACGAAGCCAAAACTAAAAAAGAACAATGTTTGAAAGACGATGTGTTCAAGAAGGCGGGTGTTGATATGGAAAACGTCGATGGACGACAAATGATTGCGGCGTATCCCGACGATCTTTTGATGTTGAACCCTGACAACACCGAATTATTACCCTGTTTCGCCGCATGGACGGCTGTTGATTCCGCAGAACCGCTCCATGAATGGCAGAAAGAAAATGCGGAAAAAGAAGCGCTTAATCAAAAAATTGAAAAGCAAGCCATGCAATTCAAAACAGAATGGGAAAAGAAATATGCCGATGAAGATTGGAAAACATTTTATTCCAAGGCTTTACATCAAGAATCCGTTCACTCCATAAATGCCGACAGTTCGATGGAAGAACGGGCTAAAAGAGAAGCCATAGACCGCATCTTTGCAGATAAGGCGGAGCCGTTTTTGAATGAATTGAAAACAAAAAATATCGAAACACTGACCAAAGAAATCCCGCAAAGCTGTCAGAAGGAAGCTTGGGATCATATTCCTTTGTGTAAAGCTTATTATCATGTTTTAAAAGAGAAATTCTCAGAAAAAACATTATTTGAGCTCGTTCAGACAGAATTAGGATATAGCGATGGCAAGCACATTCCCACGCCCATCTTGACAGCCGCCTACCGCGCCGCCACAGAGGCAGATTGGAAAAACATTGAGAAGACATTAATGTTGGACCACAGCAAACTCGAGGCTGAATACAGAAGATGCTTTAAACAACTTAAGGACAAAGTGGCGGTAACCCAAGTTGATGAATCCGAACACGAAGATTCTTCCTACTATTATGTGTTTTATCCAGAATGCGCCATTGCGAATCGGGTCATGGAGCAATTGGAGCTGCCTATAAATTTAAGCAAGGCTGTTGACAGAGAAATTCTGATAAAACAGATCAAACAAAATTTGAAAAAGAAAGAGGGGGAACGGCCAGAATGGGAGCGGCTGGAAAAATCACCTGAAGTTGCAAAAATCAAAGAAATTTTGGCGCAGAAATATGCCCAAATACCTTGGCAAGACTTCGAAAGTATCATGAAAGAAGACCATTCGCGCATGGTAACTGATGCATTGGGTACGGAAGAGAGGGAGCCGGTATTAATTGACATCGCATTGGGACAGGTACTTGCTGACAAAACCAAGTCTCTAGAGGATGAGTTGCAGAAAAAAAGTATCGATGAATTGATTGCGGAAGAAGCAGAGCATTGTAGTAATGGTAAGGCATCAATAAACTGGGTAAAAGGCGTATCGTGCCAGATACATATCCGTGTGCTCTTTAAAAAATTTCAGGATCAGACTGTAGAAGAGCTCTCGATTTCAAAAGCCAAATATGAAGAAGAGTTTCCAAGAATTGGGATACTTTACAGGTTAGTATTGCAGGAGAAAGAGGAAAAACAGTACAACGAGTGGATGAAAGACGATGCCAAACGAGAAGCGGTATATAGACAATGTCTCAAAAATATCAGTGGCATCATTCAAGAATCAGACGTTTCAGAAGAGGATAATGGATTTTCGTATGTTTCGCGGGATCCGGTATGTAAAAACATCCGAGGGGCTGTATTTTTTGATGGGAAACGAATTGATTTTTTCATTGGCACCCTGCTTAATAAAAAACGTTTTCAACAAGCATCCTCAGTCAAACAAAATTGATGGAAACATTTCATCAAAAGGTCGTCTGAAACCGTCTTGATGTTTTCAGACGACCAGTCAGAACCCTAAACCGACATTCAACCCCATGC
Organism: Neisseria macacae ATCC 33926; assembly: GCF_022749495.1. Lineage (NCBI taxonomy): Bacteria > Pseudomonadati > Pseudomonadota > Betaproteobacteria > Neisseriales > Neisseriaceae > Neisseria > Neisseria macacae. The sequence goes on along the minus strand of NZ_CP094241.1, from coordinate 1,828,757 downwards.
CGACACGCCGTCAATTTCTCAGTTACACCGCCGCGCTTGCCGCTGCGTCCTCTTTCTCTTGGCTGACTTACAACCGCCTCAACTGCAAACCGCCGGTTTCCGTCAACCGCATCGGGCTGCCGTTGGGGCATTTGTTGCGCGACGGGAAATTGCTCAGTCCTCCGAGCCGCCGTTACGAATGCAATACGCTGATACTCGGCGGCGGCGCGGCGGGTTTGGGGGCGTTGTGGTATTTGGCGAAACACGGTCATCGTGATGTATTGCTGGCGGAAGGATTCGAGCGCAACGGCAACAATGCCGCCTACACTGCTTCAGACGGCCTGCAAGCGCCGAGCGGCGCGCATTATCTTGCCTTGCCGTCGAAAGAGAGTGCGTATGTGCGCGAGATGCTGGCGGATTTTGGTATCTTGCAATCGGACGGCAGCTTCAGGGAAACCGATTTAGTTTACGCGCCCGAGTCGCGCCTTCTGTATCAGGATAAATGGCAGGAACACCTGTTGCCGAAAGAAGATGCTGATTCCAAACGATTTTTTGATTTAATCGGTCGTCTGAAACAGGCTTACGGCAGCGACGACAAAAAGATTTTTGCTATTCCGATAGCCCTGTCATCGGCAGACGAAACGTGGCGCAAACTCGATAGCCTGACGTTTAAACAATGGCTTACGCAAGAAGGCTACACCTCGCCCGAACTCTTGTGGTATCTCGATTACTGCTGCCGCGACGATTACGGACAGGGCATGGCGCAAGTATCCGCCTTTGCCGGACTGCATTACTTCGCCGCCCGCAACAGCGCGGAAACCGTCCTGACTTGGCCCGAAGGTTTGGCGCACCTTTCCGAAAACCTGCGCCGCTATGCCGGTTTGCAGGAAGGTTGGCAATGGTCGTCTGAAAACCGCATCCGCCTCGACAAACCCGCTTCCGTCAACGCATCCGCCGTCAAAATCAAACCGCTTTCAGACGACCGTATCGAAGTTTGGCTGCGCAACAATTCAAGCGGCGAAACCGTTGCCCTGACCGCGCAACACGTTATCTCCGCCATGCCGTTGATGGTCGCCGCCCGCATCGTCGAAAATCCCGCGCAATACGGTTTGAACATTCCCGAATACGCCCCGTGGTTGGTCGCCAATTTCGAGCTGCACGGTTTCCCGAAAGAAAAAAACAACAGCGAAACGGCGTGGGATAACGTCATCTACGGCAGTCAAGGACTCGGCTACGTCGTCGCCACCAACCAGCTCATCCGCGTCGCCCGCCCCGAGCGCACCATCTTCACCGCCTACGCCGCGCTCAACCACGACACTCCGCAAGCCGTCCGCCGCCAACTGCTCGAAGCCTCCGACGAAGCACTGCGCGACTTGGCCGCCAAAGACTTGATCGCCGCCTACGGAGAAGGCTTCTGGCAACACGTTTCACACGTCGATGTTACGGTGCGCGGACACGGCATGAGCGTACCGAAAGTCGGTTATCTGAACGACGAATCTTTGTTAGAAATCAGAAACCGTGCGTCAGGATTGCTGTTTGCCCACAGCGATTTGAGCGGCTATTCGGTATTCGAAGAAGCCTTGTATTGGGGCGTGGAAGCGGCGAGGAAGGTGTTGGAACGGAGGGATGGTTGAGTTTTATGTTGGTTGGATTATTTTTCGTCTCGCCTAGCGCGGATGCCAAATAATCAGTGCTATAATCCCGCTTCGTTTGAATATTTAAATCTCAAAGGAAACCGTATGAAATCTCTGAGTTTTTCCCTGATGCTTGCTTTGGGCTTGGGCAGCACCGCTTTTGCTTATGCGGAAAAAAATTTGCCCTTGAATGAAACGGGCTGCATCGACCAACCTATGAAGGTCAAACGCGGCGAGGTGTACAGCTTTAAGGTGACGGAAGACAATGGTTTGATGCTTTCATTCGCGCCCGTCAGCCCTAATGTGGTCGTGAAAGACCCGAAAGGCAAACGCGTTGCTTTGGAAGTGGGCGCGGACGGCGATACGCCTGAAGACCGCTTCAGCTTTGCCGAAATCAACCAAAAAGGACGCTACACCATCCGCTTCCCGCGCGCGGGCAAGATTGATTCTTTGTGCGTCAACGCAGCCAATTAGGATAAACGTCAAGCCGAACCATGCTTGGGCGGGTTTGGCCGCAGTAAGGGAAAAGGTCGTCTGAAAACAGTTACCCAAAACTGTTTTCAGACGACCTTTTTATAGTGGATTAAATTTAAACCAGTACGGCGTTGCCTCGCCTTAGCTCAAAGAGAACGATTCTCTAAGGTGCTGAAGCACCAAGTGAATCGGTTCCGTACTTATCTGTACTGTCTGCGGCTTCGTCGCCTTGTCCTGATTTAGTTAATCCATTATATCGTTGAGGCAAAGCCGGAAGCGGTTTATTCGGCTGATTCTCCAATAATCAATACCGCGTTGCTGCCGCCGAAGGCGAAAGACGAGCTGGCGGCGATGCGTTTTTCAGACGACCATACGCTGTTGCCGTCGGTCAGGGCGATGGCGGGCAGTTCGGGGTCGGGGATGCCGTCCCACTGTTGCGGCGGCAGTTTGCCCTGCGGGTTGCAGCCGCGGTCGGCGATGCCCCAGGCGAATGCGGCTTCGATGGCACCGGCGGCGCCGAGCGTGTGTCCGGTTTGCGGCTTGGTCGAAGTACAGAAGGTTTGGCTGCCGAACACTTCGGCGACGGCGCGGCTTTCCATGCTGTCGTTGTGTTTCGTGCCGGTGCCGTGCAGATTAATCCAGCCGATGTCCTGCGGCTGCAACCCGGCATTTTTCAGCGCCGCCTGAAAAGACTGCGCCGCACCCAAACCGTCGGGGCGGGGCGAGGACATATGATAAGCGTCGCTGCTTGCGCCGTGGCCCAACAGCTGCATCGTACCGCCGAAATCGGCATCGCGGGTCATGACGAAGGCGGCGGCGGCTTCGCCGATATTGATACCGTTGCGGTTGGCGGAAAACGGGTTGGCAAGGTCGTCTGAAAGCACTTCCAGCGAAGCGAAACCGTTAATGGTCAATGGCGACAGGGTATCGACGCCGCCGCAAATAACCGCGTCGCACAAACCCGCACGCAACAGCCGAGCCGCGCTGATTAAGGCACGCGCGCCCGATGTGCAGGCGGTGGAAACGGCGTAGCACAGGCCGTGAATGCCGTAAACGTGTGCAACAAATTCCGAAGGCGATGCCATTTCGTGTTGAAGCTGGTTGAACGGTTTGTCCGTCCAGCTGCCGCCGTCGGCAACGTGTTGGAACAAAGGCATATTTTCATCTGCGCCGCTGGTGGACGTGCCCATGATGACGGCGATTCGCGCCGCGCCGTAACGGCGGACGGCGGCGCGGATGTCGTCTTCAATCTGTTCCAGCGCGTGCCACAGCAGTTGGTTGTTGCGGCTGCGGTATGCGGCGGGCAGGTTGTCGGGCAGCAGGCGCAGCGTTTCGCTTACTGCGCCGAATGCGAAGGTTTTGCCCTTGACCCATTGGTCGGAAAACGTCAGCGGCGAAGTTTCAAACGGCGCCAGCAGCGCGTCGATATGTGTTTGCAGGCCGCTGCCGAGCGCGCTGGTTACGGCGGGGCGGCTGAGATAAACAGGGGATTTCATTATTCTTCTTCTTTGATCGGGCTGACGGTCCAACGGGTTTTGTCGGGGAAGGCAATCACGAAACGTCCGTTATCTTGCGCGACGCACCATAAATCTTGTTCTTTATAACGGAATACCGCGCCGTTGCCGTCGGGGCAGAATGTGTTGTGTTCGAATGTTTTTTGTTCCACTTCGGGATACAGCTCGGCGGCGCGGTCGGCGGCAAGCAGCGGCAGCAGCGCGGCAAACAGGCGGCGCGAAGCGGAATTGGGCATGATAAAGCCGTCGTTTTTCCAGCCTTTTGTGCCGACAAACTGGCGCGATACGGGCGCACCCAGCGCGTCGGTCTGCACGAAGCGGATGCCCTCCGGCAACTGCTCGACCGCCAGTAGGCTGGTTTGGGCGGCATTGCCCGAAGCGTCGGTCTGCTCAAGCTTGAACCACAAACCCGATTGCTCAAGCGTCGGCAGGGTTTGCGGATGGGGCAGCGAGGGGGAAAGGGCGCAGGCACTGAGGGTCAGCGCGGCAAGGGCTAGGCTTGGAAATCGCATGGGGTTCCTTTGTCGGTGCGGAGGAAGGAAGTATTGTAACCGATGTCGGACAGTATTTCAGACGACCTTTCAGGGGTCGTCTGAAAATGTATAGTGGATTAACTTTGAACCAGTACGGCGTTGCCTTGCCTTAGCTCAAAGAGAACGATTCTCTAAGGTGCTGAAGCACCAAGTGAATCGGTTCCGTACTATCTGTACTGTCTGCGGCTTCGTCGCCTTGTCCTGATTTAGTTAATCCACTATAAAACAGCTTGCCCCGGTGGACAACGATTGGCGTACCGGGGTGGAAGCGGTTGCGAAAGGGCGTCGGTTGCCCCTTTATTCGATTTTCAGATCGCCGACCAAAGCCGCCAGCGTGGACAGGCGCTGTTCGGATTTTGCTACGAACGGATTTTCAGTATCCCATGCGTAGCCTGCCAAAATGGAAGAAATCATGCGGCTGATTTCAGGGCTGCGGTTGGGTGCGTACACGACGTTTTGGAAGCGGAAATCATACCAGCCGTCGACGTAAGTGCGGAACGCGTTCACACCGATCATCAGCGGTTTGGCAAATTCGGCATCCCAGTCCACCGCACCGCCTTCAAGCTGTTTTGCCAACAGGTCGGCGGCGAGTTTGGCGGAGTGCAGCGCGATGGTGACGCCTGATGAGAACACGGGGTCGAGGAACTCGGCGGCATTGCCCAACAGCGCGAAATGCTTGCCGTGCAGCGATTTCACATTGGCGGAATAGCCTTGGATGGAGCGGAACGGAAAGTCGTTTTCCCAGACGGCTTTGTCCAGAATTTCTTTCAGCATCGGGCATTCGTAGACAAATTTTTTCAACACGGTTTCCGATTCGCCCGCGAGTACGTCGGGCGTGCCGACTACGCCGATGGAGCAGCGGTTGTCGCCGAAGGGAATCAGCCAAATCCATACGTCGCGGTGTTGCGGGTGGGTGGTAATCAGGATTTTGCTGCGGTCGAATTTCGGGTGGGTGATGTTGTCGTCGATATGCGTGAAATGCGCTTGGCGCGGCGGCAGGTGCGACGGTGTTTCCAAGTCCAGCAGGCGCGGCAGCACACGGCCGTAGCCGCTGGCGTCCAATACGAATTTCGCGGTCAGCTCATAGCTCTCGCCTGTGTCGGCTTCCACGCTCAAACGGGCAAGGTCGCCGCTGTTGTCGAACGCGGTCACGCCGTGTCCGAAACGTACTTCCACGCCTTGTTTGGCGGCTTCGTCAATCAGGATTTTGTCGAAAATCCCACGGCGCACTTGGTAAACCGTGCCGGGACCGTCTGAAAATTTATCAGTGAAATCAAATTCGGTATAACGGCTGCCCCATGAAAACGCCGCGCCGTTTTTAAACTGAAAGCTGGGTTCGGCGTGTACGGCGTCGGCAAATCCGGCTTCTTCCAGCATTTCCATGCAGTGCGGCAGCAGGCTTTCGCCGATGACGAAGCGTGGAAAGTGCTGTTTTTCCAATACGCAGACTTTATAACCTGTTTTGTGAAGCAGGGCGGATGCTACCGAGCCTGCAGGACCTGCGCCGATCACGGCGACATCGAATTGAGGTGCGGACATTTAAATATACTTTCAAAACATAACAAAATAAAACGGGCGCTATTTTACTCCTTAATAGACTTATCTGAAATGAATTTTAAAGGCGACATCATGACTATAGTCAATTAAAATCAAAATAGGACAGTAACGCATCGTCAAATCGGGCGTAATCAGACAATACGGTTCGCAGATACCGCTTAATATTCGCCCACACCTTCTCAATCGGGTTGAGCTCAGGTGAATAAGGTGCAAGAGGCAATACCTTATGTCCCCATTTTTCCGCCATTTCCCGTAAGACACCCATACGGTGAAATCGCGCATTATCTAAAATAATCACCGATTTTTGAGTCAATGCGGGCAGTAGGCATTGCTGAAACCACGCTTCAAAAAAGACTCCGGTCATCGTATTTTGATAAACCATCGGAGCAATCAGCCGGTTGCCGACTTGTGCGGACACCAGAGATAAGCGTCGGTATCTTTTTCCACTTATCTGCGCTTTCACTATTTGCCCTTTCGGGCTGCGGGCATAGGGGCGGAACAGGTAGCGGTCAAATCCTGTTTCATCCAAATAAACACGTTGGTAGTCGGGAAATTCGGCCAGCTGTGTCAAATAATGCGTCACTTTGGCCGGGTCTTGTTCTTTGTAAGTGGTGGTCTTTTTTTGCGCGTCATCCCCATCTGTTTGAGTGCATAGCAAACGGCGGCTGGCGTACAATCAAAATGTTTGGCGATTTCATGTAGATAGGCATCCTGGTGTTGCTCAACATATTGAGCCAGTTTTTGCCTATCCAATTTGACGGCATTTAGACCGGTGACTTGATGTTTTAGGCTGCCTGTTTGCTTTTTAAGGCGAATCCACAGGTAAAGCGTGTTTCTTGACAAGTTAAACGTTGCTGCGGTTTGGCTGATGTTTTTGCATTGTTCGTAATAGTTTAAAGCTTTGTTTCTTAAGTCCGCAGAGTATGCCATGGTTAGACCTTCAAAGTTGAGTATTGTACTATTTTATTTTTAATTGACTATAAGATGAAATGGTTGCATAAACGACAACAGCCCTATATCGGGATAGGGCGGATTGCGGCTTGGCATGGATGGTTTTGTTGTCAATTTGTCTGATAAAAAGGTCGTCTGAAAACCTCGAATCAAGGTTTTCAGACGACCTTTTGCCGTTTTTCAGTTAATCAATCCTCCGCCTTCGGCTCGGGAACGTCAAACACCTGACGCAGATAGGCGAGGAAGGTGTTGTTGGTAGTCATGGTTTTGCCTGGAGAGTCGGAGAGTTTGGCGACGGATTGACCGTTGCACTCGACAAGTTTCAAAACAATGTTCAGCGGGGTATGGCCCATGTCGTTGGTGAGGTTGGTGCCGATACCGAAGCTGGTTTTGAAACGGTCTTTGAAATATTGGTGCAACGCCCATGAGCGTTCGATGTCCAGACCGTCTGAGAAGGTCAGCATTTTGGTGCGGCTGTCGATTTTGAGTTTTTTGTAGTGGGCATGCGCTTTGTCACCCCATACATAGGGGTCGCCGCTGTCGTGGCGCAGACCGTCGAATAGCTTGGCGAAATAAAGGTCGAAGTCGCGCAGGAATGCGTCCATGCCGACCACGTCGGTCAACGCGATACCGAGGTCGCCGCGGTATTCGTGTACCCAGCTTTCGAGGGCGGCTTTTTGGAAGTTGCGCAGGCGCACGTCGAGGGCTTGGAAAGCCTGGAGGAACTCGTGCGCCATCGTGCCGATGGGGGTGATGCCGATTTTTTTGGCGAGATAAACGTTACTGGTACCGCGCACGATGTCGGGGGCGGCTTCAAGCAGGGTGCGGATGACATGTTCCTGCCAGTCGCGGGTGTAGCGGCGGCGGGTGCCGAAGTCGGAGATGAGGAATGGCGGATCATCGGGGTTTTGCGCGGCGGAGATTTCTTTGAGGCGTTGCGCTTTGGCTTGGAGGCGGCGTTCGCCTTCTTCAATGACGGCGGGGGTTTCAAGACGGCGGAAGTAGAGTTCGTTGACGATGGCGAGGATGAAGATTTCAAAGAACATCGCCTGAATCATAGGCCCTTCGATGCGGATATTCAGACGACCTTCTGAATCGGGGCTGACTTTGACGAAGCGGCGTTGGAGTTGGAAGAGTTCGAGATAATCGACAAAGTCGCTTTTGATGAAGCGCAGGCTGCGCAGGTAATCGAGTTCGTCGTGGGTGAAACGCAGTTGGCAGAGTGCGTCGAGTTCTCGTTCCAAGTCGCTTTGGATGTCGGCAAGCGGGTAAACCATGTCTTTGTTGCGACAGCGGAATTCATAAAGGCTGTGGGTTTGGGGGAATTGGTGCAGTATCACCTGAAGCATGGTGAACTTGTACAGGTCGGTGTCGAGCAGGGAGCGGATAACGGGCGTTTGAGGTGCGGTCATGGCTTTTCTCTCGTTCAGCGTAAATGTAAAGCATTATTAGAACACGGTTAGACGGACGGGTGTTACTTTTTTTGAACGGGGAAATGCTGAAAAGGTCGTCTGAAATCTTTCAGACGACCTTTTTCTTCATATAAAACCGACATCAATTATTTGTCCACAACGATTTTGGCTGTCTGTCCGTCAGGCGAGGGTTCGTATTGTGTGGATTCGTCGCCGTAGTACAGCACGCCGAGTTTGATGGGGATGCGGCCTTGCGATTTGCGGTGGGCGTTGGAGTCGCGCAGGGAGTAGGCGCAGCCGCAGTATTCTTGTTGGTAGAAGTGTTCGCGTTTGCTGATTTCGATCATGCGCGCGCTGCCGCCGCCTTTGCGCCAGTTGAAATCCCAATACACGACGTCGTCGTAAGGTGCGGCGGCGCGGTGGCCGCAGTCGTTGATTTGCGCCATGTTTTTCCAGCGGGAAATGCCCAGCGAGCTGGTGAAGACGGGGAAGCCGTTTTCGTGGGCGTATTGGGCGGCTTTTTCGAAACGCATGTCGAAACACATGGTGCAGCGGATGCCGCGTTCGGGTTCGAATTCCATACCTTTGGCTTTGGCGAACCATTCTTTGCGGTCGTTTTCGTAGTCGTCGTCTTTGTCGATGAAGGGGATGCCGAATTTGTCGGCGAAGCGCATGTTTTCTTCTTTGCGCAACATGTATTCTTTGAGCGGGTGGATGTTGGGGTTGTAGAAGTAGATGGTGTAGTCGATGCCGCTGGCGAGCATGGCTTCCATGACTTCGCCGCTGCACGGGGCGCAGCAAGAATGCAGCAGGACTTTTTTATGGCCGCTGGGCGGGACGAGGACGGGGCGGTTGATGTCGGTAACAATGGGGCTGGTTTTGTCGTTCATGATCGTGGTGTTCCGTTTGTGGTGTTTCAGACGACCTCTTGGGTTTTATGAGTCGTCTGAAATGTCGTTATGGGATGGGTTTGTTTTGTTTTTTGGCTGCCTTGCCGTCTTTGGGGTCGGGTGGCGGCGGCTCGGCGAAGATGCTTTCGGGGTTGGGGTGTGCGGCAAATTCGTGCAGCAGTTTTTGGTAGTCTTGGGACTGTTTCATCAGCTCTGCCGCGGCGGTCCGCAGGTTGTCCACGTCTTCGGGCGGGAGGTAGAAGCTGGTGGGGATGTTCAACACTTTGTCGCGCAACGCGGAGGGCGGCAGGTCTTTGAGGTTGAGGCTGACAAAGGAAAAGCTGATTCCGTCGCCGTTTTGTCGGCTGGCTTCGTTGCGCTTGTCGACAAAGGCGCGGAAGCGGCGTTGGGATTCTTGGGTGTATTGGTCGATGGGGATGTTGACGATGGCGGTAACGACGTCGCGGAATCCGGGTACGGCGGCGGTTTTGTCCATATTGCTGCTGATTTGGTTTTGGGCGTTGACGCTGATGACGACGATGTGGCGCAGGTTGCGGCTGCGGATTTGTTGTTCCAACACTTTGTCGGGATAGATTTCGGTCATGTCCAAGAGGCTGCGCATGCCGAGGTTGTCGGTCAGTCCGCCGTCTATCAGGTGGATGTAAGGGCGGGTTTTGCTGTCGCTGTATTTGTTGAACCTGTTTTTAAACTCTTGATAAGTGGCGTTTTGCTGCTTTTGCGATTCGAGGCCGGTCATTTGCAGTTGCGGCGGCAGGGTGTAGCCGCAGTTGCCGCCGTTGTTGTTGAGGGTAATCGGGGCAAACACCATCGGCACTGCACTGGAAGCGGCGACGGCACGGGCAAGGCGCAAACCGCCCAAGTCGAGACACATGGGGTCGAAGTATTCTTGCGTGAAGTTCAGGCGTTCGCCCGCGCCCATGTCGGTGGCGGAAATGATGGCGAACGGGCCTTTGCCGTATTTTTCCAAATCACGGAAGGTGGTTTTGCCGAAAAGGTGGTTTTCAAACTGCTCCTGCAAGAGGTCGCCGCGTCCGTATTCGGGCGAGGCGAGGCGGGGCAGGTTGGTCATGGAGAAGGCTTGTTTGACGACTTGGCGTTGGAAGTTTTGGTGAAGGAAACGCTTGTAAAACATGGGGATGGTTTCTTCGCCTTTGAGCGCGAAGTAGGCGGCGAGGACGGAGCCGCCGGATACGCCGACCACCAAATCGACGTTGGACATCAGCGATTTGCTTTTGCCGCCGATGCTGACTTTTTGCTGCTGAAGCTGCCCCAATACGCCGTAGCCCAACGCCGCCGCGCGCGTGCCGCCGCCGGAGAGCATCAGGATGATGAAGGTGTCGTCTTCTTCGCGCTGAAACTGGCTGGTTTCAAAACGATAGCCTTGGTTCATATCAATTTTATTGATGGTCGCGACAGGCTGATATTTGACCAGCGAGCAGGCAGACAGTGCGGCCAAAGTAAAGGCGGTCAGAACGGTTTTGAACGGGCGTTTCAACATGGAAGTCGGATAAGAAACCAAAGAGCTTGATTATAATGGATTAAATCGGTTTTCGATACCGTGCGGCAGGTTAAGGTAATGCCGCAGCGTAGATTGGAAGGTTTTCAGACGACCTTGGTTCATTCCGTAATCGGACAGGTCGTCTGAAAAACAAAATCAGGATTTATCTGCCTTGTCTCCGATTTTTCCTTCCTTGCCTTGAAGCAGGTTTTGGATATTGCTTTTATGGCGGTACAACACCAGCACGGCGATGATGACGGTCGCCCAAGCCCAAGAAGGGTAGGGCATCAGCCAGAAGGCGGCGAGCGGCGCGGCTACGGTGGCGACGAGTGCTGCAAGCGAGGACACTTTAAAGCCGAACGCCATTACCAGCCAAATCGCCGCGCAAACCAAAGCTGTCGCGGGAGAAAGCGCCAGCAATACGCCCAAAGCCGTTGCCACGCCCTTGCCGCCTTTGAAGCCGAAAAATATCGGCCACATATGTCCGACCAACGCGGCAACGGCAACCGCCGCTATGGCGATGTCCGACAGATTCAAAGCATCTTGCAGACAGCGTGCCAAAATCACTGCAACCAAACCTTTGAGCGCGTCGCCCAGCAAAGTCAGCGCCGCCGCCTTTTTCTTGCCGCTGCGCAAAACATTGGTCGCGCCGGGGTTGCCCGAGCCGTAAGTGCGCGGATCGTCCATGCCGTAATATTTGGAAACAATGACGGCAAACGACAGCGAACCGATTAAATAAGCCGCGATAACGGCGGATACATTGAACATTTCAGATGCTTTACTTAAAATGGGACGCTCATTTTATCAAAAAAAACAGGCAGGCAAATGGACAAAATCTTTTTACGCGGCATGAAGGCGGACACCCTGATCGGCGTGTACGACTGGGAACGCGAACGCCCCCAAACCCTGATTTTGGACTTGGACATCGGCATCCCCGAACAAAGCGGTCAAGACGACCACATCGGCAATACCGTCCACTACGGCGAAGTCTGCGAAGCCGTCAGGGCAAGCCTTGCCGAACAAAGTTTCCTATTGCTCGAATCATTGGCGGAACACATCGCCAAGCTGATTCTCGACAACTTCGGCGCGTTGAGTGTGCGCGTCAAAATCATCAAGCCCGGCATCCTGCCCGATGTCAAAGAAGTCGGCATTGAAATCGAACGCAGCAGGGTTTAAAGCAGTACAAACGGTTTAGCGAAACCCGCTTCGCTCCCTTTCAGACGAGCCTTTTCATGACTCAAGAGGTCGTCTGAAAGCTCGGCTTCAACGAAGTTAAAACCCATTCCCGATTTTCAGACGACCCCGTATCAAACTTTACAAAGAGAACACGCAAATGGATTTGAAAGAAACCAAACTCAGCAGCGAGCCGATTTATCAAGGCTCATTTGTTACCATCAACCGCGACAAAGTCCGCCTGCCCAACGGCAACGAAAGCCAGCGCATCGTCATCCGCCATCCCGGTGCGGCCTGCGTTTTAGCGGTTACCGAAGAGGGCAAAGCCGTACTCGTGCGCCAATGGCGTTACGCCGCAGACGCTGCCACGCTCGAGCTGCCCGCCGGCAAACTCGATGCAGGCGAAGATCCCGCCGAATGCGCCCTGCGCGAGCTGGCGGAAGAAACCCCGTACACCGCCGACCGCGTCAAACTTATCAGCAGCTTCTACACCGCCATCGGCTTCTGCGACGAAAAAATGTACTTCTACCAAGCAGAAGGCGTGCGCCTCGGCAGCACTCTGAGCAACGATGAAGACGAAATCACCGAAACCGTCCTGATGAGCAAGGAAGAAGCCCGCACCGCTTTGGCACACAACGAAATCAAAGACGGCAAAACCCTAATCGGCCTGCAATATTGGCTGATGCAGGATTGATGTGAAAAGGATGTAAAAAGGTCGTCTGAAAAGCAGGTTGCACGTTTTCAGACGACCTTTCTGCAAACCGGCTGGAGAGCAATACCTATAAAACCGACGATTTCAAATCCACTATAAAACAAAGAGAATAGAGAACGTTATGAATAAGCCGCATCATTCGCATGCCGCCCCTTTGCTGGTCGTCGGCTGCGTCGTTTTCGGATTGGGCAGCTTGATTGTCAAATTTGTCGACGTCGGCTCTTACGCTATCGCATTTTGGCGGCTGGCGATAGCGGCAGTGATTTTTTGGCTGCTGTCGCGCCTCTTTGGGCAAAAGCTGCCCAAAAGCAGAAAAGCCATCTACACCGCCATGCTCTCCGGCGTGTTTTTGGCATTCGACCTGTCGCTGTGGCACGAAAGCATACACGCCGTCGGCCCCGGTATTTCCACCTTGCTCAACAGCTTGCAGATATTTTTCCTCTCCGCCATCGGTTTCTTCTTTTTCGGCGAACGCTTGAGCAAATCGCAAATGTTCAGCCTCATTCTCGCCATCAGCGGCGTCGCCCTTATCGGCAGCCCTGAGTTCGGACACAACGGCAACGCCGTCTGGGGCTTTATCAGCGGCATCACTTCGGGCGGGATGCTCGCATTGTCTATGGTGTGTATCCACAAAACCCACCAAATCGAGAAAACCTCCCTGTTCCCGATGATGATGATTTTGAGCTTTGGCGGCGCGTTATCCCTCATCATCCCGTCCATATTGTTTGACAGCCACGCCCTCTATCCCGCCACCATGCGCGATATTGGGTTGGTATTGATTTACGGCGCGGTGATGCAGTGTTTCGCATGGGGCATGATAGCCTACGCCATTCCCTTATTATCATTCTCGCTGACCGGACTGCTGTTGCTCTCCGAACCCGTCGCCGCCTTGCTGATAGACTATTTTGGGTTGGATAAACCGATCAACGCCCTCCAATGGAGCGGCGCCGTGTTGACCCTGATTGCTATTTACTTAGGGCGTGCCAACGAGAAAAATGCTTGATGTTGCCTTACCGTCACAAACGGATGCGATGACTTGCCGTTATTCGAGTAGGTGCATTCAATAGATTTTCAGACGACCTTTTCCCAATCCCGGATTCTGCAAAAGCAAAAACACCGAAGACCAATTAATCTTCGGTGTTTTTTAATAGGGTGGCGAGCCAGACCCCCGGCACTGACGCATCGGAGTGGGCTGCTGGCTTCCGCCCCTGACCCGTTGTTCCGAATTACCATGCGGGGAGACCCGCCGTAAGAGAGTGGCATTATAACTGTTTTACGGGAAAACTCAAGCGCGGCTGCATCAAAGGTCGTCTGAAAAGTCTTTTTACCTTTAAATTGTCAACAATATCCGCCTTTTTGAAAATTATTCCTATTGAAACATTTTTCGCCTTTTCCGTTGAAAAACATCGGAATTTAAACTACATTATCGCTTTTCCAACGAGTTGTCTGATTGTCTCGAAAATCATTTTAACTTCGTTGAAGCTGCACTTTCAGACGACCTTTTCATAAAAATACGGCGAAATCATGCCGCAGCTTTCCGCAGTTTCGCCGTACCAATAATCATACGGACACACCGCCACCATGACCACGACTACCGCCCCGCAGCGTATTCGGGAAATTCCCTACAACTATACTTCCTACACCGACCGCGAAATCGTCATCCGCCTGTTGGGCGATGAGGCGTGGCAGATTCTGCAGGACTTGCGCGGACAGCGCAGGACGGGGCGTTCGGCGCGGATGTTGTTTGAAGTGTTGGGCGATATTTGGGTGGTCGTGCGCAATCCGTATCTGGTCGATGATTTGCTGGAGCATCCGAAACGCCGCGCCGCGCTGGTGCGCGAAATGCGCCACCGTTTGAACGAAATCCGCAAACGCCGTGACGACAATCCGCAAGTCGATGTATTGGTTGCGGCGGCGGAAAAGGCGGTCGAGCGTTTTGACGGCAGCTTTGACGAAACGCGCCAAAAGCGGCGGCAGATTTTGGAGCGTTTGAGCAAAATCACCAAGCCGCACAATATTATGTTTGACGGGTTGGCGCGGGTAACGCACGTTACCGATGCGACCGACTGGCGCGTCGAATATCCGTTTGTCGTCGTCAATCCCGACACGGAAGCGGAAGTCGCGCCTTTGGTGCGCGCCTTAATCGAGCTGGATTTGGTCATTATCCCGCGCGGCGGCGGCACGGGTTATACCGGCGGTGCCGTGCCTTTGGATGCCATGAGCGCGGTCATCAATACGGAAAAGCTGGACAAGCATCGCGGCGTCGAATTTGTCGAACTGGCGGGTTTGGACGGAAAACATCCGATTATCCATTGCGGCGCGGGCGTGGTAACGCGACGGGTGGAAGAAACCGCGCATCAGGCGGGTTTGGTGTTCGCCGTCGATCCGACTTCCGCCGATGCGTCCTGCGTGGGCGGCAATGTGGCGATGAATGCGGGCGGCAAAAAAGCCGTGCTGTGGGGGACCGCGTTGGACAACCTCGCCTACTGGCAGATGGTCAACCCGCAGGGCGAATGGCTGCGCATCGAGCGCGTGCGCCACAATTTCGGCAAAATCCACGACGAAGAAACCGCCGTGTTCGACGTGCACACGCTGGATTCAGACGGCCTCAATGTCGTTAAAACCGAACGCTTGGAAATTCCCGGCCACAAATTCCGCAAAGTCGGTTTGGGCAAAGACGTTACCGACAAATTCTTGAGCGGCCTGCCCGGCGTGCAGAAAGAAGGCACGGACGGCATCATCACCAGCGTCGCCTTCGTGTTGCACAAAATGCCGAAATACACGCGTACCGTGTGTATGGAGTTTTTCGGCACGGTCGCCACCGCCACGCCGTCCATCGTCGAAATCCGCGATTTCCTGCTCGCCCACGACAGCGTGCGGCTGGCGGGTTTGGAACATTTGGACTGGCGTTATGTCCGCGCCGTCGGTTACGCCACCAAAGCGGCGGGCAAAGGACGGCCGAAAATGGTTTTGCTGGCGGACGTGGTTTCAGACGACGAAGCCGCCGTAGAGGCAGCCGCCGAACACATCTGCGAACTTGCCCGCGCCCGCGACGGCGAAGGCTTTATCGCCGTGTCGCCCGAAGCGCGCAAAACCTTCTGGCTCGACCGCAGCCGCACCGCCGCCATCGCCAAACACACCAACGCCTTTAAAATCAACGAAGACGTAGTGATTCCGCTGGAGCGGTTGGGCGAGTATTCGGACGGTATCGAACGCATCAACATCGAGCTTTCCATCCAAAACAAACTCACCCTGTGCGCCGCATTGGAGCAATATCTTTCGGGCAAACTCCCCATCGACAAAATGGGCACGGACCTGCCGACCGCCGAACTTTTAGGCGAACGCGGCAAACACGCCCTTGCCCACGTTTCCGCCGTTAAAGAGCGTTGGGACTGGTTGCTCGCCCATCTCGATACGCCGCTTGCCGACTACAAAGCCCGCTACGGCGCAGCCGTCCATGCCGCGCCCGAAGCCAAAGACGACGAGAGCTGTTTCACCGCATTCCGCGATTTCCGCCTGCGCGTGTCCGTCAAAGAAGACGTAATGAAACCGCTCGCCGAAATCTTCAGCGGCAAAACCGACACCAAAATCATCGAAGGCTTGGGCAAAATCCACGCCAAAACCGTGCGCGGGCGTGTCTTCGTCGCCCTGCACATGCACGCCGGCGACGGCAACGTCCACACCAACATCCCCGTCAATTCAGACGACGCCCAAATGCTTCAGACGGCCTACCGTTCGGTCGAACGCATCATGAAGCTCGCCCGCTCGCTCGGCGGCGTGATTTCGGGCGAACACGGCATCGGCATCACCAAGCTCGAATTTCTGACCGATGAAGACTTGCAGCCGTTTTGGGACTACAAAAACCAAGTCGATCCCAAACACACCTTCAACCGTCACAAACTGATGAAAGGTTCGGACCTACGCAACGCCTACACGCCGTCCTTCGAACTGTTGGGCGCGGAATCGCTGATTATGGAAAAATCAGACCTCGGCACCATTGCCGATTCCGTCAAAGACTGCCTGCGCTGTGGCAAATGCAAACCCGTCTGCTCCACCCACGTCCCGCGCGCCAACCTGCTGTACAGCCCGCGCAACAAAATCCTCGGCGTGGGGCTCTTGACCGAAGCCTTTTTATACGAAGAACAAACCCGCCGCGGCGTTTCCATCAAACACTTCGAAGAACTCATGGACATCGGCGACCACTGCACCGTGTGCCACCGCTGCGTCAAACCCTGCCCCGTCAACATCGACTTCGGCGACGTAACCGTAGCCATCCGCAACTACCTTGCCGACTCCGGCCACAAACGCTTCGCCCCCGCCGCATCGATGGGCATGGCATTTTTGAACGCCACCGGCCCGAAAACCATCAAAGCCCTGCGTGCCGCCATGATACAGACCGGCTTCCCCGCGCAGAATTTCGCCTACAAAATCGGCAAACTCCTGCCCGTCGGCACCAAAAAACAAAAAGCCGAACCCAAAGCCACCGTCGGCACCGCTCCGGTCAAAGAACAAATCATCCACTTCATCAACCGTCCTTTGCCCAAAAGCGTGCCCGCCAAAACACCGCGCTCCATGCTCGGCATCGAAGACGACAAAAGCATCCCCATCATCCGCAACCCCGCCGCGCCCGAAGATGCCGAAGCCGTGTTCTACTTCCCCGGCTGCGGTTCCGAGCGTTTGTTCAGCCAAATCGGACTCGCCGTCCAAGCCATGCTCTGGCACGTCGGCGTACAAACCGTCCTGCCGCCCGGCTATATGTGTTGCGGCTATCCGCAGGACGCGGGCGGCAACAAGGCAAAAGCCGAGCAAATGAGCACCAACAACCGCGTCGCTTTCCACCGTATGGCAAACACCCTCAACTACCTCGACATCAAAACCGTCGTCGTCAGTTGCGGCACCTGCTACGACCAGCTTGAAAAATACCGCTTTGAAGAAATCTTCCCCGGCTGCCGCATCATCGACATCCACGAATACCTGCTCGAAAAAGGCGTGAAACTAAACGGCGTAAAAGGTCAGCAATACCTCTACCACGACCCCTGCCACACGCCCATCAAAACCATGAACGCCACCCAAATGGCCAGCAGCCTCATGGGGCAGAAAGTCATCTTAAGCGACCGCTGCTGCGGCGAATCCGGCATGTTCGCCGTCAAACGCCCCGACATCGCCACCCAAGTCAAATTCCGCAAACAGGAAGAAATCGAGAAAAATCTCAAAGAGCTGCCGCAGGGCGAACCCGTCAAAATGCTCACCACCTGCCCCGCCTGCCTGCAAGGACTGAGCCGCTACGCCGACGACAACGACATGCCCGCCGACTATATCGTCATCGAAATGGCGAAACACATCCTCGGCGAAAACTGGCTGGACGAGTTTGTGAAAAAAGCCAACAACGGCGGCGTGGAGAAAGTGTTGCTGTAAGGCGTACGGTTTTCAGACGACCTCAAAGGTCGTCTGAAAACCGTCATTCATTAAATCGGCGGAGAGACTTTGGAAGGTTGGAGAAGAGTTTGCCGAACCCTTAATACAATGCGCCGAACAGTCAATCCAATTTTCAGACGACCACTACGTTTTAAGCAGATGAAAACAGTTTGAATAACACCCTGACGGCTGTACCCTCCAGCCGTCAGGGTGCATTTTTATAGTGGATTAACTTTAAACCAGTACGGCGTTGCCTCGCCTTAGCTCAAAGAGAACGATTCTCTAAGATGCTGAAGCACCAAGTGAATCGGTTCCGTACTATCTGTACTGTCTGCGGCTTCGTCGCCTTGTCCTGATTTAAATTTAATCCACTATGCGTAGGCGGGGGCGGGAATGACGGTAGCCAGACAGAAATCTATGCCACGACGCGCAACCTGCCCCCCTCTCCCGTCCGGCGGGAGAGGGTTGGGGAGAGGGTGGCTTTACGGGCTGCACCAATTTGATTTTGTCTAAAGCCGCGAAGCCCCCCCATCCTAACCTTCCCCCGCAGGACGGGGGAAGGGACAAGGTTGCTGATACGGTAAAAGGTCGTCTGAAACTGAAAATTTGGTTTCAGACGACCTCTTCTCGTAATCAGAACATGCTAAATACCCCGCCCAGATAGGGAAGGGCAGGTTGCCGTTGAAGCAACGAGTAGCGTGATATCACGATCAGCATGATACTGCTTAAAGGCGGATGAAGCAGGCAGATGGTTGTATGGATTGCTGCAAACGGGAGCGTTGCAATTTGAGATGGAAAAAGCCGAGTCCTGTTTATGCAGAACCCGGCTTAATAGGGAGCGCCCAAATAGGCTTTTACGAGCGTCCGAGATTTGAGGCGCAGTTTAGATTCAAATTCAGACGACCTGTTGTGACATCAGATTGCTTAACGCAGTTCCGTATGCAGGCGGCTGAGGAGCGTAGAGGCATCGCTGCCTTTGTATGCGCTGCCGTCTTTGTTTAAGAGGCTGATGCGCGAACCGCCGTTGACAGGCTCGACGAATACGATGATTTCGGGGTAGGCGGCAGGTTTCTCAACTTTTTTGCCTTTGCCCAGCATACGGCCGAAGAAGCCCGGTTTTTTCGTGGAAACGGCGTCGCTTTCGTTAGGCGCCTGTTGAACCAAGAAGGCGTGGCGTTCGATGTTTTGACCCAAGACATTCAAGCCGATGCGGTCAAGGGCAAGCGCGGTGCGGCGCCAGTTGCGGCCGTAGTCGCCGGAGACGAGCAGGGTGTTGCCGTCGATTCGCGCCAATTCGTTGCCGCTGCGTTTGGCAACGCTTTGGGTCAGCGCGTTTTCGGCTTGTTGCTGATCGACGCCCATATATTGCATGAAGCGTGCGAGGAAGGCGGCTTCAAGATTTGGGTCGTTGGCGGCAGGCTGCCATGTGGTCGTGTCTTTGTTTTTGTCTGCGTAAACTTCTTTCATGCCTTTGTGGGCGAAGAAGACGTCGGTCGTGCCGTTTTTGCCTTGTTCGATGCGGATGATGAATTTATCGCGCTCGCTGGTGGAATAGATGCCGCCCAAGCCGACTTTGTCCAAGAGGCGGCGCAGACCGTCTTGCGGGATTTTGGCGCGGTTTTCCGCCCATTCGGTTTCCATTTGACCGATGCCGGGTTCTTCGGATTTGATGTCAAAGCCGTTTTCTTGCCAGAATGCTTTCAACAGAGGCCAAATTTCGGCTGGGGATTTGCCTTGAACTTCAACCCAGCGTTGGTTGCCGTCGCGTTCCAAACGGACGCCTTTGACGGATTTGAGGACTTCGGAATTCGCGGCTTGTTGCGTTGCCGATGTGCGGCGGCTCAGGTCGCTGGCGCGGACGGCGCCGCTGCCTGCGGGTATTTGATAGAGGTTGCCTTGATCGGGATTGTTCAAATCAGGCGGTACTTCTAATTTGACGATTTTGCGTGTCTGGGTTTGGTAGTCCAGCTTAGGCAGGTCTTTTTTGTTGCCCGAACAGGCAGTCATGCTGATCAGGGCGATTGCTACGACGACAGGTTTCATATAGGTCATATTGGTTTCCTGTGGGATGTGATGGGTTAACGGCAGGTCGTCTGAAAACGGTTTTCAGACGACCTTTGCGGTTTATGCGGTGAGTTGTCCGGATTCTTGCAATGCGGCGCGGACTTTTGCCTGTCCGGCTTCGGTCAGGGGGACGAGCGGCAGGCGGACATAAGGGTCGCATTTGCCCAATGCGGAGATGCCCCATTTGGGCGCGGCAGGGCTTGGTTCGCAGAACATAGTGTTATAAATCGGAATCAGGCGGTCATTTAATTGACGAGCGGTCGCAATATCGCCTGCAAGGGCGGCGCGGCACATATCGGCGAAGAGTTTGGGGGCGACATTGGCGGCAACAGTCACAACGCCTTTCCCGCCGCAGAGCATGAAGGGCAGGCCGGTAGGGTCGTCTCCAGAAAGGACGGTGAAGCCTTCGGGCGCGTGTTTGATTAATTCGAGATTGCTGCCGATGTTGCCGCTGGCTTCTTTGACGCCGACGATGTTCGGGATTTTGGCAAGGCGCAGGATGGTGTCGTTGGTCATGCTGACGACGGTGCGGCCGGGTACGTTGTAGATAATCATCGGAATCGAGGTGGATTCGGCGATGGTTTTGAAATGTTGGTAAATGCCTTCTTGGGAGGGCTTGTTGTAATAGGGGACGACGGAAAGGGTGTAGTCTGCACCGGCTTTTTCGGCGGCGCGGGAGAGCGCGATGGCTTCGAGGGTGTTGTTGGCGCCGGTACCTGCGATAACGGGAACGCGCTTGTTGACGTGTTTGACCGTTTCTTCGATTACGCTTAAATGTTCTTCGACGGAGAGGGTGGCGGATTCGCCTGTCGTGCCGACGGCGACGATGCCGTCGGTACCGCTTTCGATATGCCAGTCGATCAAATCGCGGAGTTGTTCGTAATGGATGCTGCCGTCTTGATTCATGGGTGTAATCAGGGCAACCAAGCTACCTTGTAACATACGGAAACCTTTTTATTCATTGTGTGAGGTCGATTATGCTTCGGATTGTAGCTTACTTTGTTGTTTGTGTGAAACATATCGGCCGGACGGTTGGTTTAAAGGCTTAAGGGCTATCATATCTTAATAAATAATATTTTTTATAATCATAAAATTATTGGTTTTGAGCGGTGGAAGTGCTGTCAAGAATTAAAATGTGTTAAGCGCATAAATACCGTCTAAAAATGAAGGACTGTCTGGCGCGGAAATTCAAAGAAATTCGAATTTGGGCGGCCGGAGATGTTTTTGCACTGGAGGATTAGAATTGATAAGGAATCTTTGATTCGCTACAATTTCGTTCCTTAAAATTTTTTAACGTTTGACAACGGATAGAAAGACTGCGATGGCTGAAACAATGAAAAAACAGGTGGATTCGCCTGATTTGGTGTACGGTTTGGAGGATAAACCGCCATTCGGAAATGCCTTATTGAGCGCGATAACGCATCTTCTGGCCATTTTTGTGCCGATGATTACGCCCGCGCTGATTGTGGGCGGCGCGCTGGAATTGCCGGTGGAGATGACGGCGTATCTTGTGTCGATGGCGATGGTGGCGTCGGGTGTCGGCACTTATTTGCAGGTCAACCGCTTCGGACCGGTCGGTTCGGGGATGCTGTCTATCCAGTCGGTGAATTTCTCGTTCGTTACCGTCATGATTGCGCTCGGAGCAGGGATGAAAGAGGGCGGTTTGACTAAGGATGCGATGATTTCGACACTGTTGGGCGTATCGTTTGTCGGCGCGTTTTTGGTGTGTTTCTCGGCATGGCTTTTGCCGTATTTGAAAAAAGTGATTACGCCGACGGTCAGCGGCGTGGTCGTGATGCTGATTGGTTTGAGTTTGGTACACGTCGGCATTACTGATTTCGGCGGCGGCTTCGGCGCGAAGACGAGCGGCACGTTCGGCTCGATGGAAAACTTGGGGCTGGCGTCGCTGGTGTTGTTGATCGTGTTGATATTCAACTGCATGAAAAATCCGCTGTTGCGTATGAGCGGTATCGCGGTCGGCTTGATTGTCGGCTACATCGTCGCGCTGTTTTTGGGCAAGGTGGATTTTTCCGCACTGCAAAACCTGCCGCTGGTTACGCTGCCCGTACCGTTTAAATATGGTTTCGCTTTCGATTGGCACGCATTTATTGTGGCGGGTGCGATTTTCCTGTTGAGCGTGTTTGAGGCGGTCGGCGATTTGACTGCGACGGCAATGGTGTCCGACCAGCCGATTGAAGGTGAGGAATACACCAAACGCCTGCGCGGCGGTGTGTTGGCGGACGGCTTGGTATCGGTGATTGCGACGGCTTTGGGTTCGCTGCCGTTGACCACCTTCGCGCAAAACAACGGCGTGATTCAGATGACCGGCGTGGCTTCGCGCCATGTGGGCAAATATATTGCGGTGATTTTGGTGCTGCTGGGTTTGTTCCCCGTTGTCGGGCGCGCGTTTACGACGATTCCGAGTCCGGTGTTGGGTGGCGCGATGGTTTTGATGTTCGGACTGATTGCGATTGCGGGCGTGCGGATTTTGGTCAGCCACGGCATCCGCAGGCGTGAGGCGGTGATTGCGGCAACATCGGTCGGTTTGGGCTTGGGCGTGGCGTTTGAACCGGAAGTGTTTAAAAACCTGCCAGTCTTGTTCCAAAACTCCATTTCCGCCGGCGGCATTACGGCAGTTATCCTGAACCTGCTTTTGCCGGAGGATAAAACCGACAAAGTCGTCAAAATCGATACCGAGGGGCTGGAGCATTAAGCTTCAAGCGTAAAAAAGGTCGTCTGAAATTTGATTTTCAGACGACCTTTTATATCGGGCTTGTATTGAAACCGTATTCTGCCGAAGAAGTCGGTTTGCGATTTATTTGCCGATGGTGACGCGTTTGATGATAACCGGTTTGACGGGGACGTTTTGATGGAAGCCACGTGTCGCAGTTGGGGTTTTGCTGATTTGCTGCACGACATCCATGCCCGAAGTTACTTTGCCGAAGACGGCATAGCCGTAGCCTTGCGGGGTTTTGTTTTTGAAGTCGAGGAATGCGTTGTCGGCAGTATTGATGAAGAACTGGCTGGTGGCGGAATTAGGATCGCCGGTGCGCGCCATGGCGATGGTGCCGACGGTGTTTTTCAAGCCGTTGTCTGCTTCATTGTTAATGGCTTTGTCTGTGGCTTTTTGGGCAAGGTCCGGGGTAAAGCCGCCGCCTTGAATCATAAAGCCGTCGATCACGCGGTGGAAAACGGTGTTGTCGTAAAAGCCTTTGCGGGCGTAGCTGACGAAGTTGGCGACGGTTTTGGGCGCTTTGGTTTCGTCGAGCGACAGGCTGATGTTGCCCATATTGGTTTCGATAACGGCGTGGGTCTCGGCTTGGGCGTTGAAGGCTGCGGCAAGCGCAAGGGTGGCGAAAGTGAGTTTGAGGGTTTTGTTCATTTGAGTGTTTCTCGTAGTGTGAAAATTAAACGTTATTATCGCGGATTTTATGTGAAATCTCTAAAAGGCGTTGTGAAATATTTTAAGGTCGTCTGAAAACGGATACAGCAAACTTCGTTTTCAGACGACCTTTTGTGTTGCGCAGCGGCTTATTGTTTGGCTGCTTCGATTTGGATGTCGATGCGGACGTTTTTGGTCATGCCTGCATCAACCAGATAGTCCACGCCCCATTTGGTGCGGTCGATGGTGGTGCTGAAGTCGCCGCCGCAAACTTCGGTTTTCGCCATCGGGCTTTGGTAGCAGTTGAATTTTTCGGCTTTGAGTTTGACGGGGGCGGTTTTGCCGTGCATGGTCAGGTTGCCGTCAACGGAAAGCAGTTTTTTGCCGTTGAAGTTGAATTTGGTGGAAACGAAGCGGATGTTCGGGTATTTGGCGGCATCGAATATGTCGGCGGATTTCAGGTGGTCGGTGAAGTGTTGCGAACCGCTTTGCAGGTTGGCAACAGGAATGGTGATGTCGATTTTGCCTTGGCGCTTGGCTTGGTCGAAATCGACGGAGCCGGTCAGACCGTAGAAACCGCCGACGTTGGTGCTGGTGTTGAAGTGGTCGATGGCGAAACGGGCGTTGGCGTGGTGTTCGTCCACTTTGTAGGTGGCGGCGGAGGCAGTACCGATGGCTGCTGCTGCGAGTGCGGCGAAGATGATTTTTTTCATGATTCTTGTCCTTTGTGTGAGGTTGTAAAGACGTTTATCTTAACATAGGAAAGAATGCATATCATTTCTTAAGGGTGAACGGTGGATTTACTTGGATTTGATGATGAGGTCGTCTGAAACCTGAGAAGGACAATATTAATCAAAAAAGCGCGGAGTTATCCGCGCTTTTGGTTTTCAGACGGCCTTTTACAAGGCTGCAAGTACCGCGTCGCCCATTTCGGAGCAGGAAACGAGTTTTGTGCCTTCTTCGTAAATATCACCGGTGCGCAAGCCTTGTTGCAGCACTTTTTGGACGGCGCTTTCAACTTGTTGCGCGCGGGCTTCGTCGTTCAGGCTGTAACGCAGCAGCATGGCGAGCGAGAGGATGGTGGCAAGTGGGTTGGCTTTGTTTTGTCCGGCGATGTCGGGAGCAGAGCCGTGTGACGGTTCGTACAGGCCTTTGCCGTTTTCGTCCAGCGAGGCGGAGGGCAGCATACCGATGGAGCCGGTCAGCATGGAGGCTTCATCGGAGAGGATGTCGCCGAAGATGTTGCCGGTGGCGATGACGTCGAATTGTTTGGGCGCGCGCACGAGCTGCATGGCGGCGTTGTCTACATACATATGGGAGAGTTCGACGTCGGGGTATTGTTTGCCGATTTCTTCAAAGATTTCGCGCCAGAGTTCGGTGGTTTCCAAGACGTTGGCTTTGCCGACGGAGCAGACTTTTTTGCTGCGTTTTTGGGCGGATTGGAAGGCGACGTGGGCGATGCGGCGGATTTCGCTTTCGCTGTATTTCATGGTGTTGTAGCCTTCGCGTTCGCCGTTTTCCAAAACACGGATGCCGCGCGGTTCGCCGAAGTAGATGTCGCCGGTGAGTTCGCGCACGATGAGGATGTCGAGGCCTGCGACGATTTCGGGTTTGAGTGTGGAGGCGTTGGCAAGCTCGGGGTAGAGGATGGCGGGACGCAGGTTGGCAAACAGGTTCAGGTCTTTGCGGATGGCCAATAGTCCGCGCTCAGGACGCAGCGGGCGGTCGAGGTTGTCGTATTGCGGGCTGCCGACCGCGCCGAGCAGGACGGCATCGGCTTTGCGGCAGAGGTTTTGTGTGAATTCGGGATAGGGATGGCCGTATTCGTCGTAGGCTTCGCCGCCTAGTGGGGCGTATTCGTAGCCGGCGTCCAAGCCTTGGGCGATGAGTTTGTCGAGTACGCGGACGGTTTCGGCGACGATTTCGGGACCGATGCCGTCGCCGCGGAGGATGGCGATATGTTTGGTCATGGCAAAATCCTTATGAGGGTTTGGAAAAGGGAAGGTCGTCTGAAAACGGCGAAGCGTTTTCCATTTGTAAGGATGGTGTTTTCAGACGACCTTTTGTGTCTGTTTGCAGGTCGGTTTGTTTGAACGAGGCTGATTGTACCATTGCGGCATCGAGAAAGCTGCGTGGAAATCATGCAGGCGGATTCGTCGGGAACGCGATGGGCGATGTAGCCGAGTTTTACAGTATTTGCGAAGGCGAAGGAAATCAGTAGCGTTCTGCTTCGATACGGATTTTAAAGACGGCTTTGCGTATGGACTTTTCTTCGCCCACCAGTGGGGCGTGCGCGTCGTTGGGAAAGAAGAGGGCGAACTCGCCCGGTTGGAGCGTGAGCCAGGTTTCCGGTTCGCAGTCGAAAAATTCGATGTCGCGCTTTTCGTCGTAGCCCAAACCGTTTTTCAGACGACCCCTGTCTATCCAGCCGTAGGTTTCTTCCCCGCTGATGGGGACTTGGATGTCGATGTGTTTCAAATGCGCTTCGGGCTTGGCTTCGGCTTTGCTCCTCATCGGTTCGCTGCCGACAAAGAGGCGGATATTGGGATTTGCACACGGCACTTGGCCGTCGGGCAGGGCGGCCAAATCCAGGCTTTGCAGCAGGCGGAAGGCTTCGGCAAAGTCGGGGTGCAGCGCGGCGTAGCGGGCGGCGTTGGTGATGGTGTCGGTAATCATGTTTTGCAGA
Source organism: Neisseria macacae ATCC 33926 (assembly GCF_022749495.1). Classification (NCBI taxonomy): domain Bacteria; kingdom Pseudomonadati; phylum Pseudomonadota; class Betaproteobacteria; order Neisseriales; family Neisseriaceae; genus Neisseria; species Neisseria macacae. The sequence goes on along the minus strand of NZ_CP094241.1, from coordinate 1,802,862 downwards.
AAGAGATAAAAAGGCCGTCTGAAAATTAAACCTCAGGGTGTAGCGAAGCCAATACGTTCTTCAAGATGCCTTGCCGGAAGACAAATAAGACTTCGGTATAGGCGGCACCATCTCCGATGACGGTCGTTAAGAAAAGGGTGTCGTCTTTAGCGCGGTAGTAACAGTGGCTCAGTTGCGTATTATCGCCTGCCTTTTCAAAATATGGGTCGAACAGGTGGTCATATTGGGCTCGGGGGGCGATTTGTGTTTTACCGTTGCGGAAAAAGGCAATTTCACGATAGTGGCTGAATGGAATTGTACCGTCAGTGCCGAACATTTCTTTTCCGCGATAATGGGAGAGTCCGTATTGATCGTGTGTAAACAGATGTTTTTCTTTCTTATAGTTGAAACGTTCCGATTTAATGCGCACGCCCATGCCGTTTTTTTGACAGGTAAAACCGTCGGCAGTAGCCGTAACGGGGATGCTTTCATAACGCGACAACGGAATCAGTCGCGAAGTATGCACCCAGCCATCCAGGCTTTTTTTGCCGCGCAAATCGTAGGTCATCTGCCAACCGTGTTCTAAATGAAGCTTTCCCTCCATCTCGGGGGTATAAACATGAGTGCCGTTTGGAATTTTGGTCAGGATTCGGCTTTGGGTGTTCGGTTGTTCGCGTAAGTTACTGTATCCGTCAGGATCTTGAATTTCTGAGAATTCCGCATGTGCGGCGAGGCTGATAAAAAGTATAGGGAGCAGGATAATTTTTTTCATGGTGTTGTGTGTGTGAAATTGTTGGGTATGTTTTTCAAATATGATGGTAAAGAGTAACGATCTGATTGTGTGTTAATAAAAGAGGTCGTCTGAAAATTCGCTACGCTCGTTTTCAGACGACCTCATCGTTTATCAACCGTTAAACAGCCAAGGCTGGCTTTGGCGGCGTTTTTCTTCGAAATCGCGGATTTCGTCGGCGTGTTGCAGGGTCAGGCCGATTTCGTCCAAGCCGTTTAAGAGGCAGTGTTTGCGGTGTTCGGTAATGTCGAATTTGAACGTCTCGCCGCTAGGTGTGGTCAGGGTTTGTTCGGCAAGGTCGATGGAGAGCTGATAGCCTTCGTTAGCCTCGACTTCTTTGAAAAGTTGGTCGACTTGTTCTTCGGTCAACACGATGGGCAGGAGGCCGTTTTTGTAGCAGTTGTTGAAGAAGATATCGGCGAAGCTGGGGGCGATGACGGCGCGGAAACCGTAGTCGTCCAATGCCCAAGGGGCGTGTTCGCGCGAGGAGCCGCAGCCGAAGTTTTTGCGAGTCAACAGGATTTGCGCGCCTTGGTAACGCGGCTGGTTCAGCGAGAAATCGGGGTTCAGCGGGCGTTTGCTGTTGTCCATGCCCGGTTCGCCGTGGTCGAGGTAACGCCATTCGTCAAAGGCATTGGGACCGAAGCCGCTCCGTTTGATGGATTTTAAAAACTGTTTGGGGATGATGGCGTCGGTATCGACATTGCTGCGGTCGAGCGGGGCGACGATGGCGGTGATTTTGGTAAAGGCTTTCATGTCAGGTTCTTATAGGAATAATGTGAAAAAAATGATGGTTGTTTGGCGGGTTGGATTAACGTGTGCTGTGCAAACCGATTCGGTTGCCTTCGGTATCTTCGATAAAGGCGGCAAAGCCGTTGGCGATGGGGAATTTCTCCTGCAACAGTTTTCCGCCTGCTGAAACGGCTTTTTCTGCGGTCTCGGCACAATCGGGGCAATTGAAGAAAATGGTCGTGCCGCCGTGACCGGGTTGGGCGTTGCTGTCGTGCCAAATCATGCCGGCAGTACCGTGTTGCGTGTAATCGGCTGGGAAAATGATGAAACGGAAGCCGTTACCTCCGATGTCTTGCAAAGGTTTGCCGAAGACGGATTCGTAAAACGCTTTGGCTCGATCCAAATCTTGGGCATGAATGCCAAACCAGCTTGACGGATTACTCATGGTTCTTTCTTTGCATGGAATGCTGAAAATTTCGGTTGTATTGTTAATGTAGGGTTAGAGGTCGTCTGAAAAAAGGTTTGGATTTTCAGACGACCTCAGCTGCCGGTTTATTCGGTAGCGGCTTCGATTTTGCTGCCTACATTGCTCATTCCGCGGCCTACGGCGTTGCCGCCTTTTTTAACGGCTTCCTCGGTCTTGTCGGCTACGTGCTCAGCAGTTTCTTTGGTTTTGTCCCAGTTGCGGCTGGTGTCATCTTTCGCTCCGGACCAAGTGCTGGAACAGGCAGACAAGATGAAAGCTGCGGCAGCCAATGCAAAAAGTTTTTTCATAATGGATTCCTTTCAAGTGAAAACTGATTGAAAAGGTTTCAGACGTTTTGCGCAACGATGGGGAGATTTGCTTGAGCAACGTATCGTTTTCAGACGACCTCTATTGATGAGGTCGTCTGAAAGATTATGCCATGGTACGGATGTCGGTAAATTTACCGTTGACCGCAGCGGCAGCAGCCATAGCGGGGCTGACCAAGTGCGTGCGCCCGCCGTTGCCTTGGCGGCCTTCGAAGTTGCGGTTGGAGGTGGAGGCGCAGCGTTGACCCGGAGTGAGGCGGTCGGCGTTCATGGCGAGGCACATCGAGCAGCCCGGTTCGCGCCACTCGAAACCGGCATCGATGAAGATTTTGTCCAAGCCTTCCTGTTCCGCCTGCCGTTTAACCAAGCCGGAACCGGGAACGATTAACACGCGCTGTACGTTGTCGGCTTTTTTACGGCCTTTGGCAACGGCGGCGGCTTCGCGCAAATCTTCGATGCGGCTGTTGGTGCAGGAGCCGATGAATACGATGTCGACGGGGATTTCGTTCAGCGGCGTACCGGCTTCCAAACCCATGTATTCGAGGGCGCGTTCCATGCCGCTACGTTTGACGGGATCGGTTTCTTCGGCAGGATTCGGTACTTTGCCGCTGATGTCCAAAACCATTTCAGGTGATGTGCCCCATGTTACTTGCGGTTCGATGTCTTCGGCTTTGAAACGGTATTCTTTGTCGAATACCGCGCCTTCGTCGGAAACCAGCGTGCGCCAGTATTCGACGGCTTTGTCCCATGCTTCGCCTTTGGGTGCGAAGGGTTTGTCTTTGACATAGTCGATGGTGGTTTGATCGACGGCAACCATGCCGGAGCGCGCACCTGCTTCAATCGCCATGTTGCACAGGGTCATGCGGCCTTCCATAGAGAGGCTGCGGATGGCTTCGCCGCCGAACTCGATGGCGTAGCCCGTACCGCCTGCCGTGCCGATTTGTCCGATGATGTAGAGGGCGACGTCTTTGGCGGTAACGCCCGGTTTCAGACGACCTTCAACGGCAATCAGCATGGATTTGGATTTTTTCGCGGTAATACACTGGGTCGCCATGGTGTGTTCGACTTCGGAAGTGCCGATACCGTGTGCCAGCGCGCCGAATGCGCCGTGGGTAGAGGTGTGCGAGTCGCCGCAGACGACGGTCATGCCGGGCAGGGTTGCGCCTTGTTCCGGCCCCATAACATGAACGATGCCCTGACCTTTATCCATGAACGGGAAGTAGGCGAGTGCGCCGAACTCTTTGATGTTTTTGTCCAAAGTATCGACTTGCAGCTTGGAAATCGGGTCTTGGATGCCTTTGTCCCAATCACCGGTCGGGGTGTTGTGGTCGGCGGTGGAGACGACGCTGTCGATACGCCACAGCTTGCGTCCCGCCATTTTCAGACCTTCAAATGCCTGCGGGCTGGTGACTTCGTGCACTAGATGACGGTCGATGTAAAGCAGGACAGTGCCGTCTTCTTCTTCGCGGACGACGTGGCTGTTCCAGAGTTTGTCGTAGAGGGTTTGTGCGCTCATGATGGGGTTATCTTTGCTTATTAATAATAGGGGTAGATGGTTTGTTTTAATGGGCGGATTTTAGGCTTTTTACAGGGGTAGTGCAATAGAAATTTGTCTAATTTCTACATTTTCCCGTAAAAATCTAAAAATAACTTTCAAAAATTGGACAAATTGTAGAATTGTTGACAAAAAGAGGTATTTTATTTGAAACAATGCTTGTCGTACCGCCTAAAAAAGCACTATCATTTCCATCCGTATCCCACATCCGACAACAGAGGTATAGAGAATGAAATTACCGGTTATGGCTGCCGAACATCTGTCGCAACTTCAGGCGTTTGAAGCGAAAATCTTGTGCAACCACGCCAAAATCGAAGCATGGTTCCGTTCGCAATGGAACGCGCACCGCCCGCCGTTTTACGGTTCGGTCGATATCCGCAATGCCGGTTATAAAATTTCGTCTATTGATATGAACTTATTTCCCGGCGGTTTCAACAACCTGAATCCGAATTTCATCCCGCTGGCGGCAGTGGCGGCGCAAGACGCAGTACAGCGCGCCTGTGAAACGGCAAAATCCGTATTGATTATTCCCGAAAACCATACCCGCAACACGTTCTACCTGCAAAACGTTTACGCACTCAGCGAGATTTTGCGCTCGGCAGGGTATGAAGTCCGTTTGGGCAGCCTGAATCCGGAAGTTACCGAGCTGACCGAGTTTGAAACCGCGTTGGGCGATAAAATCCTGCTGGAACCTTTATTGCGTACCCGCGAGCGCGTCCATCTTGCCGACGGTTTCTCGCCTTGCGTCGTCTTGTTGAACAACGACTTGTCCGCGGGCGTTCCCGACATTCTCAAAGGCATTAGCCAAACCGTATTGCCTCCGCTGCACGGCGGTTGGACGACGCGCCGTAAAACAGAACATTTCAGCGCATACAACCAAGTCGCCGCCGAATTTGCCAAACTGATTGACATCGACGAATGGCAGATTAACCCGTATTTCGAAAAAATCGGCGGGTTGGACTTCCAAGAGCGCGAAGGCGAAGACGCGTTGGCGGAAGCGGTAGAACGCGTGCTGGCGAAAATTCAAGCCAAATACGACGAATTGGGCATTACCGACCAGCCTTTCGTTATCGTCAAAGCCGACGCAGGTACTTACGGCATGGGCGTGATGAGTGTCAAATCCGCCGACGAAGTGCGCGGGCTGAACCGCAAAAACCGCAACAAAATGGCGAAGGTGAAAGAAGGCTTGGAAGTCAGCGAAGTGATTGTCCAAGAAGGCATTTATACCTATGAAACCATGAACGGCGCCGTGTGCGAACCCGTCGTTTATATGATGGACCGTTTCGTTATCGGCGGCTTCTTCCGCGTACACGAAGGACGCGGCGCGGACGAAAACCTCAACGCCGGCGGCATGGTATTCGTCCCGCTGTCCAATAGCATCCCCACCGGCAGCGGCGACAACTCCCAAGAAGCCCCCGAAGCCTGTAAACGCGTATTCGAACAATGGGACTCGCTCGGCATGCCGCGCTCTGAAAAAGATTGCGATGTGGACAACGAACACAACCGCCTCTACGTTTACGGCGTAATGGCTCGCCTGTCGCTGCTTGCCGCCGCGCTTGAGTTGGAGCAAACCGCTCCGTAAAGCGTGTTTGGTCTGATTATTTAAAATAGTAAAGGTCGTCTGAAAACCATAGTTTAGGTTTTCAGACGACCTTTTTATATGGGCAGGTAGGATATGGCAGACAACCCATGAAGGCAGCAAGCCGCAGATACTACGTGTAGCATCGCAGCTGTGGCGAAAAATCAGTTTATTCGCCATACGATTCGAAAGGGATGCAAAAAGCCCGAAAAGCGCGGTTTTATGCTAAAATTCCCATCTATTTTTGCCATACGAAATAAAGAAAACCATGACCGACGCAACTATCCGCAACGACCATAAATTCGCACTCGAAACCCTGCCCGTCAGCCTTGAAGACGAAATGCGCAAAAGCTATCTCGATTACGCCATGAGCGTGATTGTCGGCCGCGCGCTGCCCGATGTGCGCGACGGTTTGAAGCCGGTGCACCGCCGCGTGCTTTACGCCATGCACGAGCTGAAAAACAACTGGAACGCCGCCTACAAAAAATCGGCGCGTATTGTCGGCGACGTCATCGGTAAATACCATCCGCACGGCGATTCCGCGGTTTACGACACCATCGTGCGCATGGCGCAGGATTTTTCGATGCGCTACGTCTTAATCGACGGTCAGGGCAACTTCGGTTCGGTTGACGGCGACGGTGCCGCGGCCATGCGTTATACCGAAATCCGCATGGCGAAAATCGCCCACGAAATGCTGGCGGACATCGAAGAAGAAACCGTCAATTTCGGTCCGAACTACGACGGCAGCGAACACGAGCCGCTGGTGTTGCCGACCCGCTTCCCCGCGCTGTTGGTCAACGGCTCGTCCGGTATTGCCGTCGGTATGGCGACCAACATCCCGCCGCACAACCTCACAGACACCATCAATGCCTGTTTGCGTCTTTTGGATGAACCCGAAACCGAAATCGACGAATTAATCAACATCCTCCAAGCCCCCGATTTCCCGACCGGCGCAACCATCTACGGCTTGAGCGGCGTGCGCGAAGGCTATAAAACCGGCCGCGGCCGCGTCGTTATGCGCGGTAAAACCCATATCGAACCCATAGGCAAAAACGGCGAACGCGAAGCCATCATCATCGACGAAATTCCGTATCAGGTGAACAAAGCCAAGCTGGTGGAAAAAATCGGCGAATTGGTGCGCGAAAAAACGCTGGAAGGCGTATCCGACCTGCGCGACGAATCCGACAAATCCGGTATGCGCGTCGTTATCGAATTGAAACGAAATGAAAACGCCGAAGTCGTTTTAAACCAACTCTACAAACTCACCCAGCTTCAAGACAGCTTCGGCATCAACATGGTTGCTTTGGTTGACGGTCAGCCGCGCCTGTTGAACCTGAAACAGATTTTGGCGGAATTCCTGCGCCACCGTCGCGAAGTCGTTACCCGCCGCACCCTGTTCCGCCTGAAAAAAGCGCGTCATGAAGGCCATATCGCCGAAGGTAAAGCCGTCGCCCTGTCCAATATTGACGAGATGATTCGGTTGATTAAAGAATCCGCCGACGCGCCTGAAGCCAAAGAAAAACTGCTGTCCCGCGCATGGCGCAGCGGCTTGGTGGAAGACATGTTGAGCCGTACCGACCTCGACCTGCGCATGGCGCGCCCCGAAGGCCTGCCTGCCAACCTTGGCTTACAGGAGCAAGGCTATTATCTGAGCGAAATCCAGGCCGACGCCATCCTGCGCATGAGCTTGCGCAACCTGACCGGCCTCGACCAAGAAGAAATCGTCGGCGACTACAAAAACATCATGGCAAAAATCATCGACTTTTTGGACATTTTGGCGAAACCGGAACGCATCACCCAAATCATCCGCGAAGAATTGGAAGAAACCAAAACCAATTTCGGCGACGAACGCCGCAGCGAAATCAACCCGTTCGGCGGCGACATTGCCGATGAAGACCTGATTCCGCAACGAGAAATGGTCGTTACCCTGACCCACGGCGGCTATATCAAAACCCAGCCGACCACCGACTATCAGGCGCAGCGTCGCGGTGGGCGCGGCAAGCAGGCTGCGGCCACCAAAGACGAAGACTTCATCGAAACCTTGTTCGTCGCGAACACGCATGACTATTTGATGTGTTTCACCAATCTCGGCAAGTGCCACTGGATTAAGGTTTACAAACTGCCCGAAGGCGGACGCAACAGCCGCGGCCGTCCGATTAACAACGTTATCCAGTTGGAAGAAGGCGAAAAAGTCAGCGCCATCCTCGCCGTGCGCGAGTTCCCCGAAGACCAATACGTCTTCTTCGCCACCGCACAAGGCATGGTGAAAAAAGTCCAGCTTTCCGCCTTTAAAAACGTCCGCAGCCAAGGCATCAAAGCCATCGCGCTCAAAGAAGGCGACTACCTCGTCGGCGCCGCGCAAACCAGCGGCTCGGACGACATCATGCTGTTCTCCAACTTGGGCAAAGCCATCCGCTTCAACGAATACTGGGAAAAATCCGGTAACGACGAAGCGGAAGATGCCGACATCGAAACCGAGATTTCAGACGACCTCGAAGACGAAACCGCCGACAACGAAAATGCCCTGCCAAGCGGCAAACACGGTGTGCGTCCGTCCGGTCGCGGCAGCGGCGGCCTACGCGGTATGCGCCTGCCTGCCGACGGCAAAATCGTCAGCCTGATTACCTTTGCCCCCGAAGCCGCGCAAAGCGATTTGCAAGTGCTGACCGCTACCGCCAACGGCTACGGCAAACGTACCCCGATTGCCGATTACAGCCGTAAAAACAAGGGCGGACAAGGCAATATCGCCATCAATACCGGCGAGCGCAACGGTGATTTGGTCGCCGCAACCCTAGTCGGCGAAACCGACGACCTGATGCTGATTACCAGCGGCGGCGTCCTCATCCGCACCAAAGTCGAACAAATCCGTGAAACCGGCCGCGCCGCGGCAGGCGTGCGCCTGATTAATCTGGACGAAGGCGAAACCTTGGTATCGCTGGAACGTGTCGCCGAAGAAGCGGAAGATGAAAATCCCGAAGTGGAAAATCCGGAAGGCAATGAAGCCGAGAACGCCGTATCGGATACTGAAGGCGGCGAAGCGTAAATCAATCTTCCGATTGACTAGCGCCGATTGGCAGGGTCGTCTGAAATAATAGGTTTCACAATATTAAGAATATCGGCTGAACGATTGCCTGTTCATCGTTTCTATTTCAATAGAAAGAGTGGGTGAGCAGGCAATAAACCAAATGGTTTTAAAATCGATTTTTTATATGTCCGCCCTGTCACGGCCTTCTTTCAGATTTTCGATAATTTATTGATATAGTGGATTAAATTTAAATCAGGACAAGGCGACGAAGCCGCAGACAGTACAGATAGTACGGAACCGATTCACTTGGTGCTTCAGCACCTTAGAGAATCGTTCTCTTTGAGCTAAGGTGAGGCAACGCCGTATTGGTTTAAAGTGAATCCACTATAAATCTAAAAATGGAGAAATCATGTCAACTTTATCCGATAAAATCATCATGGTAACCGGCGCGTCCCAAGGTTTGGGCGAGCAGGTTGCCAAGGCTTATGCGGCGGCTGGCGCGACCGTCATTTTGGTGGCGCGTCATCAAAAGAAGTTGGAAAAAGTTTATGATGCCATTGTCGATGCCGGCTATCCCGAACCCTTTGCCATCTGCTTCGACTTAATGAGCGCGGAAGAAAAAGAGTTTGACCAATTTGCCGCAACCATTTCCGAGGCGACCGGCGGACGCTTGGACGGTATCGTGCATTGCGCCAGCTATTTCTATGCGCTTTCTCCTTTGGATTTCCAGACCGTATCCGAATGGGTCAACCAATACCGGATCAACACCGTCGCGCCGATGGGTTTGACACGCGCAATGCTGCCTTTGCTCAAAGCTTCTTCCGATGCTTCCGTGATTTTTGTCGGAGAGAGTCATGGCGAAGATCCCAAGGCTTATTGGGGCGGGTTCGGTGCGTCTAAAGCCGCGTTGAATTATTTGTGCAAAGTCGCTGCCGACGAGTGGGAACGTTTTGACAACCTGCGCGCCAATGTTCTGATTCCGGGTCCGATTAACTCGCCGCAGCGCATCAAGTCCCATCCGGGCGAGTCGAAAAGCGAACGTAAAAACTATACCGACGTATTGCCGCAGTTTGTGTGGTGGGCAAGTCAGGAAAGCAAAGGGCGCAGCGGCGAGATTGTGTACCTCTAAGCTTGAACGGTAACGCGGCAAAATCATCCTTCGATGACTGACGCGTTTTGATTTTCAAAACATTATCTTTATGTCTGAAAGCAGTTTTTTATAGTGGATTAAATTTAAATCAGGACAAGGCGACGAAGCCGCAGACAGTACAGATAGTACGGCAAGGCGAGGTAACGCCGTACTGGTTTAAAGTTAATCCACTATACGATTGAAATGTCAGGCAAGCGATGCATAAGGTCGTCTGAAATCAAGTTTGGTATTCCGACGATTTTTTGTGAATAGAAAAGAAGTGTTGGTTTTTAACTGAATCTGAGTTTGTGATACGAAAGGTCGTCTGAAAAATTTCAGACGACCTTCTGCTATAAACAGACTGCTAGGGCTGCCAATCCAAGAAGTTACGCAACAGCAACAGTCCCGCGTTGTGGCTTTTTTCCGTGTGGAACTGGGTGGCGAACACATTGTCTTTGCCGACGATGCAGGCAAATTCGTTTGGATATTCGCTGGTAGCAAGGACGGTTTCGGCGTCTTCGGGGGTGAAGTAGTAGCTGTGGACGAAGTAAAAGCGCGTTTCTTGCCCGATGTCTTTAAACAGCGGGTGCGGGCGGGTTTGGCGTACTGTATTCCAGCCCATGTGTGGCACTTTCAGACGACCTCCGTGTCCATCGGTTTGATTGGCGGCGAAGCGTTTGACCCTGCCTTTAAACCAGCCCAGTCCGGCAGTATCACCTTCTTCGCTGTGTTCGAACAATAATTGCGCGCCGACGCAGATGCCGAAAAACGGTTTGTTTTTCAATCCGTCTTCCACTGCCTCGCCCAAACCGCTTTGCCGCAGCGCCGCCATACAGTCGGGCATCGCGCCCTGACCGGGGAAAATGATTTTGTCGGCAGCGAAGATGTCTTCGGGGCGGTCGGTCAGATAAATTTCAGCAGCTTTGCCGGACAAGGCTTGCGCGGCCTGTACGGATTTGAGGACGGAATGCAGGTTGCCCATGCCGTAATCGACAATAGCGGTTTTCATGTTTTCTCCTTGATTTTTGGATAACGGGGCAAGGCGGGGAAGGGCATTGCGATGGTAATGATTTTATAGCAAACCCCGAACGCGGAAAATCGTTGCGTTGAGCGGCGGCCAGGGTGGGATATGTTACAAAGCCAAGTTTGAAAACTTGGCTCTTTATATCGTTTACCGGATGATGGGTCGTCTGAAATAGGCAACTGAAAGAGAAAACCTTGTTTCAGACGACCTTTCCCATATTACTCAATCTTCACCCGTTTCAGCCTCAACGCATTGCCCAACACCGACACCGAGCTTGCCGCCATTGCCGCGCCTGCGATGACGGGGTTTAAGAAGCCGAGTGCGGCGAGCGGGATGCCTAATATGTTGTAGAAGAAGGCGAAAAACAGGTTTTGTTTGATGTTTTTCAAAGTTGCCTGCGATACCAGCAGGGCATCGGCGAGCTGGTTGACCGAATGCTGCATCAGCGTGGCGGATGCGGTGTGTTCGGCAACGTCCGCACCGCCTTTCATGGCGAAGCTGACGTTGGCGGCGGCGAGTGCGGGTGCATCGTTGATGCCGTCGCCGACCATCGCCACGGTTTTGCCGGCGGCTTTGAGTTTCTGCACTTCGGCGGCTTTGTCGCGCGGACTCATGTTGCCGAAGGCGTGCGCGATGCCCAGTTGTTTGGCGACGTATTCGACCGTGCCTTGGTTGTCGCCGCTCATGATGTAAACGTCAATGCCGTGTTTTTTCAGGCGACCTATGGCTTCGGCAGTATCGGCTTTCAACGCATCGGCGAGTGCGAATGCGCCGATGGGTTTGCCGTTGGCAGAAACGGCGACGATGCTTGCGATGCGCCAGACGTCGTCTGAAAACTCGGGCAAGGTCAGTTCGGCAAATTCGGCTTTGCCCGCTTTCACCAATCCCGCGCCTTCGACTTCGGCGGTAATGCCTGCGCCGACGACGGTTTGCGCGTTTTGTGCGGCGGGAATGTCCAAACCGCGCACTTGGGCGGCGGAGACGATGGCGCGGGCGAGCGGGTGGGCGGCGTTTTGTTCGACGGCGGCGGCAATGCGGTACAAATCGTCTTCGTCAAAGCCGCTGTCGGGAACGCAATAAACGGCGGCAACCTGCGGCCTGCCTTCGGTCAGCGTGCCGGTTTTGTCCAACACGACGGCATCGACGTGGGCTGCTTCCTCCATCGCCGCCGCGTCTTTAAACCAAATGCCGTGTTTCACCGCCTTGCCCATGCCGACCATAATCGCGGCGGGCGTCGCCAGACCAAGCGCACACGGGCAGGCAATCACCAAAACGGCAACGGCGTGCATCAGCGCAACCGTCCAATCGCCTTTCACCAGCCAAGTGGCGATAAAAGTCAACAACGCAATGCCCACGACGGCAGGCACGAATACCGCCGCCGCCTTGTCCGCCACGCGCGCAATCGGCGCCTTGCTGCCTTGCGCTTCGGAGAGCGCATTCATCATGTCGCCGAGCAGGGTTTGGCTGCCGAGCTGCGTGGCGCGATACACCACGCTGCCTTCGGTCATCAGCGCGCCCGCCAACACTTTGCCGCCCGCCTTTTTCTCTTCGGGATTGGATTCGCCGGTGAGGTGGCTCTCGTCCGCCCAGCCGCTGCCGCTTTCGATAATGCCGTCGGCGGCAATGCGTTCGCCGTGGTTGGCTCGGATTAGGTCGCCGATTTGCACTTGGTCAATGGACAGTTGTTTCCATTCGCCATCGCGTTGCACGTTGACTTGGGTCGGCGTAAGTTTCAGCAGCAAGCCCAAGCTGTTCAGACTGGATTTTTTGGTGCGGTGTTCCAAAAACTTACCCAGCGACACAAAACCAATCACCATCACGCCCGCTTCAAAATACACATGCGCCATGCCGTGTGCCGCGTGCGGGCTGAAAAACAGCATATAGACAGAATACAGGTAAATCGACACCGTGCCGATGGTAACGAGCACGTCCATGTTCGCCAGCCCGCCTTTAATGCTCGCCCACGCGCTTTTGTAAAACGGCACCGCCAGCCAAAGCTGTACCACGCTCGCCAGCGCAAACTGCCACAACGGCGGAATCATCCAATCGTGCCGACCAATCATCATGCCTGCCATGCCGATAAGGAACGGAATATTGATTGCCAGCAAAAGCCACAGTCGCCAGCTTACATGCGCGGTTTCTTCGGGTTGCGGCAGCGCGTCCTCCATCTTCTCCTTCGCGCCGTAACCGGTTTTCTCGATGATTTTCGCAATGTCGGCGGCGGAGGTTTGGCTGTCGTCAAACACCACCTGCGCCTCTTCGCTGGCGAAGTTCACTCCAGCCGATTCGACAAAATCTTTTTTGTTCAACACTTTTTCAATGCGCGAAGCACATGCCTGACAGGTCATGCCTTCGATTTGGAAACGGACTTTTTGTTGCATGGTAAAGCCTCTGTTGTTTGTTAGCGTTTATATAGTGGATTAACTTTAAACCAGTACGGCGTTGCCTCGCCTTAGCTCAAAGAGAACGATTCTCTAAGGTGCTGAAGCACCAAGTGAATCGGTTCCGTACTATCTGTACTGTCTGCGGCTTCGTCGCCTTGTCCTGATTTAAATTTAATCCACTATATATTATCGAACTAAAACGGCATAATGGCAAAAAGGGCAGGGTCGTCTGAAAAGGGGGATGGCGGTTTTCAGACGACCTTTTTGAGTGGGGCGGAGGGCTTGTTGTTAGATTTAAAATCTTGGGAATACACATATTTTATGCCGCTGCGGAAGGTTTTTAATTAAGCCGCGCCAAATTCCGTTAATTTCCATTAAAGGTCGTCTGAAAGCCTTCGGTGTCATACTTTCTCGGTTATAATAGCCGGCTTCTTCAATCTGACCCTTTTCGGAAATATATCATGGCATTTGCCTCGCTTTTCACCCTTTTGGACGATATTACCGCTGTCTTGGACGACGTTGCCCTGATGACCAAAATGGCCGCGAAGAAAACGGCGGGCGTGGTCGGCGATGATTTGGCGCTCAATGCGAATCAGGTTACGGGCGTGTCGGCGGAACGCGAGCTGCCGATTATTTGGGCGGTGGCGAAAGGTTCTTTGGTGAACAAGCTGATTTTGGTGCCGCTGGCTTTGCTGCTGTCTGCCTTTTTGCCGAAGCTGATTACGCCTTTATTGATGATAGGCGGGATTTATTTGTGTTTCGAGGGCGTGGAAAAGCTGCTGCATAAATTTCTACACCGCCACGAAGCGCATGAAGACGAGGAGGCTGCCGCCGAAACGCTGGACGAAAAAACCAAGATTAAAGGCGCGATTCGTACGGATTTCATCCTGTCTGCCGAGATCATTATTATTGCTTTGGGCGTGGTTGAAAAATACGATCTGATGACCCGTTCGCTGGTGATGACGGCAATCGGCATCGGTATGACCGCTTTTGTGTACGGTTTGGTCGGCGTTATCGTCAAACTCGACGACTTCGGCATGCTGCTGATGCGTCAAAAAAGCACGGGCATCCAAACGGTCGGACGGGGCTTGATTGCCTTTATGCCTTGGTTCATGCGCGGTTTGAGCGTGGTGGGCACGCTTGCCATGTTCCTCGTCGGCGGCGGTCTGATTACCCACAACTTGGGCTTTTTGCATGATTTCTTACACGCGCAACATTGGGACAGCGGTTTGATGGAGCATGTCGCCAACCTCGCCGTCGGGCTGATTGCCGGCGCCGTCGCCTGCGCTGTTGCTCTGCCATTGATGAAGCTGTTTCAAAAACACTAAACAATCGATACGTCGTCTGAAAATGGTTTAACTTTGTTGAAGCTGTATTTTCAGACGACCTCTTATTTTCTTTTCTCTGCAATGAACATTTTCCGCAAACTCGAACAATATTGGCAGCATCCTGTGCTGTACTGGCCGCTGGTGATCCTGATTGCCGCCGCCACGCCGTTGACTTTCGCACCTTATTACCATTTTTGGTTGATGCCTTTGCTGTTTGGCGCATTGATCCGACTGATTGAACTGCGTCCGCGCTTTGCTGTTTCTACCGCCTATCTGTTTGGGCTGGTTGCTTATACGGCGCAGTTTTATTGGATACATACCGCGCTGCACGATGTTTCCGGCCTGCCTAATTTATACGCGGTTCCGCTGACTTTCCTGCTGCCGGCGTTTCTCGCGCTGTACCCTGCCGCCTGTTTTTGGTTATGGAAGAAGTTTCATCTGCCACGTTGGGTTAAGGTCGGCATCGTTTTGCCGATTTTGTGGACGCTGGCGGAATTTGCCCGCGAACGCCTGTTGACCGGCTTCGGCTGGGGGGCAATCGGCTATTCCCAAATCGTCAAAGAAAGCCCGCTTGCCGGCTTTGCGCCTTTGGGCGGTATTCATCTGGTAACGCTGGCGACGGCATTTGTCAGCGCATGGCTGGTGTTGCTGATTGACAATACGGGTCGTCTGAAACAGCGCCTGCTGCCGATGTGCATGATTGTCATGCTGTGTACCGTCGGCTATGTCGCCCAGCAAACCGACTTTACCAAACCCGACGGCAGCACCAGTACCGTCGCGCTCGTGCAGGGCAATATCGAGCAGAGTCTGAAATGGAATGAAGAACAAGTCGTCCCCACCATTCAGAAATACTACGGTCAAATCAGCAAAACATCCGCCGACATCGTTATCCTGCCGGAAACCGCATTGCCCGTGATGCGTCAGGATTTGCCGGAAAACATCCTGACCCAGTTTGCCGAGCAGGCGCGCACGAACGGCAGCGCATTGGCCGTCGGTATCGGTCAATACACAGCCGACGGCAGCGGATACGAAAACGCCGTAATCAATTTGAGCGACTACGATGATATTTCAGACGACCTCCCGTATTACGCCAAAAATCATCTGGTTCCCTTTGGCGAATACAAACCGTTGCCCTTTTTGACCGAACCGTTGTACAAAATGATGAATATGCCGCTTGCCGATTTCCGTCGCGGCGGAGCGGGACAGGCTCCCTTGACGATGAAAGATCAAAAAGTCGCCTTCAACATTTGCTATGAAGACGGCTTTGGCGACGAACTCATTGCTACCGCCAAAAATGCTACGCTGCTTGCCAACGTCAGCAATATGGCGTGGTACGGCGATTCCAACGCCATGTACCAACAGCTCCAGCAATCCCAAGCCCGCGCGATGGAGCTTGGACGCTATATGGTCCGTGCCACCAATACCGGCGCAACCGCCATTATTTCTCCCAAAGGCAGCATCATCGCCGAGAGCGAACCCAATACCGATGCCGTCTTGGAAGGGCATATCAAAGGCTATGTCGGCGAAACTCCTTATATGAAGGCGGGCGGTTCGCTGTGGCTGATCGGGGTATTGTCAATCATTGCCATCGCACTGTTTTTAATCAGGAAAAAAGCAGATTGAGTTTGAAAAAGCGGTCTTTTTACCAGACCGTTTTTCTTGAACTTTAATATTTACATACAAGAATGTTTGTAATATACTGAACTTATTCCCAGTAAAACAGTCAAATTTTCAAAATCAATCGAATTTCAAAAAGCAAAAAAATCCACCTATCAAACAGTCTTTTACAGAAAAAGGCATTTGACAGCATACGATAGGGCAACAGGCAGTGATATACTGCACGGCAAACAACAAGTAAACAATAGTCTCTACATCATATAAAGGAAAGCAACTCTCATGAATAACGCCTTTGCATTACCCGTTATCCACAGCGGCAACGGCAGCCTTGAGCAATACATTCATACCGTCAACAGCATTCCCATGTTGACGCCCGAAGAAGAAAGCCAACTCGCGGAGCGTCAGCAAAAAGGCGACCTTAACGCCGCCAAACAACTCATTCTTTCCCATTTGCGCGTCGTCGTATCCATCGCACGAGGCTACGACGGCTATGGCCTGAACCAAGCCGACCTTATCCAAGAAGGCAACATCGGACTGATGAAAGCGGTCAAACGCTACGAGCCCAGCCGTGGTGCGCGCCTGTTTTCATTCGCCGTACACTGGATTAAGGCAGAAATCCACGAATTTATCCTGCGCAACTGGCGACTGGTACGCGTAGCGACCACCAAACCGCAACGCAAACTGTTCTTCAATCTGCGCAGCATGCGTAAAAACCTGAATGCCTTGTCTCCGAAAGAAGCGCAAGACATCGCCGACGATTTGGGCGTCAAATTGTCCGAAGTCATGGAAATGGAACAACGCATGACCGGACACGACATCGCCATCATGGCGGACAACAACGATGACGAAGACAGCTTCGCCCCCATCGACTGGCTTGCCGACCACGATGCCGAACCCAGCCGCCAACTGTCCAAACAAGCCCACTACGCCCTGCAAACCGAAGGTCTGCAAAACGCGTTGGCGCAATTGGACGACCGCAGTCGCCGCATCGTAGAAAGCCGCTGGCTGCAAGACGATGGCGGATTGACTTTGCACGAGCTGGCAGCCGAATACGGCGTGTCTGCCGAGCGTATCCGTCAAATCGAAGCCAAAGCCATGCAAAAACTGCGCGGTTTCCTCGCGGAAGAAGCGGAAGCGGTTTAAAAAATAAACAGTTCAGTAGAAGGAAAAAGGTCGTCTGAAACCCGAAATCTCGGTTTCAGACGACCTTTTTGGTGTATGGATGCCTTATTTTTTCGCTTTGGCCTGTTTGGCGTCTTTTTCGGTAATGGTGCCGCCGCCGTTGTTAAACGCATTCATGATATAGGTGGCAACGGCAGCGAGATCGGC
The DNA here is from genome assembly GCF_022749495.1 of Neisseria macacae ATCC 33926. NCBI lineage: Bacteria > Pseudomonadati > Pseudomonadota > Betaproteobacteria > Neisseriales > Neisseriaceae > Neisseria > Neisseria macacae. Next base: position 1,785,599 of record NZ_CP094241.1, on the reverse strand, counting down.
GTCGTTGATGGCGGTCGCGGGCATAAAGCCGTTGTAAGGTTTACCGTTGACTTTGATGGGGCCGTTGATGCCTTTGGTCATGCTTTGCAGCAATACCTGCGGTTTTTTCATAATATAGTCCGATTGGTAAAGAGGGGGAAACATGGTTCCCCTGCCTTCCCCTTTTTTACCGTGGCAGGCGGCGCAGTTGCTTTCATAAATTTTTTGGCCTTGCGTCATTTGGGCAGCATCGGCGGCAAAGGTGCTGTGGACGGACAGGGTAAAAATTGCAGCCGCCAATATTTTTTTTGTTGTGGTCATGATGTGTCCTTTTTATCGGTGTGGTCTGTTTATCGATAATACAATAAAGGTCGTCTGAAAACAGATTTTTCAGACGACCTTAGACTTAAATCAAATGTAACGCTTTCATCGGAAACATGATGTATCTGGTTATTGCCAGCCTTGCAGGTTGTTTTTGACCAGTTCGGTCAGGGCGAGAATCCATGCGGGGTGGTCGTTCAAGCAGGGGATGTAGCGGTATTCTTTGCCTCCGGCTGCGTGAAATTGTTCGCGCCCCATGATGGCAATCTCTTCCATGGTTTCCAGACAATCCGCCATAAAGCCCGGACAGAATACATCTAATTTGCTGACGCCTTGTTTGGGCAGTTGGTCAAACAGGGCTTGTGTGCTGGGCGTCACCCATTTTGCTTTGCCAAATTGGCTTTGGAAGGAAACGATGTATTCTTGCTCGTTTAGGTTGAGCGCTTGGGCAAGAAGTTTCGCGGTATGTCGGCATTCGTCGGGATAAGGGTCGCCGTCGTCGTAATTTTTTTGCGGAATGCCGTGAAAGCTGAGCATGAGTTTCTCGCCGCGTCCGTGTTCTTTCCAATATGCTTCAATGTGTTGTTTCATGGCATCAATATAGGCTGCGTCGTCGTAAAAACGCGAAACGGTACGCAGGCTCATTTGATTGCGCTGCTTCAGCAGTTGTTGGAACACTTTGTCTAATGCCGCGCCGGTGCTGGAGGCGGCGTATTGCGGATATAAAGGGACAATCAGCAATTTGCCTACGCCTTGGGATTTCATTTCGGCAAGGACGGTTTCGATGCCCGGGTTGCCATAGGTCATGGCATGGCGGACGATGGTGTCGGGCATGGCTTTGGCGAGGGCGTCTGCTTGGCGTTGGGTATAGACGGCAAGCGGAGAGCCTTGTTCAAACCAGATTTTGGCGTAAGCATGTGCGCTTTTCTTGGGACGCAGTGTCAGCACCAAGCCATGCAAAATCGGCTGCCAAAGTAGTTTGGGCAGTTCGACGACGCGTTGGTCCGATAGAAATTCTCGAAGATATGGTTTGACGGCGGCGGCGGTCGGGGCATCGGGCGTGCCGAGATTGAGGAGGAGGACGCCTACACGGTTTTGCTGAGTGTAAGACAGGGAGGGTTCGACGTGGAAAAGCGGCATGATGTGCCTTTGGATTGGAGTGGAAGCCCGTATTGTAGCAATGTGAAGGTCGTCTGAATATGGTCTGCGTTTTCAGACGACCTTTTTTCGGGGTTGTGTTTTAAAGTTTATGATGTATAATGTTATACCATAACATTTATTGGAGGAATGATGAAAGCGAATATCCACCCTGAAAATTACCGTACTGTGCTTTTTTACGACAGTGGTGCCAATGAAGGCTGGCTGATCCGTTCTTGTGCGGATACGCACGGCAAAACGATGGTTTGGAACGATGGTAAAGAATATCCCTTATTTTCTTTGGATACGTCTTCTGCCTCGCATCCCGTCTATACGGGCAAACAGCGCAATGTGAATATCGAAGGCCGCGCCAGCAAGTTCAACCAAAGGTTCCAATCTATGATTTCGTCTTTTAGAAAGGATAAATAATGCAGGTTTTGTCTTCATTGAAAACAGCGAAAAAGCGCCATCGCGATTGTCAAATCGTTCGACGCAAAGGTAAAGTTTACGTCATCTGTAAAAGCAATCCCCGTTTTAAAGCCCGTCAGCGGTAATGTTTTCATATTTTGTAATGCTCTCAATGGATTGCCGCTCGCGATGATTTTCGTGGGCGGTTTTTTTTGTTTTCAGACGACCTCGGACGGGCGGGTAAGTGTGAAGCAATGGTTGAGGGAAGTTTTAATGTTTGCGAAAAAACTACGGAGCTTTGGAAAAAGCTACATTCGGGGCGTGCAGGTAAATTAGGGTAAGCTCCCTTGCTAGACTATAAAGATGTTTATAACATGGAACGACTGTTATGCAGTTCCACATTTTTCAGGAGTATTAATATGAAACTTAAAGCTGTATTGGCCGTAGCGGCTGTTTTGTCCTTGGGCGCTTGTGCTGCCCCTGATTATGATGATAATGATGCTCCTCGCCACGAGCACCGTCATGACCATGGAGATCGCAACTATGATGATCGTGGTCAGTCTAGCGACCGCCGTTCGCCCCAATCTTTTGAGTGTGAAAACGGTTTGTCTGTGACTGTACGCAATCTGGACACCAACCGCGTCGAGTTGAGCCTGGATGACAAACGCGCTGTCTTGTCTTCTGCGGTTTCCGGTTCCGGCGAGCGTTATGTTTCCAACCGCGGTCTGTTCGGTAAAGGTGCAGAATGGCATCAAAAAGGCAGCCAAGCCTTCTTCAGCTTCGTTGATCCTTATGGCAACAAAGTAGACACTTCTTGCAATCAGCGTTAATGACTGCGTGAATTGTTAGGGGATGGCGGGTTTGCGATGCCTATCTCCGTGAAACCAAAAAGGTCGCCTGAAATTTTCAGACGACCTTTTGCTATGGGTAAATGCGAAACCTGTCGGTATAGTGGATTAACTTTAAACCAGTACGGAGTTGCCTCGCCTTAGCTCAAAGAGAACGATTCTCTAAGGTGCTGAAGCACCAAGTGAATCGGTTCCGTACTATCTGTACTGTCTGCGGCTTCGTCGCCTTGTCCTGATTTAAATTTAATCCGCTATATTTTCCAACAGGTTTGCCGGCGGATTATTGGCTGCGTTTGATAATCAGCTTGTCTTCGGTGACTTCGGCATTGAGCGCGGTTGCCATTTCTTTGACGACGTTGTCCAAATCGCTTTCTTTGATATTGGGATCGTATTGAGAAGCCAGTTTGAGCACTTCTCTGATGAAGTTTTTATCGACCTCCGCGTTGACGTTGTATTTCAGCTTACTGAGGAGGTCTTGTTGAAGCTGCTCGTCGTTTTTATATTCGATAGGCGGAATGGAGGCGTCTGCGTCGGCTTTGACTGCGCTGTTGTTCAAGTAGATTTGATTGCCTTTTGAGTCGAATTTGATGCCGGTTTTTAAAAAGGTTTTTACGGCTTCCATCAGTTCTTTTTGTGTGTCGGGACTGTTCATATCGACGCACTCTTTACCTTGACGGTCGAAGAATTTATTGATGCGGTCGATACCTTCGCCATTGATATCGCGGAGGTTGAAGTTGTAATGTATGCGGTCGAATTTGATGTTGTTGATGCGGAAGTTTTCGACTTCGCTTTGTCCTTCCATAGCGTATTTGTTGTCTTTTGCAGACTGTTTGCTTCCTGCTTTGATTTTGTCGACAGCGAAATCAAAGGTTTGGTTGCCCATTTTGAATGCGGCAGAGTCTAGGGTGAAGAGGGATGTGCCGTTGCGCAATGCAGTGGTGTCACCTTTTTCCATATCGGCCTGATATTTAACGTTTTTCAAGCTAAATTGGTATCCCGGGCTATCAGGTTTGTCAGGGTGTGAGGCAGTCATGCCGGGCCATTCGAAATTGAAATTATCGAGATGGTACTGATGGTCGGCTTTGTGGCCTTTGACAGCCAAAGTCGCCGTTTCCCATTTGACTTCGTCGGAATCGATGTTTAATGAGCCTGCCGGTGCGGTCAGTTTGCCCTCTAATTCGCCACCCCAAGAAAGCACGGTATTGCCGTCCAACCGGAATATTTCTTTATTGTCATCTCCAATCAGATAGAGTTTGGTTTGGATGGTGTAGCCGTTCAGACCGCGGGTGATGATATCCTCGCCGCGTATTGAGAATTTTGTGTCCTGATGGCACAAGTCGGGCGTGATGTCGCCCCTCCATGAAGCTTTACCCGAAGTGAGGCCCATGTCGAATTTATCCAAAGTGATTTTCAGGCGTTTGTCGGCATCGGGATTGTTTTGGAAATAGTATTCCTGTTTCAATTTGTTGTCGGCATAAATGCCGCCGCCAACGGTTGCTCCTCCCAGTGCGGCGATGCCGACTAATGTCGCAATGATGCTTTTCTTCATGTCTTGTCCTTAAGTAGGTGGTAAAAATGTAATGGATGGGTTGGAATCGGGTAGATTCAAATCAGCTTTGCGCAAGATAGGGCAGTTTCCTGTTGAACTCAAACTGCGACGCTGCCGGGTTGCGCTTTGGCGGAAATTGGATCAACTGTTGGTATAGTGGATTAACTTTAAACCAGTACGGCGTTGCCTCGCCTTAGCTCAAAGAGAACGATTCTCTAAGGTGCTGAAGCACCAAGTGAATCGGTTCCGTACTATCTGTACTGTCTGCGGCTTCGTCGCCTTGTCCTGATTTAAATTTAGTCCACTATATTTGCCTATGCCGATTTTAAAAATGCCAATATTGTAATATAAAAAGGTCGTCTGAAAACTTTCAGACGACCTTTTTTCAACCGTTCAAGCGATTAACAACATCTTCCGCCGTTTGCACCGCAGCGGCGTTTGCGGCAGTAGTCTTGAAATTGCAGCTCGGTCATGACGGGGGCGTTGGGATTATGTTTGCGCTGTTGGGCAACGTAGTTTTCATAATCGGGCACGCCTGCCATGAGATTGGCGGTAAGTTTGGCGGTTTTCCACCAAGCGGCGAGTTTACGCTTCACCTTGTGCCTCCGGTTGTTTGCCGTCGCGGTACACCGCTGGGATTTCTTTGGCGGTCGGCCAGCCGACTTTGCGTGCTTTCATGGCGGTACGCACGCCGTAGATGGCAACGACGACGACGACGGAGAGGAACAATGCGGTCAGACCGGCATTGATTTGGTCGTTAAAGATGATTTGCGACATTTCGCCGATGTCTTTAGCGGGCGCGAGGACTTCGTTTTTAGCCAATGCGTCGCTGTATTTGCCGGCATGGGCAAGGAAGCTGACACGCGGATCGCTGTGGAACAGTTTTTGCAGACCGGCGTAGCAGGTTACAAACAGTACGCCGACAGCAGGAACGAGTGCCACCCAGACATAACGGTCGCGTTTCATCTTAATCAGCACAACGGCACACATAATCAAGGCTACGCCTGCCAGCATTTGGTTGGCGATGCCGAACAAAGGCCAGAGCGAGTTGATGCCGCCCAACGGGTCGGTCACGCCGGTGTAGAGGAAGTAGCCCCACAATGCCACGGCGAAGAAGGTTGCAATCAGGTTGGCGGGGATGGAGTCGGTGTTGCCGAAGGGTTTGTAGAAGATACTGCCCAAGTCTTGAATCATGAAACGTGCGACGCGGGTACCTGCATCGACGGCGGTCAGGATGAACAAGGCTTCAAACAACAGGGCAAAGTGATACCAGAATGCCATCATGGCTTCGCCCGGAATCAGGCGGCTCATGATGTGTGCCATACCGACTGCGAGGGTTGGCGCACCGCCTGCACGGGACAGGATGGTGTTTTCGCCCACTTCCTTAGCGGTGTGCAACAGGGTTGCGGCATCGACAGGGAATTGCAGCTTGGTGGTAATCACTTCGGCGGCAGTATTGGCATCTGTACCGATCAGGGCGGCAGGGCTGTTCATGGCGAAGTACACGCCTGGATCAAGCGATGCGGCAGCGGCAAGCGCCATAATGGCCACGAAACTTTCCATCAACATACCGCCGTAACCGATCATGCGGACGTGGGTTTCGTTTTCCAGCATTTTCGGCGTAGTACCGGAAGAAATCAGCGCGTGGAAGCCTGAAACCGCACCACAAGCAATGGTAATGAAGAGGAACGGGAACAATGCGCCTGAGAATACCGGGCCGGAACCGTCGATAAAGTGGGTTACGGCAGGCATTTGCAGCGCAGGGCTGACGATGAGGATACCGATGGCGAGTGCGACAATCGTACCGATTTTCAGGAAGGTAGAGAGATAGTCGCGCGGAGTCAGCAGCAGCCATACCGGCAATACTGATGCTACGAAGCCGTAAATCATAATCGCCCAAGTGAGCTGGATGCCGTCAAGGTCAAACCAATGACCGATGGAGCTGTGTGCCACATTGTCGCCGTAAATCACCGCCAGCATCAGCAGGATAAAGCCGACGATGGAAATCTCGCCGATTTTGCCCGGACGGATATAGCGGGTGTAAATACCCATAAACAGCGCAATCGGCATGGTGGCAGCAATCGTAAACGTACCCCAAGGGCTGTGAACCAGTGCTTTCACCACAATCAGCGCCAACACCGCCATGATGATGACCATAATCATCAAAATACCGATGGACGCGATCACGCCCGGGACGGTGCCGAGTTCTTGTTTTACGATATCGCCCAAAGACTTACCGTCGCGGCGCATGGAGACGAACAAGACCATCATGTCTTGTACCGCGCCGGCAAACACTACGCCGAAGATAATCCACAGCGTACCCGGCAGATAACCCATTTGCGCAGCCAGTACGGGACCGACCAAGGGGCCTGCGCCCGCAATCGCGGCAAAGTGGTGTCCGAACAATACGCCTTTGTGTGTCGGCACATAGTCCAAACCGTCATTGTGCCGCTCGGCGGGCGTCAGGCGGTTCGGATCAAGCTGCATCACATATTTGGCGATGTAGAGACTGTAAAAACGGTAAGCGATGCAGTACACCGATACGGCGGCGGTGACCATCCATACCGCGCTGACCTGCTCGCCCCGACTGATGGCCAAAGTGGTAAAGGACGCTACGCCGACCAAAACCACAATGCCCCAAATAAGGAACGTTTTGAGCGATTTCATTGTTTAATCCTTAAAATACAAGAGTGAGAATGTTCGGGTTCTTATTGTTGCGGGGGGACAAACTGCATCCCGAAGCATTTATGGAAGAAAAAAATGAAGCGATGATGGTGCGGGAACCCTGGCTTGAGATAATTAATAAACAAGGGAACCAAAACCCTAGAATGTTAACTATTATCAAGCCTAGCGTAAGGTTAACACAATCCGATAATGTGCGGGCTAGATTTAACTCAAGCAATCGTCATTCATTACGATATAGTGGATTAACTTTAAACCAGTACGGCGTTGCCTCGCCTTGCCGTACTATCTGTACTGTCTGCGGCTTCGTCGCCTTGTCCTGATTTAAATTTAATCCACTATATTACCGCTTATTTTTTGACAAATTCTTTACACAATATCCTGACAAAGAGAAAGGTCGTCTGAAAACCGATTTTGGGTTTTCAGACGACCTTTTGCATGGAAGAGTGAAAGTGGTAAATGGGTTCCTTCCTGTTTACGGTTGGGCACGCCGTTTTCTGTCCGCGTGTTCCTTGAGGGTGGTACACATGCCGGCAGTGTTGCCGCCGTTCATAAGCATGACCGGTTCGCCGTTGAGGGCGTAGCCGCCGCTGCCGTCATCGGAGATGACCGTTTTGTTGTCGTCCAGCTTTAGGCTGTTTGGCGTTTTTTGCCAGCGGCCGTTTTTGACCTCGTTTTGCACAGCCATGCAATAGCTGCCATTTGCCAGGATACCGACAAGCTGCAAATCCATGGTCATGTAAACGCCGGGAGGCGGGGTTTTGGCAAAGGCCTGTGTCGACAACATCAAAGCGGTGGCGGTTAGAAGTTGGAGGGAAGTTTTCATATTAAATTACGCGTTGCCGCGTTTCGGGTCGTTCGGGCGCAGTTGGGCGGCGAGTTTGTCGAGGATGCCGTTGACGAATTTGTGTCCGTCGGTGCCGCCGAAGGTTTTGGTCACTTCGATGGCTTCGTTGATGATGACGGGGTAGGGGGTTTCGGGCATCGCGCTCAATTCGTGGCATGCCATCAGCAGGACGGCGCGTTCGATGGGGCTGAGGTCTTTTTCGTCGCGGTCGAGCAGGGGGCGGATTTGCTGGATGTATTCGGCGGCGTAGGTGTGCGTGCCGAAGAAGAGTTTGTTGAACAGCTCTTCGTCTGCTTTGGCAAAGTCGGGCTGGTCTTGGATGTTTTTGGCGATTTCGGGGGCGGCGGTGTTGTTGATGCCGGCTTGGTAGAGGGCTTGTACGGCTAACTCGCGGGCGCGGCGGCGTGGGGTTTTCATGGGGATTCCTTCGTTGGCGGCACGGTGGGTGCGGTAATGAATGTTTCAGACGACCTCTGTCGGATGACGGGTCGTCTGAAAACGGTTTGTCCGGTAGATGGTGCGAAACCGGAATGCGGCAAAGCTATGGGTTTCGCGTTCGGGCTTATTCTTCTTCGTCGTCAAACTGCTCTTCAATCAGATAGTTGACGAGGTTGGCGCACTCGACGGCGACTTTGGCGGCGTCGGCGGCTTTTTCTTCAATGCGCGCGACGGCTTGTTCGTCGTTTTCGGTGGTCAGGATGGCGTTGGCGATGGGGATATTGTAGTCGAGTCCGACACGGGTTACGCCTGAACCGGATTCGTTGGAAACGAGTTCGAAGTGGTAGGTTTCGCCGCGGATGACGACGCCGATGGCAATCAGCGCGTCGTATTGCTCGGAGGCTGCCATGTTTTGCAGGACGAGCGGCACTTCGAGCGCGCCGGGTACGGTGGCGATGGTGATGTTGTTGTCGGCTACGCCCAATTCTTGCAGGGTGCGGCAGCAGACTTTGAGCATTTCGCTGCCGATTTCGTTGGTAAAGCGGGCTTGTACGATGCCGATGCGCAGGTGTGCGCCGTCGAGGTTCGGGGCGATGATGTTCATGGTGTTTCCTTGTATTTTGAGCGGTAAACGGGTTTTCAGACGACGTGTGGCTTTTCTGAAAACGATATCGGGGATTTATTCCTGCGGCTGCCAGTCGGCAACGGCTTGAAACTCGCCGTCTTCGCCGATTTCCCATGCGCTGCCTTCGGGTTGGGTTATCAGCGCGGCGATGGCGGGATTGGACTGGGTGATTTCGGAAAGGCTGACGACGCTGAAATTGTCGGGATCGTCGGTGTATTCGTCGGTTTCGTCGCCGCTGAAGAAGCGCCAGCCGCTGTCGTTTTCGAAAACGGGGGCTTCGCGGTAGAGGAAGCCGACGGGTTCGCCTTGTTTGGCTACCGTATTGGTCACGATGCAGCGGTCGAGTGCGGCTGAGAGGGCTTGGGCAAATTTATTCATTGCGGTGTGTGCATGCCGTAAAAATTGTGCGGATTTTATCATGATTAGGGCAGCCTCTGCACCGTGTATCTTTATATTTGCCGCTTATGGTTTGATGGTACAATGCTGGTCGTCTGAAACGGGCTGAACTGTGTTTCAGACGACTGTTGCAGCCCTAAAGTGTTTCCGTATTTGCATGAAGTGCCGAAACGCATTCGGGTTGGTTTGGGAAGCCGGATTTTTGCCGCCTCCCGCCCGATACGCCGAAGCAAGAAGAAAGACAAACGTCCTCATGAAAACAGATGTGTTAAAACAGCAGGCGCATGCCGCCATTCAGAATAAACTGGGTTACCATTTCAAAGATACCGCGCTTTTGCAGCAGGCGCTGACCCACCGCAGCTACCATGCGAAAAACAACGAGCGTTTCGAGTTCGTCGGCGATTCGATTTTGAACTACACCGTCGCCAAAATGTTGTTTGATGCGTTCCCCAAGCTGACCGAAGGTGAGTTGTCGCGTTTGCGCGCAAGCTTGGTCAATGAAGGCGTGTTGGCGGAAATCGCTTTGGAAATGAATGTCGGCGACGGGCTTTATTTGGGTGCAGGCGAGTTGAAAAGCGGCGGATTCAGACGACCCTCCATCCTTGCCGATGCTATGGAAGCGATGTTTGCCGCCGTCAGCTTTGACGCGGATTTCGCCGAGGCGGAGAAAGTGGTGCGGCACTTGTTTGCCGAACGCGTCAAACGCGCCGATTTCAAAACGCAGGGCAAAGACAATAAAACCGCCCTGCAAGAAGCCCTCCAAGCCCGCCGCCTTGCCCTGCCCAAATACCGCATTGAAGAACAAATTGGACATGCCAATGACAGTATGTTCCTGATTTCATGCGACTTGGGCGAACTCGGTTTTATCTGCAAAGCACAAGGCAGCAGCCGCAAAGTTGCCGAGCAGCAAGCCGCCAAAGAAGCGCTGCAATGGCTCGAACAACACCATCCTTTGAAAAAAGCGAAAAAATAGCCGATTTATTTTTCAGACGACCTAGGGATACGAAAAGGTCGTCTGAAACGTCAAACAGAAAGCCATCATGGACATCGAAACCTTCCTGCAAAACGAATCCAGCCATCCCACCGACTACCGCTGCGGCTTCGTCGCTATTGTCGGCCGCCCCAACGTCGGCAAGTCCACGCTGATGAACCACCTCATCGGGCAAAAAATCAGCATCACCAGTAAAAAAGCCCAAACCACGCGCAACCGCGTTACCGGCATTTACACCGACGACACCGCCCAATTCGTTTTCGTCGATACCCCCGGTTTCCAAACCAAACACCGCAACGCTCTGAATGACCGCCTCAATCAAAACGTAACCGAAGCGTTGAGCGGCGTCGATGCCGTCGTTTTCGTCGTCGAAGCCATGCGCTTTACCGATGCTGACCGCATCGTGATGAAACAACTGCCGACAAACACGCCCGTCATCCTCGTTATCAACAAAATCGACAAAAACAAAGCGGGCAGCAGCGGTTTGCAGGAATTTATCGACCAAATCAGCGCAGAATTCAAATTTGTAGGGCATGAAACCGTCAGCGCCAAACACGGATTGGGCATCGCCAACCTGCTCGCGCGCCTCAGACCTTACCTGCCCCAAAGCGTGCCGATGTATCCGGAAGAAATGGTGACCGACCGTTCCAGCCGTTTCCTCGCCACCGAAATCGTGCGCGAAAAACTGTTCCGCTACCTCGGTGAAGAGCTGCCCTACGCCATGAATGTGGAAATCGAACAATTCGAAGAAGAGGAAAACGGACTCTACCGAATTTACATCGCCGTATTGGTCGATAAAGACAGCCAAAAAGCCATCTTAATCGGCAAAGGTGGGGAAAAACTGAAAAAAATCTCCACCGAAGCCCGTCTCGATATGGAAAAACTGTTTGATACCAAAGTGTTTTTAAAGGTTTGGGTCAAGGTCAAATCAGGCTGGGCGGACGACGTGCGCTTCCTCAGGGAATTGGGTTTGTAGGTCGTCTGAAAATACAGTCTCAAATAAACAAAGGTCGTCTGAAAACAAGCATTGCAAGTTGAACTGCACCCCAAAAGTTGGACATCCCCTCCAACTCACAAGGTGCAGTTTTTTTATGAGCAAATATACATTACACTTCAAATACCAAGCCGTACTCCACTACCTGCATATACGCAGCCAACAACGTACCGCAGACCACTACGGCATTTCCCGAACCCACCTGAGACGATGGATACGCGCCTATCAAGAAGGCGGTATCGGCGCACTCGAACATCCCCAATCCAAAACCATGCCCCAACACCGCAAAAACCCCTTCATCGCCGACAAACCCGACCAAGAAAAAACGCAGGCAGAGCTTATCGAAGAGTTGTGCTATATGCGCGCAGAGGTCGCCTACCTAAAGGAGTTAAAAGCCCTCAGCCAAAAACAGACCGAAAAGGACAAAGCCAAACCGTCCAAACACTGAGGGCGCAACACCCGCTCAAATACCTGCTGCACATCGCAAACCTGCCCAAAAGCAGCTTTTACTACCACCACCAAGACCAGCCCGACACCGACGCAGCCGACAAAGCCCTCCTTGTCGAAACCTACCGGCGGCATAAAGGACGCTACGGACAAAGGCGCATTGCCGCAGCATTGGGTTGGAACCGCAAAAAAGCGGCGCGGTTGATGAGGCAGCTAGGGCTGAAAGCCCTCATACGGGCGAAAAAAGCCTACCGCCATCCCGCCATGGGCGAAATATCGGAACACCTCCTCAAACGCCTATTCAAAGCTGAAAAGCCTAACGAAAAATGGCTGACCGACGTGACCGAACTCAAAGGAAAGGACGGCAAACTGTACCTCTCGCCGATATTGGACTTGTTCAACCGAGAAATCGTCGCCTACGCCATGAGCCGCAGAGCCGACAGCGAAATGGTGAAGGAAATGCTCGAAAAAGCCGCCCCCCGTCTGACTGATAAAGGAACGATGCTTCATTCGGACCAAGGTGTGCTGTACCGTACGGCGGGGTATAGGGAATTGCTTGCGGAGCATTCCATGGTTCAAAGCATGTCGCGAAAGGCGAACTGTTGGGACAATGCGCCGATGGAAAGCTTCTTTGCGGTGTTAAAGACGGAGTGTTTCTATAACGCAGGTGAATTGACGGTAGATGAATTGATGAAGCAGATAGATGACTATATGGATTACTACAACCGGGAGCGTTGCAGTTTGAAATTGAAAAAGCTGAGTCCTGTCGCATACAGAACCCAGCTTGCACAGAGCGCCTGAATAGGCTTTTATGAGTGTCCAAGATTTGGGGGCCAGTTCAAGTTTTCAGACGACCTTTTTCATGGTCAGGCAATCAGTTCTTCATCGACTGCACCGGCGCGGGAATCCTGCCGCCGCGGTTGACGAACACTTCGCACGAACCTTCTTTAACCGGCATCACGGGCGCGTAGCCCAGCAGGCCGCCGAACTCGACGCTGTCGCCGACGGTTTTGCCCGTTACCGGAATGATGCGCACGGCGGTGGTTTTGCTGTTGATCATACCGATGGCGGCTTCGTCGGCGATGATGCCGGAAATCGTGTGCGCGGGCGTATCGCCGGGAACGGCAATCATGTCCAGCCCGACCGAGCAGACGGCGGTCATTGCTTCAAGTTTGTCCAGCGTCAGCACACCTGCTTCGGCAGCGGCAATCATGCCTTCGTCTTCGGAAACGGGGATAAACGCGCCGCTCAACCCGCCGACCGCGCTGGAAGCCATCATGCCGCCTTTTTTCACGGCATCGTTCAGCAATGCCAAGGCAGCCGTCGTGCCGTGCGTACCGCAAACGCTCAAGCCCATTTCTTCAAGGATGCGTGCCACCGAGTCGCCGACGGCGGGGGTCGGTGCCAGCGACAAATCGAGAATGCCGAATGGGATGCCCAGTATTTTCGAGGCTTCGCGGCCGATGAGTTCACCCACGCGGGTGATTTTGAAGGCGGTTTTCTTCACGACTTCGGCGACTTCGGTCAGGCTGACCGCGTCCGAATTTTCCAGCGCGGCTTTGACCACGCCCGGTCCCGATACGCCGACGTTGATAACGGCGTCCGCTTCGCCCGAACCGTGAAACGCGCCCGCCATAAACGGGTTGTCTTCCACTGCGTTGCAGAACACGACGATTTTGGCGCAGCCGAAACCTTCGGGCGTGATTTCCGCCGTGCGTTTGATGGTTTTGCCCGCCAGTTTGACCGCATCCATATTGATACCGGCGCGCGTGCTGCCGATATTGATGGAGCTGCACACGATGTCGGTAGTCTTCATCGCTTCGGGAATGGAGCGGATTAACACCTCGTCTGAAGGCGACATGCCTTTTTGCACCAGCGCGGAAAAGCCGCCGATAAAGGATACGCCGATGGCTTTGGCTGCCTTGTCCAAAGTCTGCGCCACGCTGACGTAAGAATCGGCTTTGGTTGCCGCCGCGATTTGGGCAATCGGCGTGACGGAAATACGCTGATTCACAATCGGCACGCCGTATTTGGCGGAGAGATGTTTCGCCGTAGCGACCAAATCTTTGCCGACAGTGGTGATTTTGTTGTAAATATTTTGGTTCAACACATCGATGTCGGTTCTGATACAGTCGTGCAAATCAATGCCTATGGTAATGGTGCGGACGTCGAAATGCTGGTCGGCAACCATTTTGACGGTTTCAAGTATCTCATTACTGTGGAAATTGTTCATGGGACTCGGCCTTTCTTGCAGGTCGTCTGAAAAATATTTTTAGACGACCTTCGATTAGACTTTAAGCTTGACATACATATGCTCTTGCGTGCCTTCAGCAGTTTTTCGCATCTCGTAATCAAACACATCAGAATATTTTTTTACTAAATCGGTAAATTTCTTACAACCGTAATTACGTGGGTCAAAATCTACCTGCAAGCGTTTCCAAGTGGCACCGAATGCAGTCATAGCCATCCATTCACTATCCGCATGTTCGAAAATTTTATGTATAGTCTCCAACGGTAGTTTGTTCTCAAGTTGTTCGGCAATTTTCGGTTGAGCTTGAGCATTTTCGGGAGAGACTGTTTGAATCTGTTTCTCTGTTGGTTTCTGTGGTTTATCGGTTACTGTGTCTTTTTGTGCGGGTTCAGGCATCAAGTTTTCTACATAGATAAATTGGCTGCACGCATTACGGAAAGCTTCAGGCGTTTGCTTTTTGCCGAAACCATAAACTGTTACACCTTGCTCCTTCAACCGGATAGCCAGTGCAGTAAAGTCACTATCACTAGATACCAAACAAAAACCATCAAAACGGCCGGTATAGAGTAAATCCATCGCATCAATAATCATAAAACCGTCAGTGGCATTTTTACCTGTGGTGTAGGCGAATTGCTGCATAGGTTTGATAGCATGCTCATTAATGACAGCTTTCCATTTACCGTTGTCACCAACAAAGTTGCCATAGATGCGTTTTACCATTGCTTCACCGAATTTAGTTGTTTCTTCTAAAATCGCATCAATGGTTTGCGCTGACGCATTATCAGCATCAATTAAAACAGCCAGCCGTGCAGATTTCTCTTCAGCTACATTAAAACTAATTTTATTTTTTGACATAATTTTAGAGTTCCTAAAATCAAATGCGGTGCATGGCTTGGAAGATTTCTTCGTTTTGCATGCGGATGTCGAGCGCGAGTTTTTTGCTCTCTTCCGCAAACAAATCCAGCATTTCCTGCCGCGATTTGGGGCATTTCGAGGTATCCACCAAGATAATCATGGTGAAGAAATCGTCCATCAGCTGCTGGCTGATATTGAGGATGTTGATTTGGTTTTCCGCCAAAATTCTGGAAACGTCGTACACGATGCCGACGCGGTCTTTGCCGATGACGGTGATGACTGAATTGTTCATAAGTCAGGATCCTTGTAGGGGTCGTCTGAAAAATCTGGTTCGGGGAATTATAGCACCGCTTTAAAATAAGATGGCTTGGATTGTTGACAATTTTCAGGTTTGTCGGTTGGGGCGGCTGCGTATTGAATAGGATGGGCTGAGGATGATCGGCAGGTTTGCGATTGGGGGATTTTGGGTAAACCGATATTAATTTGTTCAAATATCCATGCAAACAGGCGTACCCAAACACGTCAATTTGCGTATAATGGCGCAAATTCCGATTAACCGATTCATGTAAATAAGGATTAAACCATGACATCTATCCACGACCAAATCAAAGAAGTTGTTACCACCCACCGCGTTGTTTTGTTTATGAAGGGTACGAAGCAGTTTCCGCAATGCGGCTTCTCTTCACGCGCCGTACAAATCCTCAGCGCCGCAGGCTGCACTGATTACGTTACCGTGAATGTTTTGGAAAACGATGCCGTCCGCCAAGGTATCAAAGAATACAGCGATTGGCCGACCATCCCGCAACTCTACGTAAACGGAGAGTTTGTCGGCGGTTCCGATATTTTGATGGAAATGTACGAAGCAGGTGAGCTGCAAGAATTGCTGAAAGTTTGATTTGCCTGATACGGAATCATGAAGAGGTCGTCTGAAATATTTCAGACGACCTCTTTTCATTTTAACCAAGACTTAAGAGGGGTTTATTCCTCGGGACGTTCGCCGTCGGTGTCGTCCAGTTTGCCTTCGGTGATATCGATGTTGATGCCCGCGGCGGCGCGGATTTTGGCGTCGATTTCGTTGGCGATTTCGGGATTTTCTTTCAACCATACGCGGACGTTGTCTTTGCCTTGTCCGATTTTGGCGCCGTTGTAGCTGTACCATGCGCCTGATTTTTCAACGATGTCGTATTTGACGCCGAGGTCGATCAGTTCGCCTTCCCAGCTTACGCCTTCGCCGTACAGGATATCGAATTCGGCTTGGCGGAACGGGGGTGCTACTTTGTTTTTGATGACTTTGACTTTGGTTTCGTTGCCGATGACGTCGTCGCCTTTTTTGATTTGTCCGGTGCGGCGGATGTCGAGGCGGACGGAGGCGTAGAATTTGAGGGCGTTACCGCCGGTGGTGGTTTCGGGGCTGCCGAACATCACGCCGATTTTCATGCGGATTTGGTTGATGAAGACGACCAGTGTGTTGGTGCGTTTGATGTGGCCGGTCAGTTTGCGCAGGGCTTGGCTCATCAAGCGGGCTTGCAGGCCGACGTGGCTGTCGCCCATTTCGCCTTCGATTTCGGCTTTGGGCACGAGGGCGGCTACGGAGTCGACAACGACCATGTCCACGCCGCCGGAGCGCACCAGCGTGTCGCAGATTTCCAGAGCCTGTTCGCCGGTATCGGGTTGGGAGAGGTAGAGTTCTTCTACTTTAACGCCGAGTTTGCGGGCGTAAACGGGGTCGAAGGCGTGTTCGGCGTCGATAAAGGCGCAGATACCGCCGTTTTTCTGGCATTGAGCAATGGCTTCGAGACAGAGCGTGGTTTTACCGGAGGATTCGGGGCCGAAGATTTCGACGACGCGGCCGCGCGGCAGACCGCCGACGCCGAGCGCCAAGTCCACACCGAGCGAGCCGGTGGAGATGACGTCAAGGTTTTCTTCTTGCTGGCTGCCGTCCATTTTCATGATGGAACCTTTGCCGAAGTTTTTTTCAATTTGGGCAAGGGCGGCGGCTAGGGCTTTGCTTTTTTCGTCTGACATAGTGTTGTTCTCGTTTGATGTTGATGAATTTAGCTAAGAATTTGTTTAGCTATTATCTCATAAATTAAGAAAAAGTATAGTTTATTTCGATTTTATTTTGGAGTGTAGGTGGGCTTACTCGGAAGATTTTAAATAACTATTTGTTTATAATGATATTAAATGTTTTCTGGTTTTTGAGCGTATCGGTGTTGCAGATTTTATTTGTTGCAGAGGTCGTTTGAAAATCAGCGACAGTTTTCAGACGACCCCTTGCACAATCCAATCACTTGCACACGGCGGATATTTTGATTTCGACCGCCCATTCCGGTTTGGCGAGTTTGGCTTCGATGCAGGCGCGGGCAGGGGCGCGGCCGGGGGCTGTCCAGGCATCCCAGGCTTCGTTCATGGCGGCGTAGTCGTTCATATCGGTCAGGAAGATGGTGGCTTCGAGGATGTGTGCTTTGTCGGAGCCGCATTTTTCAAGCCAACGGTCGATTTGTGCCAAGACATTTTCGGTCTGGGCTTTGGCATCGGCTTCGGGATTTTCGGGAACCATGCCTGAGAGGAAGACGAATCCTCCGGCGCAGACGGCTTCGGAGTAGCGTTCGGTGGTACCGAGGTATCGGATATTCATTTGATATTCCTTGAGGTTGTGGCATGCGGGGCATTCTGTCCTGTTGTCGGATTTCGGTTTTCCGATTTTGTTGGAACAGGATGGCGGATATTGGGCAGGGGCTTATGGTAACATTCAGCTTGATTGTCTGCCACAGCAGGCGGGCGGTTTTGTTGTTTTTGAAAAGATGCGGAAACTATTTTTACGCGTCATTGTCATATTAATTTTAGGTCGTCTGAATATTATTGGAACTGCATCATGAGCAAAAATACCGATTATCCGGTTACTCCTGCCGTCCGTTTCTTGCGTACACATCAAATTGATTTTGAGCCTTATATTTATGTTTATGAGGAACACGGCGGGACAGGGCAGTTTGCACAGTTGTTCGGTGTGGACGAGCATCAGGTGGTCAAAACCATCGTGCTGCAAAACGAAGCGAAGAAAGGGCTGGTCGTCGTGATGCACGGCGATAAGCAGATTTCGACCCGCAATCTGGCGCGCGATTTGGGCATGAAACACATCGAGCCTGCCGATCCGAAACAGGCAAACAAATGGACGGGCTATCTGGTGGGCGGGACGACGCCTTTCGGTATGAAAACCCGGTTGCCTGTGTATGTTGAAAAAAGTATTTGGGATTTGGAGAAAGTTTATATCAACGGCGGCAAACGCGGATTCATCATCGGTGTCAGTCCGCAGGCTTTGCGGGCTTTGAATCCGCAGGATGTACAGGTCGCCGTCTAAAGGGATGCAAAACGGTTTTAAGTCGGGAAACGCAGATTCGGGCAAATTTGAAGGTTTTATAAAAAGAACACAATGCCTGATTTTATATCTGTTTTCATTCTGTCAAACAGCCTGTTGCCGTGATTTCACGGTATCGGGCTTTGGCAAACACAAACCAAAGAGGCACACCCTAATATGGAAAACCGTAATTTTTATGAAATTCTCGGCATTTCGGCGGATGCGGACATTGCAGAAATCAGAAAAGCCTATCGCGATTCGGCAATGAAATACCATCCCGATCGTAATCCCGGCAATCCCGAAGCGGAAGAGCGTTTTAAGGAAATCCGTCAGGCTTACGATACGCTGGTCGATCCCGAACGTCGGGCATGGTACGACGAGTCGCTCCGTGAATTCA
The DNA here is from genome assembly GCF_022749495.1 of Neisseria macacae ATCC 33926. Lineage (NCBI taxonomy): Bacteria > Pseudomonadati > Pseudomonadota > Betaproteobacteria > Neisseriales > Neisseriaceae > Neisseria > Neisseria macacae. The sequence continues at coordinate 1,767,079 of NZ_CP094241.1, read as the reverse complement.
GCGGTAAAGGCGGGCAGACCGCCAGCCAGCAGACCGGTAGCGAGCATACGGCGGAAGCGCCGCGCCAAGACGGCGACCGGACTTATGTGATGGCGATGTATGCCTTGTTTGCCTTGGCATTTGCGACCTTGGTGATGCCTGTTGCCGGCATCGTTTTGGCGTATGTAAAACGTGGCGAAATGGACGACTCGGTTTATAATAACCACGCAGACTATCTGATTAAAACCTTCTGGGGCGGTCTGGCGGGGTTTGTTTTGAGTAAAATTACCGCGTTTATCGGCATCGACTCTGTGCTGCTGTTTTTGGTATCGGTTTGGTTTGCTTACCGTCTGGCGGTAGGTTTCGTCAGACTGACGGACAACAAGCGTATGTCTTTGGATACTTGGTTCTAAGCGCAACCGCCCGCCTTGTTTTCAGACGACCTTCGCATCCCGGGGTCGTCTGAAATTTTTGTATGGGTCGTTTGCGGGAAACTAAATATCAAAACAGGACACCAAGAAAGTCGTCTGAAAATTTGTCCACGCATCCGACACATTCAATCAAAGGAAAAACATGATTTATTTATTGGCAAGCATACTGTGCAGCGTGTCTGTGTCGGTTTTGCTCAAATTGGCGCGTAAGAACAAAATCGACGTCGCGCAGGCGGTGGCGGTGAACTACATCGTCGCAGTGGCGTTGACGGCTTGGGTGTTGAAACCCGATTTGAGCAACCCGAAAGCCTTTTTGCCGACTTGGTGGCTGTTTGGCGCGTTGGGCGTGCTGCTGCCTTCGGTGTTTGTGATTATGGGCAAGGCGGTCGATGCGGCGGGTATCGTCAAGTCCGATGCGGCGCAACGTTTGTCTTTGATACTGCCGATTATTTCCGCGTTCGTCATTTTTGGCGAAGCGTTGACCGAAGGGCGGCTGATAGGCATAGCTTTGGCGTTTGTGGCTTTGTTCTGCCTGTTGTGGAAAGCCGACGGCGGCAAGAAATCAGGCGGATTGGGTACGCAAATCACACTGCTTGCGGGCGTTTGGGCGGGCTACGGCATCATCGACATCCTCTTCAAACAGCTTGCCAAAAGTGGTACGGCGTTTTCCGGCAACCTTTTGGTCGCCTTCAGCCTCGCCGGTATTTTGATGTTCGGCTACCTTTTCTCCCAATCGACCAAATGGACGAAAGAAGGCATTATCGGTGGCATCGTTTTGGGCGGTTTGAACTTTGCCAACATCGTTACCTACATCACCGCCCACCAAATGATGAAAGACAACCCGACGCTGGTCTTCGCAGGCATGAACATCGGCGTCATCGTCTTGGGTACGCTGGTCGGCGCAATGGCGTTTAAAGAGAAAATCAGCAGCATCAATGCTGCAGGCATCAGCGTCGCCGTCTGCGCCATCGCCTGTTTGTTTTACTGGCCGCAGATACGGGGACTGGTCGGTATGTAAGCATGTAAAAGGTCGTCTGAAAAAGGTTTCAGACGACCTTTTACCTTTCGGGTGGGAGTGTTTTTCCTGCTTTGATAACAACGGCGCATTTGCAGCTAGACAACCCATGCAAAACGGTCTAATGTTCCGCCTGCATATGCACATTACTTGATAAACCAACGAATGAGAAGGTAAGAGAAATGACTGTCCGTATCGAACACGATTTGCTGGGCGACCGCGAAATCCCCGCCGAGGCGTATTGGGGCATCCATACTTTGCGCGCGGTGGAAAACTTTAAAATTTCCAATCAAAAAATTTCCGACGTGCCGCAGTTTGTCCGCAGCATGGTAATGGTGAAAAAAGCGACTGCGCAGGCAAACGGTGAGCTGGGCGCGGTGAAGCCCGAAATCGCCGCCGCCATCGAAAAGGCTTGCGATGAAGTGTTGCTTAAAGGCCGCTGCCTCGACCAATTCCCGTCCGACGTGTATCAGGGCGGCGCAGGGACTTCGGTCAACATGAACACCAACGAAGTCATCGCCAACCTTGCTTTGGAAATATTGGGCTACGAAAAAGGCCGCTACGACATCGTTAACCCGATGGACCATGTGAACGCCAGCCAGTCCACCAATGACGCGTATCCGACCGGCTTCAGGCTGGCGGTGTATTACAGCGTCGGCGAACTGCTGGAAAAACTGGCGTTGCTGAAAGACGCGTTTGCCGCCAAAGCCGATGAGTTTAAAGATGTTTTGAAAATGGGGCGTACCCAGCTTCAAGATGCCGTGCCGATGACGGCGGGGCAGGAGTTTCAGTCTTTCCAAGTGTTGCTGGAAGAAGAGATTTTGAATCTGGACCGCACGCGCGCCCTGCTGTTGGAAGTCAACTTGGGCGCAACCGCCATCGGCACGGGTGTGAACACGCCGAAAGGCTACGCGGCTTTGGCGGTGAAAAAATTGTCCGAAGTCAGCGGCTTGGATTGCAAACTGACCGAAAACCTGATTGAAGCGACTTCCGACTGCGGCGCGTATGTGATGGTACACGGCGCATTGAAGCGCACGGCGGTAAAATTATCTAAAATCTGTAACGACTTGCGCCTCTTGTCGTCCGGCCCGCGCGCCGGTTTGAAAGAGATTAACCTGCCGGAAATGCAGGCAGGCTCGTCGATTATGCCAGCCAAAGTCAACCCCGTGATTCCCGAAGTGGTCAACCAAGTCTGCTTCAAAGTCATCGGTAACGACACCACCATCACCTTCGCCGCCGAAGCGGGGCAGTTGCAATTAAACGTGATGGAGCCGGTCATCGCGCAATGTATGTTTGAAACCATCTCCCTCTTGGGTAACGCAGCCGTAAACCTTGCCGAAAAATGCGTCAAAGGCATTACCGTCAACCGCGAAATCTGCGAACGCTATGTGTTCAACTCCATCGGCCTGGTTACTTACCTGAACCCGTATATCGGACACGGCAACGGCGATTTGGTTGGCAAAATCTGCGCCCAAACCGGCAAAGGCGTGCGCGAAGTCGTACTCGAACGCGGCCTCTTGAGCGAAGCGGAACTCGACCGCATCCTGTCACCCGAAAACCTGATGAACCCGCATTTGTAAGATAGGGCATAAAGAAAAGGTCGTCTGAAAACGGAATTGCCGTTTCAGACGACCTTTTTCTATTTGTTCAAATTCTTATTTCAACATCAAAATCGCAGCCACCGCCGCAGCCGTGACAACTAAGGCGGCAATCAGTTTGGCGGCGGAAGCAAATTTCAAGGCAACGGTTTGCCCCTCGATATACTTGTAGCCGCTGATCATCGGGCGGATCAAATCTTTTTTCTTCAAAAACTTATACGCTAAGACCGTAACGATGTGTAAGCCTGCCAATGCCGCCAGCAGGTTGAAGAAATTGACGTGGATTTTGCGCATCAGGCTGCCCGTGTTCGAGCTGACCAAATGATTCAGATAGCCGCTGTCGGTAAACGTGTTTTCATCGGCGGCAAACAAGCCAGTCGTGACTTGCAGCAAGACCGCCACAATCAGCGCGATGACCATCAGCGCGCCCAAAGGGTTGTGTCCGGGCTGTTCGTTTTCCGTCAGGCTGCCTTGCAGGTAGCGGCGGATGGACGACGGACCGCGCACGAATTGCGAAAACCGCGCCGTATCGCTGCCCCACAAGCCCCAACACAGGCGGAAGACAATCAGCCCCGCCACCAGCAGCCCGCAGCGCAAGTGCCAAACCAGCATCCCGCCGCCTGCCTGCGCGCTGTACCACATAAATCCGACCAATAAGACCAAGAGCCAGTGAAACAGGCGCGTTGGCAAATCCCAGACTTTGACTTTTTGTTTCATTAAATATTCCTTGTTGTGTGGTTGTAGTGTTCCTATACGGGGCGGTAGAATCGTGAAAACAACAGTCGATAAAAGACATCCTCTTTTCGCCACGCATCCGCTATTTTATCCCAAACTCAGGCAGATTGATGATGAACCCGTCCTATAAGCTCCCCGATACGCCCGATTTTTTTCAGACGACCTCGCAATTTCCCGACGTATTCGCCCCACGCCAAGCGGAATCGCACAAAGGGACATACGGCACGCTCGCCGTCGTCGGCGGCGCATCGGGCATGAGCGGAGCCGTTGTTCTCGCTTCCACCGCCGCGATTTATCAAGGCAGCGGAAAAGTGTGGGCGGGCTTCAATCAAACCGCCTTGCCCTTCGCCGTCATCCCCGAACGCCCCGAAATCATGCTGGCGACTGCCGAAGACCTGCTGAAACGCAAGGACATCAGCGCATGGGCGGTCGGCTGCGGCATGGGTTTGGACGAAACTGCCGACTCAATCTTAAATATCGTGTTGACGCAAAATCAGGACGCACCGCTGCTGCTCGATGCCGACGCACTGACTTTGCTGGCAAGGTCGAATCCCGAAACCCGCGAAGCTGCACAAAAACGCGGCAATCTGATTCTGACCCCGCATCCCGCCGAAGCCGCCCGCCTGCTCGGTACATCCACCCAAGCCATCCAGCAAGACAGAATGTCCGCCGTCCACACCATCAGCGCAACATTCCAAGCCGTAACCGTCCTAAAAGGACACCGCACACTGGTCGCCGCTCCCGATGGCACGGTCTATACCAACCCAAGCGGCAACGCCGGACTTGCCACCGCAGGCAGCGGCGACGTTTTAAGCGGCATCATCGGCAGCCTGCTCGCTCAAGGCATCCCGCCGTTCCAAGCCGCTTGCGCCGGCGTATGGCTGCACGGCGCAGCGGCGGATGTCATCAAACATTCATCGGGCGTAGAAACCGGTATGCTCGCAGGCGAAATCGCCCCTGCCGCCCGATGGTTGAGGAATCGGCTGATGACGGATAAAACAAAAAATTGAGCAGGAAGGAGGTCGTCTGAAAACGGCTTTCAGACGACCTATGTGTTGTTATTAGATAAAAAAAGGGAAAAAATGAAACCGAATATTTTTGATATAGCCACTAAAGAACTAAGTCAGGATGCTTTTATTACTTGGCTATTGCTGTTTGCCGATGAGGGATGCAAACGAGAAGATGAGGTTTTAAATGAATGTGCGCGGGAATTTGTTACAGAATTAATCAAATCACACTATCCGAATTTTGATGAAAAAATTACTTCTGTGAAAGCAGGGAGGCAAAGGGAAAATATTGATATATGGGCTGAGGTGAATGATAAATATTTTATTGTAATTGAAGACAAAACCAATACTAAGGAGCATTCCAATCAGTTAAGCCGGTATAGGGAAGCTGCGGAGAGAATGGCGGAAGGTAAAAGCGTTGTCTGCATTTATATAAAAACCGGTAATGAAAACAAAGCAAGCCTGACAAGAGTGGAAAATAAAGGGTTCAAGGTTTTTGACAGGAAAAACCTTATTCGTATTCTCGAAAAATATACGGATCTTATAAAGAATAATATTTTTATAGATTTTCTCGAGCGGATTAAAAGGCTGGAGGAAAAAAATAATCAATTTGGAGAGATAGCCATTACGGAATGGCAGGGTATTGATTGGCAGGGATTTTTTCAATTTTTAGAAAATGAATTACCAGCGGCAGATATGTGGTGGGATTATGCAAATAATCCCAGTGGCGGTTTTTGGTGGTATGCCTTTTCTAAATTGCCGCTGACAGACAAAAATTTTATTTATATGCAGTTGGAGCAAAGTAAGGCAAGGCTTTGCTTTAAGGTCAATATATCTGACGAGAGTGTTGAAAACGATAGAAGACAAATACGATATAAACTTTTTAAGTTGTTTATATCGGAAGCTCGCAAAGAAGGTTTCTTCGAGATTAAAAAACCGAAAAAGTTTGGGAAGGGGAAAACTATGACGTTTGCCGTGGTTGAAAGAGAGGAGTGGTTTGGTAACGATAAGTTGGATAGGGAGGGTGTTATTAAAAATATCTTGAAATATCAAAAATTTTTCACAGAGTTTCAGAAAAAATTTAAAGCCGATACGCAGTCTCCAGAATAGGCATAAATACCTAGTTTACGTTTTAAAAAACAATACATACAGGATTTCAGACGACCTCCCCATCCGTTTGAAATCCTCCTTCGTCCCGATTAAACTGCCGACTTGCTCTTTTACCATCATCCTTATTTTGTCCATCACACACCATGTCCAAACCGCTTATCATCCGCTGGCTTGCCGTCTGCCTGATACCCTTGGCGACGCTTGCCGTTTTCGCCGTCAATCCGCCTGAAGACGCGGCGCAACACTTAATCAACGGCATCATCCTTGCCTGCGAAGCGACATTTCTGTTCAAATTCGTCCTTTTCGACACCATCAAGCATCATCTTAAGCAAGAGTTTGATTTGAAACGTCAAACCATGCTGCTGTTTATTCCAATCGTTTTGCTGATTGTGTATTTGTTCCACTATTTCGGCGCGTTTTAGTTTTGAAAAGGTCGTCTGAAACCGATTTCAGACGACCTCGAGTCTTTTATGAATACACACGCTTTCCCTGTTTGTTGGATTTTTTGCAACGTTATCGACAATTTCGGCGACATCGGCGTTTCCTTGCGGCTTGCCCGTGTTTTGCACCGTGAACTTGGTTGGCAGGTGCATTTGTGGACGGACGATGTGTCCGCCTTGCGTGCGCTTTGTCCCGATTTGCCCGACGTTCCCTGCGTTCATCAGGATATTCATGTCCGCACTTGGCATGCTGAAGTGGCGGATATTAATAATGCGCCTGTTCCCGATATTGTCATCGAAACTTTCGCCTGTGATCTGCCTGAAAATGTGTTGCACATCATCCGCCAACACAAGCCGCTTTGGCTGAATTGGGAGTATTTGAGCGCGGAGGAAAGCAATGAAAGGCTGCATCTGATGCCTTCGCCGCAGGAGGGTGTTCAAAAATATTTTTGGTTTATGGGTTTCAGCGAAAAAAGCGGCGGGTTGATACGCGAACGCGATTACCGCGATGCCGTCCGTTTCGATACCGAAGCCTTGCGAGAGCGGCTGATGTTGCCCGAAAAAAACGCGCCCGAATGGCTGCTTTTCGGCTACCGGAGCGATATTTGGGCAAAATGGCTGGACATGTGGCAACAGGCAGGCAGCGAGTTGACCCTGTTGCTGGCGGGTACGCAAATTATTGACAGCCTCAAGCAAAGCGGCGTTATTCCGCAAGATGCCCTGCAGAACGACGGCGATGTTTTTCAGACGACCTCAGTCCGCCTCGTCAAAATCCCTTTCGTGCCGCAACAGGATTTCGACAAACTGCTGCACCTCGCCGACTGCGCCGTGATACGCGGCGAAGACAGTTTCGTCCGCGCCCAGCTTGCCGGCAAACCCTTCTTTTGGCACATCTACCCGCAAGACGAGAATGTCCATCTCGACAAACTCCACGCCTTTTGGGATAAGGCACACGGCTTCTACACGCCCGAAACCGCCTCGGCACACCGCCGCCTTTCAGACGACCTCAACGGCGGAGAGGCATTATCCGCAACGCAGCGCCTGGAATGTTGGCAAATCCTGCAACAACACCAAAACGACTGGCGGCAAGGTGCGGAGGACTGGAGCCGTTATCTTTTCGAGCAGCCTTCCGCCCCCGAAAAACTCGCCGCCTTTATTTCAAAGCTTAAAAAAATACGCTAAAATAGCGCGTTTATTTACAACCGATTTGATTGGACAATACATGAAAACAGCACAAGAACTGCGCGCCGGCAACGTATTCATGGTCGGCAACGATCCTATGGTCGTTCAAAAAACCGAATACATCAAAGGCGGCCGCTCTTCCGCCAAAGTCAGCATGAAACTGAAAAACCTGCTGACCGGTGCCGCTTCCGAAACCATTTACAAAGCCGACGACAAATTCGACGTCGTCATCCTGTCCCGCAAAAACTGTACTTACAGCTACTTTGCCGACCCTATGTACGTCTTCATGGACGAAGAATTCAACCAATACGAAATCGAAGCCGACAACATCGGCGACGCGTTGAAATTCATCGTTGACGGTATGGAAGACCAATGCGAAGTGACCTTCTACGAAGGCAACCCCATTTCTGTCGAACTGCCTACCATTATCGTACGCGAAGTTGAATACACCGAGCCTGCCGTTAAAGGCGATACTTCCGGCAAAGTGATGAAAACCGCGCGTCTAGTCGGCGGCACTGAAATCCAAGTGATGTCTTACATCGAAAACGGCGACAAAGTCGAAATCGATACCCGTACCGGCGAATTCCGCAAACGCGCTTAAGCATCAGCTGCGGTCAAGATAAAAGGTCGTCTGAAAATTTTCAGACGACCTTTTGCCATCTCTGCGTGTTAAGTCAAGGCGCGAATCTTAAATAAGATGGGACAATGTTCCCTTTGAATCTGAACGCAGCATCATCGTTGCGAATACCAAGCCGCCGTGTGATACGAATGATGCAGAGGGTCGTCTGAAAGCGGAAAAGGGGGTATTAAGACTTTTTCAGACGACCTTTGCTTGATGGATGGGGGGGTACGGCTTCCTTTATCCGTTTCGGAATAAGCAATATAAAAAAGTATTCTTTGTGTTTGCCGCAATTTCACTTAGAATGCGGCTCTTGCACACTTTTTCTTCAGGAGAGGATTATGTTGAAAAAATTCGTACTCGGCGGCATGACCGCATTGGTTTTGGCGGCCTGCGGCGGAGAGGGCGGTAGCGCGTCTTCTTCTGCTCCCGCCCAATCTGCCAACGCTTCCGGTTCTTTAATCGAGCGTATCAACAATAAAGGTACGATTACCGTTGGTACCGAAGGCACTTACGCGCCGTTTACCTACCACGACAAAGACGGCAAGCTGACCGGCTACGATGTGGAAGTTACCCGCGCTGTTGCCGACAAACTGGGCGTGAAAGTCGAATTTAAAGAAACGCAATGGGATTCGATGATGGCGGGTTTGAAGGCGGGACGTTTCGACGTGGTGGCAAACCAAGTCGGTCTGACCAGCCCCGAACGCCAAGCAACATTCGACAAATCCGAACCTTACAGCTGGAGCGGTGCGGTTTTGGTTGCGCGCAAAGACAGCAACATCAAATCCATCGACGACATCAAAGGCGTCAAAACCGCGCAATCCCTGACCAGCAACTACGGCGAAAAAGCCAAAGCTGCGGGTGCGGAACTCGTACCGGTGGACGGTTTGGCACAATCGCTGACCCTGATTGAACAAAAACGCGCCGATGTGACTTTGAACGATGAATTGGCAGTTTTAGACTATCTGAAGAAAAACCCGAATGCCGGCGTGAAAATCGTTTGGTCTGCGCCTGCCGATGAAAAAGTCGGTTCCGGCTTGATTGTCAATAAAGGCAATGACGAAGTCGTAGCGAAATTCAGCACGGCAATCAACGAGCTGAAAGCCGACGGCACGCTGAAAAAACTGGGCGAACAATTCTTCGGAAAAGACATCAGTGTTAAATAATTTTCTTGCTTCACTGCCGTTTATGACGGAAACACGCGCCGACATGATTGTCAGCGCGTTTTTGCCTATAGTCAAAGCCGGGTTTATGGTGTCGCTGCCGCTGGCGGTGGCATCGTTCCTGATCGGGATGGTGATTGCCATCGCCGTGGCTTTGGTGCGGATTATGCCTGCGGGCGGCATCGTACGGAAAATCCTGCTGAAACTGGTGGAAACTTATATTTCCATCATCAGGGGGACGCCGCTGTTGGTGCAACTTGTGATTGTGTTTTACGGGCTGCCGTCCGTCGGTATTTTCATTGATCCGATTCCTGCCGCCATCATCGGCTTCTCGCTCAATATCGGCGCATATGCTTCCGAAACCATACGCGCGGCGATTATGTCCGTGCCGAAAGGGCAGTGGGAGGCGGGTTTCTCCATCGGCATGACCTATATGCAGACTTTCCGCCGCATCGTCGCGCCGCAGGCATTTCGCGTCGCTGTGCCACCTTTGAGCAATGAGTTTATCGGCTTGTTCAAAAATACCTCGCTCGCGGCGGTGGTGACGGTAACGGAATTGTTCCGCGTCGCTCAGGAAACGGCAAACCGTACCTACGATTTTGTGCCCGTCTTTATCGAAGCCGCTTTGGTTTACTGGTGTTTCTGCAAGGTTCTGTTCCTGATTCAGGCGCGCTTGGAAAAACGCTTTGACCGCTATGTCGCCAAATAAGGGAAAGCCATGATTAAAATCCGCAATATCCGCAAAACCTTCGGCGAAAACACCATTTTGCGCGGCATCGATTTGGATGTGGGCAAAGGGCAGGTGGTCGTCATCCTCGGACCTTCCGGCTCGGGTAAAACGACGTTTCTGCGCTGCTTAAACGCGCTGGAAATGCCCGAAGACGGACAAATCGAGTTCGACAACGAGCGACCGCTGAAAATCGATTTTTCCAAAAAAAACGACAAAGCACGACATCTTGGCGCTGCGCCGCAAATCCGGCATGGTGTTCCAACAATACAACCTTTTTCCGCACAAAACCGCGTTGGAAAACGTGATGGAAGGTCCGGTTGCCGTACAGGGTAAGCCTGCCGCCCAAGCGCGCGAAGAAGCTTTGAAATTGCTGGAAAAAGTCGGCTTGGGCGACAAGGTTAACCTTTATCCCTACCAGCTTTCCGGCGGTCAGCAACAGCGCGTCGGTATCGCCCGCGCATTGGCGATTCAGCCCGAGCTGATGTTGTTTGACGAACCCACTTCCGCGCTGGATCCCGAATTGGTGCAAGACGTATTGAACGCCATGAAGGAATTGGCGCAGGAAGGCTGGACGATGGTCGTCGTGACCCACGAAATCAAGTTTGCGCTGGAAGTTGCTACTACCGTTGTCGTCATGGACGGCGGCGTCATTGTAGAGCAGGGCAGTCCGAAAGAATTGTTCGAACACCCTAAACACGAACGGACGCGGAAATTTCTGCAACAAATCCGTAAGGATTCGGCAGATTATCGACATTAAGCCGTTTCGTTACATCAAAGGTCGTCTGAAAACGGACAGAGCGGGTTTCGCTCATACCGTCCGCCGTTTTCAGACGACCTTTTTCCATTATGGATTCACGTTGAAACGCTACGGCACCAACGAACGGCGACATCACGCTGTTTTCGCTATAAAATACCGCCTTTCCCATTTTTCCGCCCGTCCCTTACCATCATGATTGAAATCAAGAACCTCACCCTTCAACGCGGTTTGAAAGTCCTGCTCGACAAAGCCAATGCCACCGTCAATCCCGGTCAGCGCGTCGGTTTGATCGGTAAAAACGGGACGGGCAAATCCAGCTTGTTTGCCTTAATCAAGGGTGAAATCACTCAGGACGGCGGCGATATTTCGATTCCGAAAAATTGGCGGATGGCTTCCGTTTCCCAAGAAACGCCCGACTTGGACATCTCCGCGTTGGACTACGTTTTGCAGGGCGATGCCGAGTTGCAGGTTTTTCAGACGACCTTGGCGCAGGCGGAAGCGCAAAATGACGGCATGAAGCAGGCGGAATACCATGCCAAATTGGAAGAAATCGACGCTTATACCGCGCCGGCCCGTGCGGCGAAATTGTTGAACGGACTGGGTTTTTCGCAGGAAGAACACAGCCGTCCCGTTAAATCCTTTTCCGGCGGCTGGCGTATGCGTCTGAATCTTGCGCAAGCCCTGATTTGCCGTGCCGATTTGCTCTTGCTTGACGAACCGACCAACCACTTGGATTTGGAAACCGTTTTGTGGCTGGAAAACCACCTTGCCTCTTTACCCTGCACGCAAATCATCATTTCCCATGACCGTGATTTCCTCAATGCGGCAACCACCCAAACCATCGAATTGTTCCAGCAAAAGCTCACGCAATACGGCGGCAATTACGATTTTTACCAAAACGAACGCGCGCAACGTTTGGCGCAGCAACAAGCCGCCTATATCAAACAGCAGGCGCAAATCAAACATCTGCAATCCTTTATCGACCGCTTCAAAGCCAAAGCCACCAAAGCCGTTCAAGCGCAAAGCCGTATGAAGGCATTGGCGAAGCTCGAACGCATCGCTCCCGCGCATCTGGACAGCGAGTTTTCCTTTGAGTTTTACAATCCCGACCATCTGCCCAATCCCTTACTGAAGCTGGAGCACGCTGATTTGGGTTACGAAGGAAAAACCGTTTTGCACGACATTACCCTGTCGCTGGAGAGCGGCGCACGTTACGGGCTATTGGGTGTCAACGGCAGCGGTAAATCTACGTTTATCAAAGCTTTGGCAGGCAAAATCGATTTGCTCTCCGGCAGCATCGTCCGTTCCGAAAAACTCAATATCGGCTATTTCGCCCAACACCAGCTCGACACCATCCGCGCCGACCAAAGCCCTGTTTGGCATATTCAGCAGCTTTCTCCCGAAGTGCGCGAACAAGAAATCCGAAATTTCCTCGGCGGCTTCAACTTTGTCGGCGATATGGCGTTGCAGAAAACCGAACCCTTTTCCGGCGGAGAAAAAGCCCGCCTCGCTCTTGCCATGATTATCTGGCAAAAACCGAATTTGCTGCTGCTTGACGAGCCGACCAACCATTTGGACTTGGATATGCGCCACGCTCTGACGCTCGCGCTGCAAAGTTTCCAAGGCGCCTTAATCGTCGTATCGCACGACCGCAGCCTGCTTGAAGCCACTACCGACAGCTTCCTCCTGATTGACAAAGGTCGTCTGAAAAACTTTGACGGCGATTTAAACGATTATCGTCAATGGCGGTTGGCGCAGGAAAACGCCACAACCGCGCCTGCCGCTTCCGCGCAAAGCCAAAACCGCAAAGACACCAAGCGTATCGAAGCACAAATCCGTCAAGAAAAAGCCCGACGCGGCAAGCCGATACAGCAGAAAATCGACAAAGCCGAAAAAGAAATGGCGCAGCTTTCCGAAATTCAAACGGCATGTGAAACATTTTTGGCACAAGAAGAAGCCTATTCGGACGAAAATAAAACAAAATTACAACAAACCCTCACACAATTAACAGAAATTAAAGTAAAATTAACACAAATAGAAGAAAACTGGCTTTTGTGGCAGGAAGAGCTAGAGCAAATCCTGACGGAAATCGACGCAGAATTTACACAACTATAAATACTTCGCAGCGAGGGTTTCCGTACTTGTCTTCAAAAGCCGCCAAAAAATACAGTTCGGCATGGTCATTTCAGACCGTCGGACTGTATATAGTGGATTAACTTTAAATCAGGACAAGGCGACGAAGCCGCAGACAGTACAGATAGTACGGAACCGATTCACTTGGTGCTTCAGCACCTTAGAGAATCGTTCTCTTTGAGCTAAGGCGAGGCAACGCCGTACCGGTTTAAAGTTAATCCACTATAAAAACAAAAATAGGTCGTCTGAAAACTCAAACTACGGAAAACACATGCGTTCACGAATCAAGCAAGGGGCACTTATCGTCGCATCCTCCCTCATTTTGGGCTTATCCCTCCACACCGCAGCAGCCGTCTTCAGCTGCCATTCCAGTAACAGCAAAACCTACACATCCGAACCATCTGGAAACTGCACAGGCGCGGATCTGCCCAAAATCAGCAGCCACCAAGGCGGTGCATACCGTCTGAAAATCAACAAATTAAGTAGCGATACCGAAGAAAAGGCGGCCAAGCCCAAGAAGGCGCGTTCAAAAGAAAAATCGCGGGAAAAGGCGCAAGAGCAAGAGACAAAGAGCAAAAACCCCAAATCACGCGCCAAAAAATCGGATAAAGCCGCAAAAACGTCGTCTGAAAACGAGTGAGGCAATTTTCGCTAAAACGAATAAGACGGTTTGGTTTGAAATTAAAAAAGTCAGCCGTCCTATTTGAGAGAATATGCTGGCATTGTTATACTATTACAGTTGAATGCAATATCTATCGAACAATTACTTATTTCACATTACGACCTTACCATGAAACAATCATTCCACGCATTGGCAGCTTCATTGCTGATGTTTGCCGCCGCATCAGGCGCACAAGCTTCCTCTAAAATCTATACCTGCACAGTCAACGGCGAAGTCGTCTATACTTCCCGCCCATCCGGAAACTGCCATTCGGCAGATTTACCGACCATCGGCAAATACAGCAGCACGCGCTACGATGCTCCCGCTTTAGAAATGCCCGAGCCTGCTGCCGAAGCTCCGTCAAAACGAGCCGGCAACGCAAAACCTGCCCCTAAAAATACCGCTAAGGCAAATCCCGCACCTGCACCCATCCGTCCAGCTCCTGAAGTCGCAGCAACGCCTGCGCCCAAATCTTCCGGCAGTGCTAGCCGCCGTTCGATTTTGGAAACAGAGTTGAGCAACGAGCGTAAAGCGCTGGGCGAAGCGCAAAAATCTCTGGCGCAAGCCCGTGTAGCCAAAGGTGGTCATGTCAACCAACAGGAAATCAACAGCCTGCAAAGCGCGGTACTCGACCGCCAGCAAAACATCCAAGCCCTGCAAAGGGAATTGAGTCGGATGTAGGCTGTTCCCGCCTTCTTTACCTGCCTTTCTTGGTTTTACATTACGTTAAATATTTCTAAAATATAAAGTTTTACAATTAACCTTTAAAACTTTTAGAAATAGGTACGTATATGGCATCCTATTTGTCCGCTTTTGTACTGGCTGCACCTATGGTGCTTGCCGCCCCGTATGTTGCCGCTGCACATCCTGCACAAGAGCAGATGCAGCAAAATATCGATACTGTTTTGAAAATCGCACGCAATACTTCCTTGAGCGAGCCGCAGCGTGTCAAACAAATACAGCAGTATGCCGACCGTTATTTGGATTATGAACGCATTTCCGCTTTGGCTGTCGGCGCGCCTTGGCGCAATTTCTCAGTACAGCAGAAAACAGATTTTATTCAGGCATTCAAAGAGATGGTGGTTTCGATGTATTCCCATTCCGCTTTAGTGGGCGCTGCCGATGCGAAGGTTAAATTGCTGCCTAAAATGACTGAAAACGGCAATAAGTTTGATGTGTTTTCGGAACTTCAAACGAAGAGCGGTAAGAAATACGAAGTGGCGTATCAGCTTTATCGGGTAGGTTCTGCTTATAAAATCTACAATTTCCGTTTGGATGGCACAAGCTTGGTAACGGTATACCGCAATCAATTCAATGAGTTGATCAAACAAAAAGGTATTGACGGTACTATTGCCGTCGTTAAAGCCAAAGGTTTGAAAAAGCAATAATTTGATTGATAATTTTCCTGTTTTCTCAAGAGAAGGATTGGGATAGCTGTCTCATTTGAGGATAAGGGATATTATAGTGGATTAAATTTAAATCAGGACAAGGTGACGAAGCCGCAGACAGTACAGATAGTACGGAACCGATTCACTTGGTGCTTCAGCACCTTAGAGAATCGTTCTCTTTGAGCTAAGGCGAGGCAACGCCGTACTGGTTTAAAGTTAATCCACTATAGTAAAGCACAGAATGGATGGATTCTGTGCTATTTCTATGGCTTGTGATATTCAGATTAAGACCAAATTACAACGTTACATCCTGATCTATTTGCGCCACGTTTATCAAGCCATCAAGTGTTTGCTCATTTGCGGAACGCTGTTGTCCTCAAATTTAATCAGGCTGGCTTTCGCGTGATAACCCAATACTTTGGCAACAAGTCCACTCATGGTTTTTCTCAACATGCGGTTGTAGCGTTCTGCTGAGCGATTGTAGGCGCGTCGCGCAGATACAACATCAGTTTCGGCGGCGTCCAGCATTTCAAGCTGGCTTTTCAGACCTTGATCTGGGCGTTGTTTCAGGCTTTTTTCTAAAACTTCTTGCAGGGCGCGGAGTGAGTTGTTCAAGCTTGCTTCCGCGTTGCACAAGCGCGAAAGGGATTCAGGTGAAAATGATTTGGATGCTTGGGTCAATACGGCTTCAGCATCGCCACATGAGGATAATAAATTGCTGTCAACATTGTCGTCTTCGCGCCCAAGGTAAATTTTTGAAGCATCCAAAACATGTCTGACTGCCTGATGGCGGCATGCTAGGACGATACGGAGTGCAACAAAAGATTCTTGATAATCTCTTTTGCAACGGTCTAATTTTTGTTTGAAGTTGAGCAGTAATACGGTCAGTATTACGGCGATGAAGATAAGACTGATGATTCCCATAGCGTGCATCCTTATTGTTTGTTGCTGTAATGTGTTGTTTGATATAGTGGATTAACTTTAAACCAGTACGGCGTTGCCTCGCCTTAGCTCAAAGAGAACGATTCTCTAAGGTGCTGAAGCACCAAGTGAATCGGTTCCGTACTATCTGTACTGTCTGTGGCTTCGTCGCCTTGTCCTGATTTAAATTTAATCCACTATATATGCGGATTTTGCTGTTTGTGAGTAGATACAGTTAGCCGCTGTTTTAATTTAGTTTCGTGTAATTATACCCCAAATAAATTATTTTGCCCATTAGTCATAAAAGATTATTGTGGAAGACAATAGGGAGGATAGGCTACAGAGGCTCTGTTTGATGGAAAAATGAAATATTAATTTGGCAAAAAGGTCGTCTGAAAATTTTCAGACGACCTTTTGATTACGCTAGTTCAAACTTATTTGGCCAATTCGGCACGCAGTTTGTGGGTAACGTTCATCATCACTTGGAGTTGTTCCAGAGTTTCTTTCCAACCGCGTGTTTTCAGACCGCAGTCCGGGTTCACCCACAGGCGTTCAACCGGTACGACTTCGATGGCTTTGCGCAACAGGTGTTCCACTTCGGCTTCTGTCGGTACGCGCGGGCTGTGGATGTCGTAAACGCCCGGACCAATGTCATTCGGGTATTTGAATTCGCCGAACGCGGTCAAGAGTTCCATGTCGGAACGTGAAGTCTCGATAGTGATGACGTCGGCGTCCATAGCTGCGATGGCGGGCAGGATGTCGTTGAACTCGGAGTAGCACATATGGGTGTGGATTTGTGTGCTGTCTTCGCAACCGCTGGAGGACAGGCGGAAGGATTCGCCGGCCCAGTTCAGGTAGGCATCCCAATCGGCGCGTTTCAAAGGCAGGCCTTCACGGATGGCAGGTTCGTCGATTTGGATGACTTTGATGCCTGCTTTTTCCAGATCCAATACTTCGTCGTTCAGAGCCAGTGCGATTTGTTTGCACACGGTAGCGCGTGGAATGTCGTTACGGACGAAAGACCATTGCAGGATGGTTACGGGGCCGGTCAACATGCCTTTCATCGGGCGTTTGGTCAGGCTTTGTGCGTAAGTAGACCAAGCGACAGTCATGGCTTCTGGGCGGCTTACATCACCGAAGATAATCGGTGGTTTCACGCAGCGCGAACCGTAGCTTTGTACCCAGCCGTATTGGGTGAATGCAAAACCGCTCAGCAGCTCGCCGAAGTATTCGACCATGTCGTTACGCTCGGCTTCGCCGTGTACCAGTACGTCCAAGTCCAGTTTTTCTTGCTCTTCAACCACCAAGGCGATTTCTTTTTTCATCGCGGCTTCGTAATCGGCGGCAGACAGTTCGCCTTTTTTGAAGGCTGCGCGTGCTTGGCGGATTTCGGTGGTTTGTGGGAAAGAACCGATGTTGGTCGTCGGCAGCAGAGGCAAGTTCAACCATGCTTGTTGCGCTTTGATACGGTCGGCAAACGGTGATTTGCGTTGGTCTGCGTTGGCAGGCAGGTCGGTCAGGCGTTTGGCAACGTCTGCGCGGTGGATTTCGCTGCTGTTGGCGCGTGAATCAGCGGCAGCTTGGCTGGCGGCCAGTTCTTCGGCAACGGAGTCACGGCCTTCGTTCAATGCAGCTTTCAGAACGCGCAATTCTTGGGTTTTTTGCAGGGTAAATGCCAACCAGGAGTACAGGTCAGGTTTGTTGGCTTTCAGTTTTTCTTCAACTGACAAGTCAAATGGGGTGTGCAACAGCGAGCAAGAGCTGGAAATCCACAAACGCTCGCCCAGTTTGGCTTTCAGGGGCTCGACAGTTTCCAAAACTTTGTTCAGGTTGGCGCGCCAGATGTTGCGGCCGTCGATAACGCCGGCAGACAGGACTTTGTCGTAGTCGGCGAACGCGTCCAGTTGCTCGGGCGCGCGTACCAAGTCGATGTGCAGACCGTCAACGGACAGGGCTTTCAGCAATGCGGCGTGTTCGGCAACAGAACCGAAGTAAGTGCTCAACAGGATTTTGGCGTTTACTTTGCTCAAAGTGGCGTAAACGTCTTTGTAGGCTTCCACCCATTCTTTAGGCAGGTCAACAGCCAAAGCAGGCTCGTCGATTTGAATCCATTCGGCACCGGCTTCAACCAAAGCATTCAGGATTTCAACGTAAACGGGCAGCAGTTTTTGCAACAGGCTCAGGCGGTTGAATTCGACTGCGCCTTTTTCTTTACCTACCCACAGGAAGGTCAGCGGGCCGACGATGGTCGGTTTGGCTTTCAGACCCAAAGCTTGGGCTTCTTTCAGTTGTTGAACGTAGTGTTTGGCGTTCGCTTTGAATTCGGTATCGGCGTGGAATTCAGGCACCAAGTAGTGATAGTTGGTGTCGAACCATTTGGTCATTTCGATGGCGAATTGGTCTTTGTTGCCGCGCGCCAGTTGGAAGAATTGTTCCAAAGACAGGTTTTGGCTGTCGAAGCCGAAACGGGCGGGAATCGCGCCGGTAGCGACTTGCAGGTCGAGGATGTGGTCGTAGAAAGTGAAATCGCCTACGGCAACGTAATCGGCGTTGGCGGCGGCTTGGTGTTTCCAGTTTTTCTCGCGCAGGTCTTTGGCGACGTCGAGCAGCTCTTGTTCGCTGATTTCTTTGCGCCAGTATTTTTCTTGGGCGAATTTCAATTCACGGAAGGCGCCGACACGCGGGAAGCCTGAGAAATGTAATGTTGTCATGTTGAACTCTCCAGTTGGATTTTGTAAGGACCGGTTCAATCCGAATCGGTCGGTATTGTAAATCAGAATAGGGCGGATGGGGCGGCGTTTTGTTTTTCAGACGACCTCTGAGGTCGTCTGAAACCGTTTTCGGCTTTAAGGACGCACGCCTAAAATATGGCAGATGGCGTAAGTCAGCTCGCTACGGTTGAGCGTGTAGAAGTGGAAATCTTTCACGCCTTCGCGGGACAGGACTTTGACCATGTCGATGGCGATACTTGCCGCCACCAGATTGCGTGTGCCTTGGTCGTCGTCCAAACCTTCATACATTTGCGACAGCCATTTCGGGATTTTGACGTTGGTTACTTGCGCCATTTTGCCGAGTTGCTTGAAGTTGGTAACAGGCAGGATGCCGGGAACGATTTCGACGTCGATGCCCAACATTACGCAGCGGTCGCGGAAGCGCAGGTAGCGTTCTACGTCGAAGAAGAATTGGGTGATGACATGGTTTGCGCCCGCATCGATTTTGCGCTTCAGATTAATCAGGTCGGCTTGTGCGGATTTCGCTTCGGGATGCACTTCGGGGTATGCCGCTACGGAGATGTCGAAGTCGGCGACAGAGCGCAAGAGTTTGACCAAGTCTTCGGCGTAAAACGGTTTTTTCTCATAACCGGGCGGCTCGTCGCCGCGCAGGGCGACAATACGGCGGATGCCGCTGTCCCAATAGTCTTTGGCGATTTGGCGCAATTCGTCGGGAGAGGCGTCGATGCCGGTCAGGTGCGGCGCGGCTTCCAAGCCGGTTTCCTGTTGGATGCGTTTGACGATGCTGTGCGTACGGTCGCGTTCGCCGGAGTTTGCGCCGTAAGTTACGGAAACGAATTTGGGATGCAGGGTTTGCAGGCGATGGATGGAGTCCCACAGCATGGTTTCCATTTGTTCATTTTTCGGCGGGAAAAATTCGAACGAAACGTTGATGTCGCCTTTCAAGTCGGAAAGGCTGTTGTTTAACGCATTGATTTCTTTTGCGTAACTCATTGGCTGTGTACCTCGGTTGTCTTTTTTAAACGTTTTCAGGCTTGTATGATAAATTTGCCTTGTATATGAGTCAAATTCAAAATTTTCAGAAAGTTTATGAATTATTTTAATGTGGTTGCCATTATGCTTGTCTCTATTCATATGAGGGCAAGCCGGCGAGAAAATACATATTCTGATGTGTGGGAATATCTTGAAATTAAATGGATTTCAATGGTTGGTATCCTTGTTGGTAAAGCAAAAGCAATAAGATGTTTTGCGCTTGAGTTGGCTATCAACCCATTCAAACGTCGTCTGAAAAATTTTCAGACGACGTCTTGGTTTTTAGCTTGCAAATGATGTTGCCTCACTCAGCCTCTTCAATCCATGCCTGTTGTACGGCTTCGAGGATACGTTCGCCGCAGCGTGCGGGATCGTCGTCGAAGTCGGGCAGCGCCATAATCAGGTCGCGCAGTTGGGTGAAGCGAACGGTTTTCGGGTCGATGCTGTCGCCGTGCAGGTCGTAGAGTTCTTCGGCGATGCGTTGGGTGTCTGTCCATTTCATGATGTCGTTCCTTTTGGAGTGTCCGAATGGTTTGATTCGGGATGGCTTGTTTAGGTGTTAATGCTTTGGGGAAAATTCGTGTCGGCAATGATTAATGCGTCCGAAATCGCATATGGTATTTTCCTATGTAATATTTTCAAGGCGTACGTTAATACATTTTTCTGACTTTCACTAAGGAAAATTTACACTTTGTCATGCAACCAAATCATTTGGAATGGTTCTTAAAGAAATCCATTATAGTATGAATAACAGGAAAATCGATGAACAACGCACTCAATGCCAAATTATCCAAACTTATTTACGCGCTCGCCTCCGATGATCCTAATTATCTTGCTAAAGCGGGGGTGTTCGACCGCCTGCTGCTGCTTATCCGCGAGCTTTATCAGATGCTGGACGATAGTGAGGGGCTGAAGCGGCTTTCGCTGCGTCTCCGTTATGGCAAGCGTTACGGCATGATTGCTTTGGATGCCGCTGCGCCGGGCGAAGATGCGGGTGCTTTGCGTTTGAAACGCTGGATGGTGTATTCGCGTATTGCGGAACGCATTGTCGGCTGCGGCAACGACGTGTCTGTGGCGCTTGACGATATGGTGGTGGAAAACGAAGAAGCAAAACAACGTTATATGGATGCCGCAAACGAAATCATCAAACGCTTCGGCTTGGCGGGATATGTACCCGAACCGCCGAAATCCGTCACAACCGCAACAAAAAACGAACCGGCACCGAAGCCCGAACCTAAGAGCATCATTACCCGTCATGGCAGCAGCCTCAGTATGCTGAACGCCAAAGGCAGAGTGGAAAATTACCCTGTTGCGCAAACCGTCGCTTCGATGAAAGTATCGCGCTTAAGGTTTGTCGTTCCACGTTCCAAATAAACGATTTGGCAGCGATTTGACGGAAGGTCGTCTGAAAACGGTCGGTAAGGCAGTTTCAGACGACTTTTTGTTTGCTCAAAATTTGGCAGGGGTCGTCTGAACATTGCTGTATCCGTTTCAGACGACTTCTTTGCATCAATGATCTTCGCGCGCGTGGTTGATGGTGTATTTGGGGATTTCCACCACCAAGTCTTCGTCGGCAACCACTGCCTGACAGCTCAGGCGCGAGTCGGCTTCCAAGCCCCATGCCTGATCGAGCAGGTCTTCTTCAAGCTCGCTCGGCTCTTCCAAACTGTCGAAACCTTTGCGGATGATGACGTGGCAAGTGGTGCAGGCACAGGATTTTTCACAGGCGTGATCGACTTCGATATCGTGGTCGAGCAATACGTCAAGGACGGTTTGACCTTCCGGTGCGTCTTCGATAACCGCGCCTTCGGGGCATAATACGGCGTGTGGGAGTACGGTGATTTTGGGCATTTTTATTGTCTCTTGTAATGAGTGGATAGGGTTTGTGGGTAATTTTCAGACGACCTTTTGTGATGAAAGGGTCGTCTGAAACCGTTTATAACACGATGCCTTTGTTTTTTAAATTTTCCAGACATTCGTCCAGATAAGCATCATCGTGTTCGGGGTAAATCGGCGAATCGGCGGCTTCGGTATCGTGTGCGGCATAAGGGGCAACCGCTTTGCCGCGGTACAGCGGGTCTTTCCACAACGGATCGGGTTTGTAGCCGCGTTTTTCCATTTCTTCCATAATCAGCGCGTGATACAGATAGAGTTTGTCAGGCGAATGGGTGAAGACGTAGTTTACCGTCGCGTGTGGCCTGCCCCAGCCTGCTCCGCGTAAGGCGGCGCATTCGCGGTGTTGCCCTAAAAGTTGGGCGCGGGGGAGCAGGGGGATGAGGGTTTGGTGCCAGAGTCTCATGTTTGGTGGGTTGGAGGTCGTCTGAAATTGTATCTTGGTTTTCAGGTGACCTTTTGTTTAGTCGGGTGGTTCAAATATCTTGATGACTGTTTGTCGGTCAAGAAGGTGTGCGGCATTGAGTATGGTCAGTCTTTATGTTGTGCCGCCATTCTTGCTTTCTTGGCTGCTGCCTGAATTTTTCTACGGCGTCGCCACGTACAGTAAAGTAGCGGTACTAAAGTCAGAAGAAGGGTGAAGATGCCGGTTAGTAGTCCTGCTTCACATCTGCGTGAGGATGAGTCGAAGGTAAAAGACAAGGGTTCTACACGACCTTCAGTTATACGGTAATGACTGGTTCTTTCCTCTGTGAAGAAGGGGTCAGTATAAATGAGTTCGTATTCTTCAGTACTGATACGTTTTACATTGCAAGTGATTTTCGAATTTACGTAGCAATCATTTTGATCAGGGCGGTACGTACACACTTTATCCTGCTCGGCATTGAACTCATTCCATGGTTTCACTGCACAACTACTGTCATCAGTTGGGCGAACGGTGATTTGAAACAAGGCGTTTATTTTGCTGCCTTGAGTGTAAGTTTCGTGTTCGGGTGGTAAAAAATTAGATACGGTCTTTCCGACCGAAATAGAGACGGTCAGCCGCCAAACAAGGGCCCAAATGAATTTCAGTATTGTCGGTATGATTAATTGAAATCGATCGGACATTTTTCTTTTCTTTTTTTCAGACGACCTATGGTTTAGTGGCGTGGTTCGAGTATCTCGATGACGTTTTGCCAGTCCATAAGGCGGGCAAAGTCTAGGGCGGTCAGTCCTTCTTGCGTGGTGGCGGCCGGGTCTGCACCCAATTCGAGCATGGCTTTGACCAGGGGTGCGTTGCCTGCGATGGCTTCGTGATGGAGCGGTGTGTAGCCGTCTTCGTCTTGCTCGCGCAGGTAATCCGGGTTTTGTGCCAGCTGTTGGCGGAAGTCGTCCAGACAGTTTCGGCACATCGGATGTTCGTCGAGATTTTCGGGGTGTTCTTTTTCTTCGTAAACCAGCAAGACTTCTTCGGGATCGCCAAAGTCGATGCCCCATGCGGCATCGTGTTCTGCGCGCTCTTGCGGCGTCATTTGGATGCGGACTGCCTGTACGCTGAAGCCGCCGTAGGGGATGCCGTTACACAGGAACATCCAATCGCTGATCTCTTCAACTGGAACGCAGACGCTTTCGCCTTGTTTTACATTGGTCAGGTCGTTGGGTTCGTTGACCAGCGTGCCGTAAATGTGGAGGCCGTCGAAGTAGATGTCGTTTATCCACATATGTTCACAAATTTCGCCGTCTTCACTGTCTTGGAAAAAAGGCACTTTGACCATGGCAAAATCCAAGGCGGGTATGATGCGGCGGTTTTCCCAATACAGCTCGCGCCAGAAATATTTGAATGTGGAACGTGCCTGTTCGAAGGCGCGGTTCATGAGTTCATTTTCCTGATCGATACCGTAAACAATGGATTCGCTCATGGGATTCTCCTAAGGTCAAAGTGGATGCAGGTCGTCTGAACGGGGCTGCCGGTGTGTTTTCAGACGTCCTGATGTTTTATTGGACTAATATGCTGCCCCAGCCGTCGTAGTCGCCGTTGTTTTCGTGGGCGATATCGATCAACTCCCATGTGTCGTTGTCGATGTCGGTGAGCGGGGCGTTTTTGGAAAGTTGCAGGCGGTAGCTCGGGTAGTCTTCTTCCTGCTCGATGCGGCCGCTGTCGCTGACGGTATAGCCTAATGTGCCGACTTTGGCGGCTGCGGCGTTCAGGTCTGCTTCGGTGTGGAAAAACAGCCAGTGGTCGATGGGGCGGGGTTTATCGAGGCGGTCGCCGTCTTGTCGGAAACGGCGTAAAACCTGTTCGTTGCGGATGGCTTGCAACTCGTAGCTGTCCGGATACAGGAATTCTTGATAAAACGACCATTCGGCATCTTCGCTGATTGTGATGTCGCAAACGCGGTCGTTTTGTGTCAGCAAGTTACGGCAGGCTTGGGCGAAGGTTTCGGCATCGCGGCTGTAAAAATGCCAATTTGCCGCGCCGTTTGTGGTGACTATGCCTGCGGGAATGTTGTTGTTGCCCGCCAGTCGGTCGATTTGGTCTTCGATGTCGTAAACTGCTTCGCTTTCTTCGGGCGTCGGGAAGCCGTGTTCGTTGGTTTGTTCCAATTTCATGCTGATGCGCACATGCTGCGGATACTCTGCCAGCGGCGCGACTTCGATTAAGGCAAGGTTGATGCGTAAGGCAGCGGGTGCGTCGCCAATGCGGCTGAAATAAACGTTCCAGTCTTGGGGGATGGAAGGGTTTTGCATGGGATGGGGTCGTCTGAAAAATAGTGTTTGAATTTTTTCAGACGACCTTTGTGTCTTTCGAGGTCGTCTGAAACCGTTTGCCGTCAAATATCGTCCACACTCTGCCCTGTCAGCGCACGTTGGATGTTGCGGTTCATGCGTTTGGCGGCGAAGTTGTCGGTACTGCGGCTGAGTTTGGCGACGGCGGCGCGGATGTCTTCGGCGTTGCCGTCTTTCAGACGACCTTGCAAATCGGCGATGTCTTGCTGGATTTGTGCAAGCTCTTCGGCATCCAGCAAATCGCTATCCAACTCGAGGGCGGCGTTGACGGCGTCGGTCAGGCTTTCGGCTTCGACCACGGCTTCGGCGCGGGCGCGTGCCGCCATGTCTTCGGCGGCGTTGCTCATGCTGTCTTTGAGCATTTGGGTGATGGTGTCGTCGTCCAAGCCGTAGGAAGGTTTGACTTCGATTTGCGCCTGTACGCCGGTGCTTTGTTCTTGGGCGGAAACGGACAGCAAGCCGTCGGCGTCAACTTGGAAGGTAACGCGGATACGCGCCGCACCTGCGGTCATGGGCGGAATGCCGCGCAGGGTGAATTTGGCAAGGCTGCGGCAGTCGGAAACGAGTTCGCGCTCGCCTTGTACGACGTGTATCGTCATGGCGGTTTGACCGTCTTTGAAGGTGGTAAAGTCCTGCGCGCGCGCGGTGGGGATGGTGGAATTGCGCGGGATGATTTTTTCGGCGAGTCCGCCGTAGGTTTCCAAACCGAGCGACAAGGGGGTAACGTCCAGCAGCAGCCATTCGCCGTCGGTTTTGTTGCCGGCAAGGACGTTCGCCTGTATGGCGGCGCCGAGCGCGACGACTTCGTCAGGGTTGAGGTTGTTCAGCGGGGTTTGTCCGAAGAAGGTGGCGACCGCTTGTTGGACGTGCAACATACGGGTTGAACCGCCGACCATAATCACGCCTTTGATGTCGGCTTTGGTCACGCCCGCGTCTTTCAATGCTTGTTTGACCGGCTCTATGGTTTTTTGCACCAGATTTTGCGTCAGGTGGTGAAATTCTTGGCGGGTAATGACGGTATGGATTTTGCGGCCGTCTGAAAGCGTGGCTTCAACGACGGCTTCGGTTTGGCTGGTCAGTTGTTCTTTGGCGGCGCGGACAAGGGAAAGCAGAAGCTGGCTGTCGCGCTCGTTGAGTTTGGAAAGGTCGTTTTGTTCGAGCAGGTGGCAGAACAGGCGGTGGTCGAAATCGTCGCCGCCTAATGCGCTGTTGCCGCCGGTGGCTTTGACTTCAAACAGCCCTTTGGTCAGTTGCAATACGGAGACGTCGAACGTGCCGCCGCCCAAGTCGTAAACGACAAACGTGCCTTCCGAGGCGTTGTCCAGCCCGTAGGCAATCGCGGCGGCGGTCGGCTCGTTGAGCAGGCGCAATACGTTCAAGCCTGCCAAACGCGCGGCATCTTTGGTGGCTTGGCGTTGGGCATCGTCGAAATAGGCGGGAACGGTAATGACGGCACCGACCAAATCGCCGCCTAAAGTTTCTTCGGCACGCGATTTGAGGGCTTTGAGGATTTCAGACGACACCTCGATAGGCGTTTTGGCACCTTGGCGGGTGTTCAGCTCGACCACGCGTTCATTGGGCGTGAACCGGTAGGGCAGGTATTGCGCGTCCTGAGCGAGGTCGGCAAGCGTGCGGCCAATCAGGCGTTTGGCGGAGCTGATGGTGTTCAGCGGGTCGGTTTTTTGGGCGGCGAGGGCGGCTTTGCCGACTTCGACGGCATCGCCTTCGCCGTAACGGACGACGGAGGGCAGGGTGGTGCGTCCGTCAATATCGGTCAGACAAACCGGGCTGCCGCTGCGGACGGTGGCAACCAGGCTGTTGGTCGTACCCAAGTCGATGCCGACGGCGAGGCGGTGTTGATGCGGAGCGGCGGACATGCCGGGTTCGGAAATCTGCAAAAGAGCCATGATTGTGTGCCTTTTGATGCTGTATTTATTAGGATAGGTCGGTATTTTAACAGATTTCGGGCGGATAGTTGAGTGGTTTGGTAGGGAATTGACTGTGGTTAGAGGATTTGCATTTTTAGATAAAAACAAAGCCGACCGGATTATTTTTCAGGTCGGCTTTGTGTCTAAACATGGATGCCGTCGATTTCGGCGTACCGTTTTGCTTTTTCTTCCTCGTTTAAAAACGAGGCTTTGAACGAGTTTTTGCACAAGGTGCGGATGTCTGCTTCATTCAAATCCAATGCGTCGGCAAGTTCGATGAAATTTTGGTTGAGGTAGCCGCCGAAGTAGGCGGGGTCGTCTGAATTGACGGTAACCAATACGCCGTGCTCAAGCATACGGCGCAGGTTGTGCCGGGACAGGTCGCCGACGACTTTGAGTTTGAGGTTGCTCAAGGGGCAGACGGTCAGGGGCATTTGTTCGGCAATCAGTCGCTGCATAAGGGTTTCGTCTTCTTCGGAACGTACGCCGTGGTCGATGCGGACGACTTTCAGCAAATCCAACGCTTCCCAAACGTATTCGGGCGGGCCTTCTTCGCCGGCATGGGCGACGGCAGGAAAACCTTGCGCGCGGGCTTGGGCAAAGACGCGCTCGAATTTCGAGGGCGGGTTGCCGAGTTCGCCCGAATCCAGCCCGATGCCGTCGATATGTCGTCTGAAAGGCTGTGCTTGGGCAAGCGTTTCAAACGCGGATTCTTCGCTCAAATGCCGCAGGAAACACATAATCAGCCTGCTGGAAATGCCCCATTTTTCCTGCGCTTCCAGGCGGGCGCGGGTAATGCCGTTGATGACGGTTTCAAACGGTACGCCGCGCGCGGTATGGGTTTGCGGGTCGAAGAAGATTTCGGTGTGGACGACGTTGTCCTCGCGGCAGCGGGCGAAATAAGCGGTGGTCAGGTCGTAAAAATCCTGCTCGTGGAGCAAGACCGCCGCCGCCGCGTAGTAAATATCGAGGAAGGATTGCAGGTTGTGAAAATCGTAAGCGCGGCGCACGGCTTCCACATCCGCATAGGGAATGGAAACGCCGTTGCGCCCGGCGATGGCGAACATCAATTCCGGCTCGAACGTGCCTTCGATATGGACGTGCAATTCGGCTTTAGGTAGGGCGCGGATTAAGGTATGTACGGTCATGGGCGGCACCCGCTCGGTCAATAGTGGCGGCGGCGGAAGTAGAACATTCCTTCGCTGTCGAGTTCGAGGATGTAGCGGCCGTTTTGAACGGCGGCATAGCCGCTTTTGCCCGCCTGATAGGGTTGCAAGGCGGCATGGGAGAGGAGGTAGCCGGTCAGTTTGCCGCCGTCTTCGGCGATGTTGCCGACCAGTTTGGCAAACAAGGCATGGCATTTGCCGTTTTCAGTCCAGCCCAAAGGCTCGCCTTTGTCGCCGGTTTCCATACATTTGCCGCTGATGACTTCCAAATCGTTGGGGTGGTTGCCGATCAGTTGGATGACGTTTTGTTCGGACAAACCGTTAATCAGATAGCTGATTTGTTTTTTGCCGTCGTTGGTTTTGCCTTCGCTGCTTTGTCCTAAATCCAAGCCTGCGATGGCGTTGTTGTCGATGTATTTGACTTTAAACGCGGGCTTTGGCGCGGCTTCGGCGGCATTTTGGGCGGGCTCGGCTGGGGCTTCGGATTTGCCGCAGGCGGCAAGCAGGAGGGCGGATAAGAGAATCGGAAAGGCTTTCATCGGATATTCCTTGTTTTAAACAGGAAAAGGTCGTCTGAAAATAGCGGACTGCTTTTTCAGACGACCTTTTGAGATTTACTTCAATGGGCGGATGCCGACGGCGTCGCGTACTTGGTCCAGCAGTTCGCGCGCTTCTTTGCGCGCTTTGGCTGCGCCCGCCTGCAGGATGTCTTCGATTTGCGAAGGATTGGCGGTCAGCGCGTTGTAGCGTTCGCGCGGTTCAGCCAGCTCGGCGTTGATTTTGGCGGCTAAGAGTTTTTTGGCTTCGCCCCATGCCAGGCCTTCGGCAAGCATTTGTGTAAACGCTGCAGTTTCAGACGGCGTGGAGAAGGCTTTGTAGATTTCAAACAAAGGGCTTTCGTCGGGCTGTTTCGGCTCGCCCGGCTCTTTCATGTTGGTGATGATTTTGTTGACCGATTTTTGGGTTTTCTTGTCGTTTTCCCAAAGCGGAATGGTGTTGCCGTAGGATTTGGACATTTTGCGTCCGTCCAAGCCGACCAAGAGTTCGACGTTTTCGTCGATTTTCACTTCGGGCAGAGTGAAGACTTCTTTGAAGCGGTGGTTGAAGCGGCCGGCGATGTCGCGCGCCATTTCGACGTGTTGGATTTGGTCGCGGCCGACGGGGACTTCGTTGGCGTTGAACATGAGGATGTCGGCGGTCATCAGGATGGGGTAGCTGTACAGACCCATTTCTACGCCGTGGTCGGGGTCTTCCTGATTGTTTTCAGCGTTTGCCTGCACGGCGGCTTTGTAGGCGTGGGCGCGGTTCATCAGACCTTTGGCGGTGATGCAGGTCAGAATCCAGTTCAGTTCCATCACTTCGGGAATGTCGCTTTGACGGTAGAAGGTGGTGCGATCGGGATCGAGTCCGCAGGCAAGCCAAGTGGCGGCAACGGCTTGGGTGGATTGGTGGATCATCTCCGGCTCGTGGCATTTGATGATGCCGTGGTAGTCGGCGAGGAAGAGGAAGGATTCGGTATCGGGGTTTTGCGCCGCGCGGACGGCAGGGCGGATGGCGCCGACGTAGTTGCCCAGATGCGGGATGCCGGTGGTGGTTACGCCGGTGAGGACGCGTTTCTTGCTCATGGGAATATCCTTAAATGGCTCAAGGTCGTCTGAAAATGAAATAGGGATGGATTATACCTGATTCTGATGCGTTTCAACTTTACGGAAATCAGCGGTTTCAGGTAGGAGTCTCAACACAACGGACGGGTAAAACCGTCAAGTCAGTTGCGTGAAATAATAATATAGTGGATTAACTTTAAATCAGGACAAGGCGACGAAGCCGTAGACAGTACAGATAGTACGGCAAGGCGAGGCAACGCCGTACTGGTTTAAAGTTAATCCACTATAAAAACGGATGATTTGTTTTTGGCAAAGTTTTAAATATATCCGTTCTGCTGTACATCGCGGTTGAAACGGAATTTATAAAAACCTACCAGCTGTCGCGCTTCATGCGGTCGAGTTGGCGGCGGTCGCGTTTGGTCGGCCTGCCGTCGGGATATGCCGCGCTGATGCGGCTTGCTTGGTCGAGTTGTTTCTGCGCTTCGCGTTCGGCGGCGGTTTTCATGTCTTCTTCGTAAAGCTGACGCGCTTCGGGGGCGGGGCGGCGCTGGTGGTTGAGTGCCAATACTTTGATTTTGTAAGGCAGCGAATTGAGCGTCAGGTCGATGATGTCGCCCGCGCTGATGTTTTTGCTGTTTTTGACTTTGGCGCCGTTGACCTGAACCCTGCCCAATTCGATATGTTTTTGAGCCAGCGCGCGGGTTTTGAAAAAGCGCGCAGCCCAAAGCCATTTGTCGAGCCGCATTGCCGTATTGTCGTGTTCGTTTTTCATAGCCTGTTTGAAATGATTGAACTGAATGGAAGTTTATCATAAGATACGGCACTTCATTTGTTTAGTGCAGATATACTATATCATCCGTAAAAGGTCGTCTGAAAAGGCATCCGCCCGATTATCTGCCGTTTTGCACGGCATATCCTCCATGAGAAATGCTGCCAAATATGCCTGATTGGCGTATGATAGCGGCAGCGTCCCTACCGAGAGCTTCACCCTATGAAACCAGTTTTTTTGGATTTTGAACAACCCATCGCTGAATTAACCAATAAAATCGAAGAGTTGCGCTTTGTGCAGGGCGAATCCGCCGTCGATATTTCCGATGAAATCGCCAGATTGCAGAAGAAAAGCAACGACCTGACAAAATCGATTTTCAACAAGCTGACGCCCGCTCAGATTTCGCAGGTTTCACGCCATCCCCAACGTCCTTACACCTTAGATTACATCCAAGCCATTTTCACCGATTTTGAAGAGTTGCACGGCGATCGCCATTATTCAGACGACCATGCCATCGTCGGCGGTTTGGCGCGCTTCAACGGTCAAAGCGTGATGGTTATCGGCCATCAAAAAGGCCGCGATACCAAAGAAAAAATCCGCCGCAATTTCGGTATGCCGCGCCCTGAAGGCTACCGTAAAGCGTTGCGCCTGATGCAGACCGCCGAGAAATTCAATATTCCCGTGATGACTTTTGTCGATACGCCGGGCGCGTATCCGGGTATCGGCGCGGAAGAGCGCGGTCAGTCCGAAGCCATCGGACGCAACCTGTACGAATTGACCCGCCTGCGTGTGCCGGTTTTGTGTACCATTATCGGCGAGGGCGGTTCCGGCGGCGCGCTGGCGATTGCGGTCGGCGATTACGTCAATATGCTGCAATATTCGACTTACTCGGTTATCTCTCCGGAAGGGTGCGCGTCCATTCTGTGGAAAACTGCCGAAAAAGCGGCAGATGCCGCGCAAGCCTTGGGCATTACCGCCAAACGCCTGCAAGAACTGGATTTGATCGATACCGTGATCAACGAGCCTTTGGGCGGGGCGCACCGCGATTTTGAAACGACCATGAAAAACGTCAAAACGGTTTTGGAAACCGAGTTGCGCGAAGCGCAAAATATGCCGATGGCGGATTTGCTGTCGCGCCGTTTCGACCGGATTATGGCTTACGGCAAGTTTACGGATAAGTAAACAATTGATGTGTAGAAAAGCAGGCAGAAGCCCCCCTGCCTGCTTTTTCATTTCTAAGAACTTGCCTTGGACATAACATAGATTACGCCATATGAACCCGACGTCGTCTGAAAACCTTCCGCCTCAATGCCGCAGTTTGTTGGAAACCATGCGGCTTTCGGCGCGTTCGCTTCCAGATGGTTGTACGGTAACGGTCGGACTAAGCGGCGGTTTGGATTCGGTGGTGTTGCTGCATATGCTCGTGTGTTTGCGGGAAGAGCTTGGATTGGACGTACACGCTTTGCACGTTCATCACGGATTGAGCCGCAATGCGGATGACTGGCTGGGGTTTTGCACACGCTTATGCCAAGAATGGAATGTGCCGTTCAGAAGCGTAAAAGTTGAAGTCAAAAAAGACGGCTTGGGAATCGAAGCCGCCGCACGGAAAGCGCGTTATCAGGCGTTTTCAGACGACCCCTCCGGCATCATCGCGTTGGCGCACCATCAGGATGACCAAATTGAAACATTCATGCTCGCGGCGGTTCGCGGCGGCGGTATCAAAGCACTTGCCGCTATGCCGCCATGGCGCAAGCTGGATGAGGAAACGCAAATTTGGCGGCCGCTGCTGACGTTTTCCCGAAAAGAATTGGAAAGCTACGCCGCTGCCTGCAATCTGCCGAACATCGAAGATGAAAGTAACGCCGATACAGCTTTTTTAAGAAATTGGATGCGTTACGAGGCGTTGCCGGTTTGGCGGGAGCGCATTCCGAATTTCGACCGTCATGTTTGTGCCAATATCCGTTCTTTGCAAACTGATTTGGCGATTTTGGACGAAGTTGTCGAAGCGGATTATCAGACGGTTTGCCAAAGCGGGCGTTTCCAAGTCAGCCGCTGGCAGACATTCAGCGAAGCGCGCCGCAGCCGGATTCTTTGGCGGTTTTTTAAAGAGAATGAGATTGTGGAAAGTTCTCCGAGAAAGCTGGCGGATTTCGCGCGGATACTGTTGGAAGCAGAAACTGCACAATGGCAGTTCGGCGAAACATCGGTATGTTTATACCGGGATTTTTTATTCATATTGAAACAAAACCAGTTTGCGGACGCAGATTGGATAAAGGGAAAAGAAGTCAGAGGTCGTCTGAAAGATATTCTCCAAGAAAACGGCTTTTTTCTGGTGCCGCACCGCAACGGATTGCCGGAATCGGTCTTGGAAAAAGACGGAATCATTCGGACGGCGGGCAGTGATGATATGATGAATGTAGGTTTTTTGTATAAAAACGTTAAGAAAGTGTTGCAAGAAAACCATATTGTACCGTTCGTCAGAAAATGCTGGCCGATTATCACAAATACTGACGGAAACTGCATTGCTATTGTTAACCTTACGGTAAGCCACGATTTTCAAGGGTTTGACGGTTTTTTACCGGTTTACGGAAAATTTTTGAGATATAAATGGAACTAAATACGGCGGCAGTTGTCTTTAACTGGCACGGCACGCTTTACTATTTTATAGCTTATAATGCAGTTATTATAAAAGGTAAGATATGAATGATCGCCAGATTGATCAGGCCTTGGTAGAGCGCGCGCAGAAGGGCGAACAAAAAGCATTCGAGTTGCTGATGTCCAAATATCAGCGTCGGCTCATTCGATTGATTTCCCGTTTTGTCAAAGACGAACACGAAGTCAATGATGTGGCGCAAGAGGCAATGATTAGGGCTTATCGGGCCTTGCCGAATTTCCGGGGTGAGAGTGCTTTTTATACTTGGTTGTACCGGATTGCCATCAATACAGCCAAGAATTTCTTAGTAACATCAGGAAAGCAGCCGTTCGTCAGTGCAGAGGCTGCTAACGAAGACGGGGATATTCTGGATTTATCGGATCAGATTGCGGATTACCATACGCCGGAAGCTGAAATGATCAATCGGGAAATCCTGCAAACAGTCGAATCAACGATTTCGCATTTGCCCGAAGACTTACGCAAAGCCATTACCCTGCGGGAAATGGACGGTTTGTCTTACGAGGAAATAGCCAAAATTATGGATTGTCCGATAGGAACGGTCCGCTCCCGTATTTTCAGGGCGCGGGAAGTAATAGCAAAAGATTTGAGGCCGCTGCTGGAAACCTCTGAAAATCAAAGGTGGTAAAAAAATGGTAACAACTATGGATACAACAAGAGAATATGTTTCCATTCTGATGGATGGAGACCAAGTAAGCGAAGAGATGCTTGACCGTCTGTTGTCCGACGATGCCGCTGCCGAAGCGTGGTACGAGTACCATCTGTTAGGCGATTGCATGCGCTATTAAAGAAGGGACAGGGCGTGATGCGGATTTCATGCAAAGCGCGGCATTTACCGCTACGCTTGCGGAAATCAGCGAAGAACACAAACAGCGTCATGAAGCCGAAGTTGCCGCTGTGATGCCTGTTGTTAAGGAAGTACAGGCTGCGAACAATTCCTTCTTCAAATCCTTCGCCGTCGCCGCCAGCGTGGCAGCGGTTGCCGTAGCCGTATGGCAATTCGGTCCGCAAGTGAAGGGCGACTCTTCAGGCATGGTTGCTGAAAAAGCTGTTGAAACCAAAAACCAACAGGAAAATATCGTACCCGTAGCCGCCAATCCGACAGCGAAAAATGCTTCGGATGCCGTGGTAATGCCTGAATCCGCAAAGAATGACAAAGGTGTGAGTCAGACTACGGTTCGAACCGAAACGCAGGTTCAACAGGATTCCGTCGTTCATTAAGCTGCATAGAGATACAGATTTCCATCAAGTAGAGAAATCCCTTCCCGAGCTATTCGGGCAGGGATTTTGTTTTTGACCGGACGCATCTTGAGGTCGTCTGAAAAAGCGGGTTGAACAAAGTCGGACGGTATTGAGCTGTATCCTTTTTATTTGAATCCGCTATATAATGCGGCACATGAAATTGATTACCTCCGCGCAAAACGAGCAGCTCAAGCATTTGTCCAAGCTGTTGACACAATCTAAAGCACGCCGGGAATACGGGCAAACCGTGTTGGAAGGCGTGCATCTTTTGCAGGTCTATTTAGAGGCGGGATACACGCCCAAGCAAGTGTATTTGCCCGAAAGTAAAAACACGCATCCTGAAATCCGAAATTTAATCAGTAGTTTGGACGAAGATGGTATTACTTGGGTCGGAAACGAAGCCTTGTCTAAAATCACCAGTCTGAACGATGCCGACGATGTGATGACTTGGATAGAGATTCCGCCGCAAGGTGATTTGCCTTTAAGCGGCGACTGCGTGGTGTTGGACAGGTTGCAAGATCCGGGCAATGTCGGGACGGTTTTACGCAGCGCAGCAGCTTCGGGTATCAGGCAGATTGTGTTGGGTAATGACTGCGTCGATATTTGGTCGCCCAAAGTATTGCGCGCGGGTATGGGGGCGCATTTTCTGCTGGATATATACAGCCGCGTTTTTCTACCGCAGTGGCTGGATGCTTATCAGGACAAAATATGGGCGACTGCTTTGGACGGGCGCAATCCCTCCGACTTGTATCAACTGGATTTAAATGCCCCTTGCGCTTGGGTTTTCGGCAATGAAGGCAGCGGCGTGAGTCGGGAGATTTTGGAAAAAGTCGACGGCAGCGTCAGAATCCCGATGTTGGGGCAGACCGAGTCGTTAAACGTCGCCATGGCGGCAACCGTATGCCTTTTCGAGCAAATGCGCCAACGTATCGCCTAAACCGTTTTCAGACGACCCCTTAGAGAATATAGTGGATTAAATTTAAATCAGGACAAGGCGAGGCAACGCCGTACTGGTTTAAAGTTAATCCACTATAAACATACCATTTAAAATTAAGGAATAACCATGCAATTGCAAGCATTTGATGAAGCGTCGCGCGTACGCCTGATGGAGCTGCTCGATGCCAAATCGGAACACCACAACACCATGCGCTGTGATGAGGTGCAGGCGTTTATGATGGCTTTGTTGAGCGGTCCCGATGCGTTGAACCCGAATGACTGGCTGCCTGAAGTTTTGGGCGACGAATCCTTATTTGATGCCAAAGAGCGCACCGAAATCGAGCGTTTGGTCATCGGCTTGGCGGCGGATTTGCGCATCAAACTCAGTAAAAAAATGCTGCCCGATTTGTGGTTATACGAAGATGCCGCCTCCAATCCCGATATTTATACTTGGTGTAACGCTTATCTCTATGCTTTGGATATCGTTCCGACCGATTGGTTTGAGGCGGTTGATCAGGAAGAATTTGAAGATTTGTTCTATCCGATTATGGCTTTGGGCGGAATTTACGATGAAGAGCGAAACGGCGAAATCATCCTGCACCTGACCGAAAAAGAACTCGCCCAGCTCGAATCCGAGCTGCCGCATGTGTTGCTGGATATTTATTGGTATTGGCAGGCAATCATCAACAAACCGCAAACGGTACGCCGCGAAGGCGACAAAACCGGACGCAACGACCCTTGCCCTTGCGGCAGCGGTAAGAAATACAAAGCCTGCTGTAACAAATAAGCGTTCAAAAACCAAAGGTCGTCTGAATTTTCAGACGACCTTTGGTTTTGAAGATATGGCTTAGAAAAACGAAGCCAGCCATACGAATAGGACAGTCAGCATAATGGTCAGCGCGCAGCCGATTTTGGCAACCGTACCGATGATAAAGCCGATAAACGTACCGATGCCGACTTTGCCTGCCTGCCAACTGTCTTTGCGGGCGATGAATTCGCCGCTGGCTGCGCCAATCAGAGGGCCTAACAGCAGGCCGGGGATGGCGAAGAATGCGCCCACAATGCCGCCGATAAACGCCCCCCAGACGGCGGTTTTACTCGCACCCGTATATTTTGCCCCCAGCGCGCCCGCGACATAATCCATTGCCGTGCCGAAAATGGCGACAACGGCAAGGAAAATGAGTGTGCCGGAACCGAAAACCTGATAGTCGCCGGCGTAGCCCAACAGCCATGCGCCGACAAACATCAAGCCCAATCCCGGCAAGGTGGGGTAAATCGTGCCAAAAATGCCGACCGCTATGGCAATCAAACCGAGGATAATCAGGATGGCAGTCATCGCTTTCTTTCAAATATGAAGTGGTATAACGGCAGTATTATGGGGATGTTTCGGCTGATTTCGATAAGGCCGGATGCAAGAAAATGAAAATTTATAGTGGATTAACTTTAAACCAGTACGGCGTTACCTCGCCTTAGCTCAAAGAGAACGATTCTCTAAGGTGCTGAAGCACCAAGTGAATCGGTTCTGTACTATCTGTACTGTCTGCGGCTTCGTCGCCTTGTCCTGATTTAAAGTTAATCCACCATATATCAGGATGGTGCGGCTTGGGATGGGAAACCGAGTCTTGTTGAATGGATTGACTCAAAGTCAAAAATAAATTTCGTATGAGGCACGCAGTCAACCGCGCCAAGCATTCTTGCGTTGAACAGGCTTTCTTGAAAAAAGGTCGTCTGAAAAATGAATTTCGGTGTTTTCAGACGACCTTTGGTGTCTTAATTTCAGTAAAACATTGTTAATAACGAGTGCTTACTCTATAATCACGCCCGATTTAATCGGATAAAGTGTTGGTATTTAAAATAAAAACAAAAATATGGATATCAGATGTAATGCAACAGCAGCTTCCGCCGATATCCGCTTTAATCCGTTTCCTCTTCAAGATTTTTTTTACAAACAATGGAGTGTTCATGTCCACAATGTTTTTTATCCAGTTCGCCATCGTACTGGTGTGTATCTTAATCGGCGCGCAGGTCGGCGGCATCGGCTTGGGCGTGCTCGGCGGTATCGGGCTGGCGGTTTTGGCCTTCGGTTTCCATCTTGAGCCGACCAGTCCGCCGATTGACGTGATGCTGATGATTATGGCGGTCGTTTCCGCTGCCGCATCGATGCAGGCAAGCGGCGGTTTGGACTATATGATTAAAATCGCCACCCGCGTTTTACACCGCAATCCGAAATACATCACTTTCATCGCCCCTATGGTGACTTATCTGTTTACCGTATTGGCAGGCACGGGACACGTCGCTTATTCGGTATTGCCCGTTATCGCCGAAGTCAGCCGCCGCAACGGTATCCGCCCGTCGCGTCCGTTGACGATGGCGGTCATCGCGTCGCAATTCGCCATTGTTGCCAGCCCGATTGCAGCCGCGGTCGTCGCCTGCGTGACCTACCTTGAACCGCAACACATCACGATGGCTGATGTGCTGAAAGTGACTGTTCCTTCAACTATTTTAGGTATCGGCCTTGCCTGCATATTCGTCAACAAGCTCGGCAAAGAGTTGAAAGATGACCCGCATTATCAGGCGTTGCTGAAAGACCCGGAATATGTAGAAGCCAACGAAAAAGATTCGACTGAAGTATCCAATGCGCCTGTCAGCAAAGAGGCGAAACTTTCGGTCGGTATTTTCCTTGCTGCTGCGTTGCTGGTGGTCGTGATGGGTGCCGTCCCCGAGTTGCGCCCGACCTTCCAGACGGAAGAAGGACCGAAACTGATGGGCATGGCGCACGCCATCGAAATCGTCATGCTTTCCGCTGCCGCGCTGATTATCCTGCTTTGCAAACCGAATGGTAACGCGATTACCAAGGGCTCGGTGTTCCATGCGGGGATGC
The DNA here is from genome assembly GCF_022749495.1 of Neisseria macacae ATCC 33926. Taxonomy (NCBI): domain Bacteria; kingdom Pseudomonadati; phylum Pseudomonadota; class Betaproteobacteria; order Neisseriales; family Neisseriaceae; genus Neisseria; species Neisseria macacae. The sequence continues at coordinate 1,729,590 of NZ_CP094241.1, read as the reverse complement.
GCGCCGTTATCGCCGTATTCGGCGTGGCATGGCTGGGCGATACATTGATGCACGGTCATCTGGCCGAAGTCAAAGAAACCGTATCGCATTTGGTCGAAACCGCGCCGTGGACTTTCGCGTTTGCCCTGTTCGTTTTGTCCGTCTTGGTCAACAGCCAAGGGGCGACCGTTGCCACGCTGTTCCCCATCGGTATTTCGCTGGGCATTCCCGCTCCGATTATCATCGGCACGTTTGTCGCGGTGAACGGCTACTTCTTCATTCCGAACTACGGTCCGATTATCGCGGCGATTGATTTTGACAGCACAGGTTCGACCAAAATCGGCAAATTTATTTTCAACCACAGCTTTATGATCCCCGGCCTCTTGAGCATGGCGTTCAGCTTGGTATTCGGTTTGCTGCTGGCGAATTACTTCTTTTAAGGCCGTCTGAAAAAAAAGGTCGTCTGAAAGTTTTCAGACGACCTTTGCTATATCTTATGGGCAAAAATCTTATTCGCAATGAAGCGAGCGCGTTTTTTCGGCGAACGAATCCATAGCAATTTTGCACATGGTTTCACGTTGCGTTAAATCGGCGGCAGGCAGGGATTGAAACAGGAATTTTGTATTGTTGCGCTGAAAATCGGATTTGGCGCCCGCCTTTTTGTAACAATTCTCCGCGCGCGTGAAGTATTGTTGGCAGATTTTGGGCAGCTCTTCAAAGGTCAGCGGTTTATGTTTATGCATGCCGTGAGCGGATGCGGAGAATGCCGATGCCGTTAAAACAAAGGCGGTTAAGAATTTTAGAGGTGTTTGCATGATGCACTCCGGTTAAAAAATGGGGCAAAGCAGGCAGGAGCAGGGTCAATCCGCCCGCTTTGACAGATTGGTTTCAGCTATCGCCGACGTTTAAAAAATATGCGCTTTGTATTTCGCATTTGTTGCATTTTTGCCTTAAGCGCCGTGTCGGTATTGGGTAAGCAATGCCATCCATTGCTTCAATTTTTGCGCCGGATACGGGGCAATTTGCGGATAAAGGTCGTCTGAAATACTGTTTTCAGACGACCTTTAAGCGTGTTTTAACGAGGCAGGCCGCGTTCCCATGCGCGGCGGGCGCGTTTGCAGGCAAGCTGTTCTTTCCAATTCATGTAGCGTGCTTTAAAGCGGGCTTTCATGAAGTCGTCGAACTTGCGCTGTACGGTCAGGTTCCAAAGGCTATGTGCCTTAACCGCCCAGCTTTCATCCCATGCGCGCAGGGAGATGGAGAATGAGCCGTCAAGGTATTTCATCCAATGCCACCAGCCGGTCGGCATGAACAAGGTATCGCCGTATTCCAAGAAACATTCGATGCCTTCGATGCCTTCAAGCTCGGGGAAACGTTCCGTATCGGGGTTGTCAACGTGGTAGTCTTCCAGCGCGTAAGTGGCGAAAGGAATGCGGAACAGGCGCTCTTTCCATTTGTAATCGAACAAGATGATGTGTTTCTTGCCGAAATGCGTATGGAAGATGTGTGCCATATCGATGTCGTAGTGCAGGAAGGTTTCCGAACCTGCACCGCCGAAAAACAGGGTAGGGTAGCGGTCTAAGAATCCGCCCATCAGCTCTTTGGGGAAAACGTAATCGTTCAGCAAGGCGGGAGCGTGTTTGATGGGGTCAAATAAGAAAATCCGCAAATCCGTCGGCTCGCGTTTGATCAGATCGATATAATCGCTGAAGCGCATTTCCGTACTGGCGGCGTTAATCGGCGCGGAAGGGTCGGCTTTGGCACTGTCGTACAAGGGGACGACGATATCGCCGACGGTTTCTTTCATATAGTCCAGCGACCATTTGTCACGGGCAGGCCAGTTACGGGTCAGTCCTTTGATCACGACAGGACGGCGCGGCTTGAGATAATTCTGATAAAAATCTTCGCGGCTGATGTCATCAACAACATCAATCGGAGTAAGTTTGAAACCCATAAGCAAATCTCTTTTTGGAATGTAAGACTGATTTTAAGTGAATATTTCGGAAGGAGGCAAGCGATGTTTCAGACGACCTGATTGGAATCAAGAATCGCGGTTAACTGTGATATTATGTCGATATAAATATTCCGTCCGAAACGCTTATGAACGATGCAGACGATTATTTGGGCAAGATGCCTTTTTTTATTGTATTCCTCGACCCGCTGCACACGGATTTCCACAGCAGCGGCAAGCCTCTGAACGAATACATCGCCCGCCATCCGCTGATGCACGACAAGCTGCACCGCCCCGCTTTTGCCGCCAAAGTGTTGGAAATGGCAGCAAACAGCAGCAATATGCGTGTTTTTGTCCGCAAAGCGGATGCGCTGATTAAGCATCCGCTGCATTATATTGTCCGTAACGGCGTTTTCCGAACCGAAGAGCAGATGTGGGCGTTTATCAATTCGCCCGAAAACATCGCCGCCGTCAAACAACCCTAAAAGGCCGTACCCCCATGCTTTTGTTCATTGATAACTATGACAGTTTCACCTACAACATCGTCCAATATTTCGCCGAACTCGGTCAGGAAGTCGTCGTCCGCCGCAACGACGATATTACGCTTGAAGAAATCGAAGCTTTGAAACCGCAATATCTCGTTATCGGGCCGGGTCCTTGTTCGCCGAAAGAAGCGGGCATTTCCGTCGCCGCCATGCGCCATTTCGCCGGCAAGCTGCCGATTATGGGCGTGTGCCTCGGGCATCAGACGATAGGCGAAGCGTTCGGCGGAGATGTGGTGCGGGCAAAAACGCTGATGCACGGCAAAGTTTCGCCCGTGTTCCATTTGAACAAAGGCATGTTTAAAGATTTGCCCGATCCCGTTACCTGCACGCGTTATCACAGCCTTGTCATCGCCCGCGATACGCTGCCCGATTGTTTGGAAGTCACCGCATGGACGGAAGATCAGGAAATCATGGGCGTGCGGCACAAGGAATACGCCGTCGAAGGCGTGCAGTTCCACCCCGAAGCCCTGTTGACCGAACACGGACACGATATGTTGAAAAACTTTTTGGAAGAATTTAAAGACTTCCAAGCGTCCGCCGCTTAAACCAAACGTCGTCTGAAAACTTTCAGACGACGTTTGACGTAAAAATACCCGTAAAAAGGATTGAACCATGATTACACCGCAACAAGCCATCGAACGATTAATCAGCAACAACGAATTGTTTTACGACGAAATGACCGACCTGATGCGCCAGATTATGAGCGGGCAGGTGCCGCCCGAACAAATCGCCGCCATCTTGACCGGATTGCGGATTAAAGTCGAAACCGTATCGGAAATCACCGCCGCCGCCGCCGTCATGCGCGAATTTGCCGCCAAAGTGCCGCTGGAAAATTCAGACGACCTCGTCGATATTGTCGGCACGGGCGGAGACGGTGCAAAAACCTTCAATATTTCCACGACTTCGATGTTTGTCGCTGCTGCGGCAGGCGCGAAAGTCGCCAAACACGGCGGGCGCTCTGTTTCTTCGTCCAGCGGCGCGGCAGACGTGATGGAGCAGATGGGCGCGGTGTTGAACATTACGCCGGAACAAGTCGCCGAAAGCATCCGTCAAACAGGCTTGGGTTTTATGTTTGCCCAAAACCACCACAGCGCGATGCGCCACGTCGCGCCCGTGCGCCGTTCGCTCGGGTTTAGAAGCATTTTCAATATCTTGGGCCCGCTGACCAACCCTGCCGGCGCGCCAAACCAGCTCTTGGGCGTGTTCCACATTGATTTATGCGGCATCCTGTCGCGCGTATTGAAACAGCTTGGTTCCAAACACGTTTTGGTCGTGTGCGGCGAAGGCGGTTTGGACGAAATCACGCTGACGGGCAAAACCCGCGTTGCCGAGCTGAAAGACGGAGAAATCCGCGAATACGACATCAGCCCTGCAGATTTCGGCATTGAAATCCGCCGCGATTTGGACGAAATCAAAGTCGTCAACGCGCAAGAGTCTTTGGAAAAAATGGATGAAGTGTTGAGCGGCAAACATGGCGCGGCACGCGACATCGTCCTGCTCAACGCCGCCGCCGCGCTCTATGCCGGCAATGTCGTGCCTTCGTTGTCGGACGGTGTCAAAGCCGCCGAAGCAGCCATCGATTCAGGCAAGGCAAAAGCGAAAAAAGAAGAATTTGTCCGCTTTACGCAGCAATTTGCCAAAGAGTAAGCGAAGGTCGTCTGAAAACGGAAATTCGATACTGATTATCGGGAACGGGCTGAAACGCTGCAAAACCGTTCGATAAGCAGTTGAGGCGGATAGACCGTCTTCAAGAAAAGATAGAAAAGTGCCGTCATCAAAAAAAGGTCATCTGAAAATTTTCAGACGACCTTTTTTGATTAATTCGTTATTGATTAATCTGCCATTTGTATCAAGCTGTCGGCAAGGTGGTCGGCGGCTTGGCGGTAGCCTTTGCCTGAGAAGTGGACGCCGTCTTTGGCGGCAAGCCCTTGGCTCATCCAGCTTTTCATGCTGCATTCGCCGCCCATCGCGTTCTGCCACGACCAATACATGATTTTTTCTTCGCGGGCTACGCGCTGCTGCATTTGTTGGATGCTGCTTAAAGTGGCGGGGCGTGTGCCGCAGCTTCCTGAGGTGCTTTTAAGGGATTCGGGTGCACCGAGAATCAGGATGCCCGCGTCGGGCAGGCTTTGTTTGATTTGGCGGATGTAGCTGCGCCAGCTTTGTTCGGTGGCAGTGATGTCCAAATCGCGGGCGAAGGCTTCGTTGGTGCCGTAGGCGATGATAACGAGGTCGGCGCGGGTTTGGGCAAGGTCATCCTGCCAAGAGGGACGCCATTTGGACCAGTGGGTCAGTTGCGCGCCGTTGATGCCGAGTGCGGAAACGGTTACGCCGCGTCCGGGATTTTCGATATTGATGTAGCCGATGTCCCAAGGCATAGAGCTGCTGAGGGTCAGGGGCAGGCGGCTGTTGCTGCGGATGATTTGCCAGCCGCTGCTTCCGGCGGGAACTTCGCGTCCGTTGAATGACAGGGTTTGCTCGGGCAGGACGGGTTTGGCGAAAACGGAAATCTGCCTCTCGCCGCTGCTTCCGTCTTTGGCGCTGATGGTAACGCTGCTGCCGTTGGCTTTGGCGATGATGCCGCCTAAGGGGAAGTCGTCTGAAACGCTGCGGCTGCTGACGGTTTGCCACGAGCCGTCATAGCGGACGGCTGCGCTGCGCTGTCCTTTGACGGTAGAGGGGTAAACCCAGCCTATGCCGCCGTCGCCCCATTTTTGCTGGAGGCGCAGGCGCAGTTGTTCGGTGAAAAGGTCGCCGGCGGTGTGTGAATCGCCAATTTGAAGGATGCGGAATTTGCCGTCCGAGCTGCGGTCGAGTTTTTTGAGCTTGGAGAGCCAGGTGGGACGGCTGCTGCCGTAGTTTTCCAGTAGCATATCGGCGGCGGGGGCGGCGGCAGATAGGCACAATGCGGTAAGGGATACGGACAGGGTTTTGATGTTCATGAGTTTCCTGTGTGTGGTTTCAGACGACGTCTTTTGACGCGGCGGATGGCTATTGTAACGAAAAAGACGGCATTGGATAAACAAAACGCCGTCCTTTTGCTGCCGATACGGGCTTAACGTGCGGATAATTGTTCCGTGCGTTCTTCGCCGTTCATTTCAGGGGTCGTCTGAAAAACGATTTTTTCCATGATTTTATCCGCGAGCAGTTTTTGTCCTTCAGCAGAGAAGTGGATGCCGTCTTTGCTGCGGTAGCGGATGATTTTTCCATTGATGTTGACAGAGTCGGCGTAGGTGTCCGAGCCGTTGCTGAGGAGTTTGTCGGTCGGTATCCACAGGGCTTTTGGACTGATCTCGTCTGCTAAAAGTTTGTCGAGATATCGCATTTGCTTGTTAAGTTTTGCCTGTTTCATATAAGGGATGCCCATCCAAATGACTTGCACATGGTGTTGTTCGGCGGCGGCCAAGATGCGGTTGACGCGGCTGAGGTATTCTTCCGACCATTCTGGCGAGGCGAATTTCAGGTATTTTTTGCCTTTCGGGAAGTCCCACGGGTCGTTGGGACCGAGGAAGACGACCAGAAGGCGGATGTCGGTTTGTTGTTTTAGCGTTTGCTCAATGGTGTTCGGCCAGTCGAAAAACTTGGGATAGGACAATCCGGTACTTTGCTTACTTAGGTTCACCGACTGGATACCGTATTGTTTTTTCAGGCTTCTTTCTACAAAAGGTGCAACGCCCTGCATCATCGAGTCGCCGGCAAAAAAGACTTTGTCGCCTTGTCCGAGAACGATATTGGCGGGCGGGGTAATGGGGAGACGATGTGCTTCGGGTTGTCCGCCGTTTTGTGCCGTTTGAGGTTGGCGTCCGTCGGCGGGACGGTTTTTTTCGTGCGGTTCGGACGCATTAAGCTGCGCATTTTGTTCAGACGACCCGTCGTTTTCAGCGATTTGAGGTTCCGGTTCGGCAATCACAGGCTGTCCTGCCAAACGTGCTTTGAGGTCGTCTGAAAAGGCGTATGCGTCTTGTTGCAGCTTCGCGCCCGTGCGCCACCATTCGTATTCGGACAAAGGCTCCAACGGAGAAGCCTGATGATAGGTTTGCTGCCAATAGGCATTAATGGAATCTTGACTGAACCACGCCGCGCCAAAGGCGCAAACCAAAAGGGAGGCAAGCAGGGAAATAAAGCGTTTCATATTCTGATTGTCCTTTTAAAAATCGGCGTAAATAAAGCCCGGAATACCCGACGGCGCCAATACGATAATCAACACCAACACCAGCGTCAGCGGTATAAACCACAGCCATATCGGCATTTTTTCCAACGTCGCTACTGCGCCGTCAAACAGGCGAAGCAAATACGGGTAGAGCAAAATCATCAGGCCAAACGCGGCAAGCAGCAAGACATCCGCCTGTTTCGGCGCGGCCCAACCTGCTTCGTTGGCGAATAATGCATCAAACACCATCTGCGTATCGGCGAGGCTGCCGGTGTTGAACACGACGAAAGTGAAGCAGACGAAATGGAAAGTGACGAACCAGGCAAGCGGACGCAAGATTTTCAGACGACGTGAGCCGTCCCGACCGAAGATTTTGTCGCTGCAGTTAAGCAAAATTAATGCCACGCCGTGCAGCGCGCCCCACAGCAGGAAATTCCAGCCGTAGCCGTGCCAAACGCCCGACAACACCATCGCCAGCAGCAAGTTGAACTGCGTCAGGACGAAGCCGTGTTTGTTGCCGCCCAAAGGAATATAAATATAGTCGCGTATCCAAGTGGAAAGGCTGATGTGCCAACGGTTCCAGAAGTCGCGGATATTGAATGCGCGCAGCGGAGCGGCAAAGTTTTTCGGCAGGCGGAAACCGAGCAGCATCGCCATCCCAATTACCAAATCCGAATAGCCTGAAAAATCGAAGAAAAGCTGGAAAGTATAGCCGTACACCCCCGACAACACACCCCAGCCGTCAAATTGGGCGGGATTCTCGAAAACGGGCGATACCCAGCCGTCTCCCAGCGCACCCGCCAGCCACCATTTTTTAGCAATGCCCAGCAAAATCAAGCACACCGCCAGCGCAGGGCGCACCAATGCGCGCGGTTCGGCGGTCCGAATCTGTTCCAAAGCCCCCGCCTGTTCGCCGTCTATGCTTTTAAACGCCGCCGCACGGATAATCGGCCCGGAAGTAATCGTCGGGAAAAAGCTCAAATGCAGCAGCAACTCATGCCACGCAAACCGGTCGCCCATCGGGTGACGGCAGCAGTACACCAAATAAGCCAAAGATTGAAATGTGTAATAAGACAGCCCCAAAGGCATCAAGATATCGACAATTTCGCTCTGTCCCGTGTATTGGCGGATAAACGGGCGGAAAAAGTCGAAATATTTGAAGAAACACAATACTGCCAAAGCAGTCGCTACGCCGAAGCCCAGCCAGAATTTCCGTACGTTTTCGTTTTCAGACGACATCAACAGGCCGAGCAAATGCACGCAGGACGAATAGCAGGTAATTATGGCGGCAAAGATGGGATTCAAGTGATACAGCCAGCCCATCCCCGCCAGCAGAAGCAAAACATTCTGCACCGACGGCATACGGACAAATGCCCAATAAATAGGCAAAAAAGCAATAAAAAATACCGCGAATTCAATCGACAGCAACGGCATAAGTGTTCCTTGAAATTTTTATTATTCAGATGCCCCGAATATAGGTTTAGCAAGTCGAAGCGAACCATATATTTTAAATAAGTGTTTGAATTTATACAACTAACGCTAATCTTGTTTTAGAACCGCTCGTCAGAGCTTGGGGCGGATTTTGAAATCTTTTGTCATAAATATCGTATTGGATAAGCAGGCTTTTTTTAAATTTTCAGAGATAAAAAGCAGGTTGGGCAGGGCATGCTGATTGCCCTTGTTTCGACACTCAATTTCAAGCAATGAATTGATTTAAGATGAAAAAAAGCAGATTCGGGGTAAAGATGCCCGTAAGGTGTTTAAACCTTGACGGGTTTTACCTTGAATCTGCTTTTAATAAGGTTGGTTTTTAAGAATAATCTTTTATTTCAATAAATTAGATGATTTTTACTTAAGAGGATAGGGCGGCTTTCTGGTGCGCCGTCAACTCGGCAATGCCTTTCTGCGCCAGCGCAATCAGTTTGCCCAATTCGTCCAAGCTGAACGGCGCGCCTTCCGCCGTGCCTTGGATTTCGATGATTTTGCCCGAAGCGGTCATAACGATGTTGACGTCGCTGTCGCAACCGGAATCTTCGGGGTAATCCAAATCCAAAAGCGGCACACCGTTCACCACACCTGCGGATACGGCGGCAACGGCTTCGCGGATGGGATTTTCGCTGATGAGGTCGTCTGAAAGCAGCTTGTTGATCGCAATTTGCAGGGCGACGAACGCGCCAGTAATGGATGCGGTACGCGTTCCACCGTCAGCCTGAATCACGTCGCAGTCAATCAGGATTTGGCGTTCACCCAGTTTTTCCATATCCACGACGGCACGCAGCGAGCGCCCGATCAGGCGCTGGATTTCTTGGGTGCGCCCCGACTGTTTGCCCGCCGCAGCTTCACGGCGCATACGCGAGGCAGTGGAAGCGGGCAGCATCCCGTATTCGGCAGTAACCCAGCCCTGCCCCTTGCCGCGAAGGAAGGGCGGGACATTTTCGTCGATGGAAGCGGTGCAGATAACTTTGGTGTTGCCGCATTCGATCAGGCACGAACCGTCGGCGTACGGCAGGAAGTGAGGGGTGATTTTGATGTCGCGCAGGTTGTCGGCAGCGCGCGAGGTTCGGGTGTAATTGCTCATGATTTGTCCTTTGGGGAAACGGTAAAAATTTGTGGTCGGTATTATACGGGATTCGGCAGGGAGGCTGTTTCTATCATAGAAAATCCCTCCATCGCAGGAGGGAGTTAATTTAAGTTTACAAGTGATTAGATAACTCTTTTAACATACTGATAAGCATCATAATGGTAAAGACTGATGTTTCAATTGATATATTTGTTTTGCCGTGTGTATATGAAAATTTAATCATAATAAGCTATCAGCTCCTAAGTTAATAAAAAAACGAGAATCATGAGACTCTTGGCATAGTTTAAAGCTCTATTTGCGGGTTATATGCAGATTTAAGTAAATAAATATCTTTATAAAACAATAAACTAATATTTTTTTATTCTACCTATAAGCTAAGGTCGTCTGAAAACCATATCTAGTTTTCAGACGACCTTATTATATTTCCCTTCCAATCAAGCAAGGAACAGGCGGTATGCGGCGTTTTGGGTTTCGTCCTGATAGCTGTAACCGAGGCTTTCGAGGAAGTTTTCGAAGGCTTGATTGTCGCCGGGCGGGACGTCGATGCCGACGAGGATGCGGCCGTAGTCGGCGCCGTGGTTGCGGTAGTGGAAGAGGGTAATGTTCCAGCCGCCCTGCATATGGTTGAGGAAGCGGGCGAGTGCGCCGGGGCGTTCGGGGAACTCGAAGCTGATTAAGCGTTCGTGGGCGACTTTTGTTGTGCGTCCGCCGACCATGTAGCGGATGTGGATTTTGGAGATTTCGTCGTCGGTCAGGTCGACATTGGGCAGTCCGGCTTCGGTCAGCTGGCGGCTGATGACGGCGAGGTCTTGGGAACCTGCGGTTTGCAGGCCGACGAAGATGTGGGCTTTTTGGTCATCGCCGTAGCGGTAGTTGAACTCGGTGATGTTGCGGCTGCCGAGCAGGTTGACGAATTTGAGGAAGCTGCCGCGCTCTTCGGGGATGGTAACGGCGAAAATGCCTTCGTTGCCTTCACCCAATTCGCTGCGTTCGGAAACGTGGCGCAGGCGGTGGAAATTCATGTTGGCGCCGCTGGTTACGGCGATAAGGGTTTGGTTTTGGATGCGGTTGCGGGCGGCGTAGGTTTTCAGACCGGCGAGGGCGAGCGCGCCTGCGGGTTCGGTGATGCTGCGGGTGTCGTCGAAGATGTCTTTGATGGCGCCGCAGATGGCGTCAGTATCGACGGTGATGATGTCGTCCAAGAGGTCGCGGCAGAGGCGGAAGGTTTCTTCGCCGACGACTTTGACGGCGGTACCGTCGGAGAAGAGGCCGACGTCTTTGAGGCTGACGACTTTTCCGGCTTCGACGGATTGCTTCATGCAGCAGGAGTCGTTTGTTTGCACGCCGATGACTTTGATGCTGGGGCGGACTTGTTTGACGAATGCGGCAACGCCCGCAGCCAGTCCGCCGCCGCCGATGGGGACGAAGATGGCGTGGATGTCGTCGGGACGCTGGCGCACGATTTCCATACCGACCGTGCCTTGACCGGCAATCACGTCGGGGTCGTCAAACGGGGCGATGTAGGTCAGTTTTTCTTTTCCTGCCAACTCCATCGCGTAATCGTAGGCATCGTTGTAGGAAACGCCTTTGAGGACGACTTCTCCGCCGCGGCTTTTGACGGCGTCGATTTTGATTTTGGGCGTGGTTTCGGGCATGACGATGACGGCGCGGCAGCCCAAACGCTGTGCCGAAAGGGCGACACCTTGTGCGTGGTTGCCCGCGCTGGCGGCGATGACGCCGCAGGCGAGCGCTTCTTTGGGCAGCTTCGCCATTTTGTTGTACGCGCCGCGGATTTTGAAGGAAAACACGGGTTGCAGGTCTTCACGTTTGAGCAGGACGTTGTTGTTCAGACGACGTGACAGCCCGATTGCAGGTTCGAGCGGCGTTTCGACGGCAACGTCGTAAACGGAGGCGGTCAGGATGCGGATGAGGTAATCGGAATAAGAGGGGCGGTTGTTCATGGTTTTGTGTGCCGGAGGATTATTTTCAAAAGGAGTGTCCGCCGCCCGCGTCAAACTTTGCCAACAAAACGGCGGAAAGGTAAAACCATACCCTCGAGGTCGTCTGAAATCAAGAAAAATCTTAGCAAAGCGAAGTTGCGGCGGTATAATGACTGCCTTTTGTGCCAAACCGCACGACGCGGTTGTTTTTATTTCTGTTTCCGCACCACATCCCGATGAAAAAAACATTATCCGTATTGATCGCGGCAATGATGATTGCCGCCGCGCAAGCCGCGCCGCAAGCGGCTAAAAACAACGCAGCCCCCGCTGTTGCCGCTTCCGAGCCTGCGCCTGCCGCCGCATCCCAGCCCGAAGCCATGATGCCCAGCATCAACAGCCCCGATGCGCCGCCTGCCATTGCCGCTGCCGCCTACATCGTTACCGATTTGCAAAGCCATCAAGTGCTTGCCTCCGGCAATATCGACACCCAAATCGAACCCGCTTCGCTGACCAAAATGATGACCGCCTATCTTGCGTTCAAAGCTTTGGAAAACGGCACATTGCGCGCCGACCAAATGCTGACCGTGTCCGATGCGGGCTGGAAAATCGAAGGCTCGCGGATGTTCCTCAGTCCCAAAGTTCCCGCCAGCGTCAGCGATTTGATTAAAGGCATGATTGTCCAATCCGGCAACGATGCTGCCACCACGCTTGCCGAAGCCATGGGAGGCGGCTCGGTGGATGCGTTCGTCCAACAAATGAACGACGAAGCCAAGCGTTTGGGCATGACCAAAACCCACTTTAAAAATCCGACCGGATTGGCTGCCGAAGGCCACGTTTCCACTGTCGGCGATTTAGCCATCCTCTCCGCCGCGCTGATACACGATTATCCGAAATACTATCCCGTATTTTCGATTAAATCCTTCAAATACAACAATGTCGAACAGCCAAACCGCAACCTCCTGCTCTACCGCGATTCCAATGTGGACGGTCTGAAGACGGGACACACCGAAAGCGCAGGCTACAACCTTGCCGCTTCCAGCAAACGCAACGGCAGACGCATCGTTTCCATCGTTGTCGGTACCGATTCCACCGAAGCCCGCGCGTCCGAAAGCGGCAAATTGCTCAACTGGGCATTGCAGGCATTCGATACGCCCAAACTCTACAACGGCGGCGAAATCATTTCTAAGGTCAAAGTTTATAAAGGCAGCAGCAAATCGGTGAACGTCGGTTTCCTCGAAGACGTATATATCACGATTCCACACGATGCCGGACAAAACATCAAACCGATTTTAGAAACCGTCCAGCCCGTTATCGCCCCGATACGCAAAGGTCAAACCTTGGGCAAACTCAAAATCGTCAAAGACGGCAAAGTCATTACCGAGAAAAACGTCGTCGCCCTCCATTCCGTTGAAGAAGGCAGCTGGTTCAGACGGATGTGGGATGATATCGTATTGTGGTTCAAAGGCTTGTTCGGCAGCAGTTCGAAATAGGCAGGATTTATGAAAAGGTCGTCTGAAAATGGTTTTCAGACGACCTTTGTTTTGGATGCGAACAGGACGACGGCAAAGTCTTTATATAGTGGTTTAAAGTTAATCCACTATAACTTAAATCCGCTTTCAAATATCTGTTTTTGTCCGCTGATCGGGTCGGTAAACTCAATCTGTTTTGCCAGTAGTTTCAAAGGTTTTTCATAATCTTCATCGCCCGCCGCCAAAGGGGTGGGATAAAGCGCGTCGTTTAGCAGCGGCATGCCCAAACGCATCATATGCACCCGAAGCTGGTGTTTTTTCCCCGTATGCGGCGTCAGCCGGTAGAGGCTGAATTCGCCGCGGTTTTCAAGCAATTCGACCGTCGTATGGGCGTTCGGCTCGCCTTCGATTTCCTGCGTCGTGAAAAACCGTTCCCCGCGCACCATGCGCGAAACCACGTCCAAGGGATATACCAAATCCGTCCGCGTCGGCGCGACGGCGTGATAGGTTTTACGGACGCTTTTTTCCTGAAACATCGTTTGATAATCGCGGCGCGTGGCAGGATTGTGCGACAGCAGCATCACGCCTGCCGTATCTTTGTCCAAACGGTGGACCGGCGTAATGTCTGCTACGTTCAAATGCTGCAATTCCGGCCGCAGGCGCAGGCGGGTCAGCAGGGTTTCGCGCAAAAAACGCCCGCTGGGGATAACGGGCAGGAAATGCGGTTTGTCAACGACAATCAGATGGTCGTCGATGTGCAGGATTTTTTCTTCAAACGGAATGACAGGTTCGCTGTCGCTGCTGGTTTCGCGGTAATAAAACATGGTTTTGCCCGGCTCGAACAGCGTGTGTTCGTCAAACGGCGCGCCGTCTGCATCGACGACGAAGCCGCTGTTCAAACGCCTGCGCCAGTTGTCCTCGCCGACAAAGGGAAAGCGGACGCAGAGGAAATGTAACAGGGGTAGACCGTAAAACGGTTTTTCGTGCGGCAGTACCAAATAGCTGGGTTTGACGCCGTTTAAAAGCGGGAGGGGGTTGGAGCGTTTTTTCATGTGGCGGATTGTACTCGGTTTCGGTCTTTTTTTCAGACGACCTTGGCTGGGTTAAGGCTGTCGGGTGATAATGAAGCGGTTTGCATGGGGAAAGATTGTGTTACGGATGATGGGGAAAGAGGTCGTCTGAAAAGCTGGATTTTGGGTTTCAGACGACGTTTTTATTTGTTTTTTTAAGACAGGTTGGGCAGTGTTTTTCGTGGGCAAAGCCCACGCTACGGTTGGGTTGTGGATGGGGTGTGTGGTTTGATTGAACATATGAAGAAAGGTCGTCTGAAAACGGGAAGTCCATTTTCAGACGACGTTTTTTATTTGTTTTTTTAAAGACAGGTTGGGCGGTGTTTTTCGTGGGCAAAGCCCACGCTACGGGAGGGTTGTGGATGGAACGCGTGGTTTGTTTGAACGCATGAAGAAAGGTCGTCTGAAAATGGGAAATCTGTTTTCAGACGACCTTGGTTACCATCTGTTTAACAAAAACTTATTCCGCCAATTCGGTTTGCTGGTGCGACATGAGTTCTTGTCCGACATCGGTCAGGAGGTTGAGGTAACGCTCGTACTGCTTGAGGATGTCGGCGATGAGTTCGCGGCGGTTCATGTATTGCACGTCGTAGCCGCTGCGGCCGTCGAAGAAGTAGGTGTAGGGCTCGTAGGTGACGTTGTGGCGGATGTGCGGGAGGTGGCCGTCTTTGATAAGCTGTTCGGACACTTCGCGCTTGATGGTTTTAATGCCGTACATGAAGTCGCGCAGGGACTCTTTGTGGATGGTGAATTCGACGGCAGGCTCTTCGCGGTCGAAGTGGGTTTGGATGTCGACGCTCAGGCTGTATTTGTCGGACAATTCCTCGCCCAATTCGCGCATGGCGGGCAGGGCGGTGGTTTTGAGGAATTTGAGGATGTCTTGTTCCTGCGTTTGGTTCAGCATACGCTCAAGCCTGTCCTGCCAGTTGTCGCCGCTCCAATAGACGCTGGAGGGAGTGACGGCGGTCGTGAAGTATTTGTGGTCGGCGTTTAATCCGCGCCATAGGCTGAAACACATGATCAGCATGAGCAGGGCGAAAGGCAGGGCGACGATGAGGGTCATGGTTTGCAGGGTGGGCAGTCCGCCGAAGCGCAAAAGGACGATGGCGGCGGCAGACATCAACAGCCCCCACATCACTGCCTGCCAGCGCGGGGCGGCCACGCTTTTGTCGCGGGAGGCGATGTTGTTGAGGACGTAAATACCGGAGTCGGCGGAGGTGATGAAGAAGAGGGCGATCACCATGAGGCTGACAAGCCCTGTGAGGGTCGGCAGGGGGAGGTATTCGAGGAAGCGGAAGAGGAGTTTTTCGGGCGTGCCGGTCAATTCGCCCAATGCGCCTGCTGCGGTGTGGTCGTTAATCCAGATGGCGGTGTCGCCGAAGATGGTAAACCAGATGACGCAGAACAGGGAGGGAACCGCCAAAACGCCGAAAATGAATTCGCGTATGGTGCGTCCGCGCGAGATGCGGGCGATGAAGAGTCCGACGAAAGGCGCCCAAGAACACCACCATGCCCAGTATAAGATGGTCCAGCCGCCGAACCATTCGGTATGGTTTTGTTCGTAGCTGTACGTTTTGAAACTGAGTTGTACGAGGTTGCTCAGGTAAGTGCCGAGGTTGTCGTTGAAGGCGGAGAGCAGATGGAGGGTCGGGCCGGTGGCGAGGACGAAGACCATCAGTACAAAAGCAAGGGTCAAGTTCATCTCGCTCAACATTTTGACGCCTTTGCCTATGCCGGAGGCGGCAGAGGCGACTGCCAAACCCATGACGGCGAAAATCACGATGGTTTGTACGGAAAAGGTGTTTTCGCTTATCCAGCCGATTTGTGCCAAGCCCGCGCCCAACTGCGCCGCGCCGAAACCAAGCGTGGTAATGATGCCGAACAGGGTGGCGACCAGCGCGAGTATGTCGATGATGTCGCCTGCCTTACCGTCGATTTTCTCTTTCAACAGCGGATAAAAGCAGGAGCGCAGGGAAAGCGGGAGTTTGTAGCGGAAGGCGAAATAGGCGAGCGCCAACGCCATGGCGGCGTAAACCGACCAGGCATGTACGCCCCAGTGGAAGAGGGTGTGGAGCAACGCGTCCTGCTGCCTTGCGCCGCTGCCGCCTTCGGTGATGGGGGACAGATAGTGGGTGAGCGGTTCGGCGACGCCGAAAAACATCAACCCGACGCCCATACCCGCCGCGAACAGCATGGCGAGCCAAGACCAAAAGCTAAATTCAGGCTCTTCTTCGTTGCTGCCCAGCTTGATGTTGCCGAAGCTGCTGACCGAAAGTGCGAGCAGGAAGAAGAAGAAGGCTGAAAATGCCAAGATGTAAAACCAACTGAAGTTTTTGAAAATGCCTGTTTTAGCGGCATTGAGGACGGTTTCTGCCTGCTGCGGAATCAAAAGCGCGATGCCGATGACCAGCAGCACGAAGGACAGCGTAACGGAAACGACGAAGGGGTTGAACGAAGAGCGGTTGCGTAAGAAATGAAATAAAGACAAACCTTGACCTCCTTTGGGATGGTGAGGCAGGCGGATACGGGCGCAAGGCTGTATATGGTTGATTAACAAAAACTAGGAATAAAACATGGTCTGTCGGACAGGGTCCGAGACTTTCCCGATTTTTGGTAATCCACTATAAAACGCAGACAAAAAACGAATGGCGTTTAAACCGTCCTGCCGGATGAAAAACAAGGGAAAAAGAGAGTAAAAACGCACAGATGAATGAGCCGTAATGAGGGCCGGGTGAGACAAAATGGATGATGATTATTTCTTTTTTTGAAGGAATAATAACAAAATCAGGGGATTGTTTCAAATTGGGAAAGATTTGTGTGTATTGGGACAAGAAAGATGGCAGCGATAAAATGGGCAAAGGGGTCGTCTGAAAGGCATTTCAGACGACCCCTCATCAGTTTTATTAGCTATTGCCGCCATCTACTTTCTTAAACGACAACCAACTGCAGACGCCGACCGATATCAGCCAAGCCGCCAGCAGCCAATACGGGTTGAGCAAATGGGCGTAGGGGTTCAAATCGGGATTCTTGATGGGTGGCAGATAAACCATAACGCCGAAGTAGGCAGACGATAGGGCAAGGCAGCTCAAAATGCCTTTTTGGTCTTTACGCAGACGCATCAGCATTGCCGTCAAACCGCTTGCCACCATGGCGGCAAAGCCAAAGAAAGTCATCGGGATAAAGTGTGCACTCCAAGCTTGTGTGTCGGGGAAGGCGGAGTCCGGCTGCATCAGGAAGGCGCAAGTCAGGAAAATCGGTGTGCCTGCCAAAGCAAAAGCAAGCGGAATCCACCAGCGGTAAGAAAAAACGCCTTTTTTTTCAGTTGCATGTTCAAAAATGACTTGCCCCGCATGAATGCCCGCCTTCACGGTTTTCACGACAATTTCCCGCTCCCGTTTATACCCGCTTTCACTAGGTAAAAACACCAGCCCAAAGGGAATAACGGCAAAAGCATTCAATAGGCTGAATATCGTTAATCCTTCGAAATAAAAATTAAACAGCATCTCTATATCTTTTGACAAAAACAGCGCAAACAATATCGTGCTTATGTAGGAACAGACAAAGCCGATGAGCATGGCGGTCAAGATATGCTTCAAGTTCCTACGCAAACGAAGCTGCGTCATCGCCATACCGGTCAGTATGCCCCAAACCAACATATAGCCAAGCATATAGAGCAAACCGGCAATTATTGCAGCCACACTAGTCAGACTGCCGACCACCAGTCCGAAAATACCGAAATAGAGCATAGAGGCAAAAAAAGCTGCCACCCCGCCGGAAGCTACGGCAAGCTGAACGGTGAGAAACACGAGTAAAACGCCGTAACACAAGGCATAAACGGTAAAAAGCAGTATAAGGTACGGCTTGCGCGGTTTCTTGTCCTTCAGGGCGGTGTTGTCCGACATTATGCTGGTTTCCTTTGGATGATTTATCGGAATTGAAGTAGTTTCAGACGACCTTTGAGCGCGGATACATCGAGCTCAAAATTGTCGTATCGGATTACGGTTAAGCCGTTATGGAAATTTGAATGATTATAATGGAATAGTTTGTGTTGATGATAGCCGTATAACGATATTGCATTTTCGTGAAACCGATAATAGGCAACAAGATTTGCCATTGCAGTAAAAAAGGTCGTCTGAAAACTGTTTTTCAGACGACCTTTTGCCGTTTTATCACTCAAGAAAGCGACGGATTACGACCGTACCTGCCCGTCGCCCAACACAATCCATTTCTGCGAAGTCAGCCCGTGCAGACCGACGGGGCCGCGGACGTGGATTTTGTCGGTGGAAATGCCGATTTCTGCGCCGAGGCCGTATTCGAAGCCGTCGGCGAAGCGGGTGGAGGCATTGACCATAACGCTGGCGCTGTCGATCGTGCGCAGGAAGGTGCGGGCGTCGGTGTAGGATTCGGTTACGATGCTGTCGGTGTGGTGGCTGCCGTGGGTGTTGATGTGGGCGACGGCTTCTTCGAGGCTGTCGACGATTTTGACGGAGAGGATGGGGGCGAGGTATTCGGTGTCCCAGTCTTCTTCGGAGGCCGTCTGAATGTGGGGCAGGATGGACAGGGTACGCGGGCAGCCGCGCAGCTCGACGTCGCGAGCGGCATATTTTTCCGCCAATACGGGTAGGATTTCGGCGGCTCGGCTTTGGTGGACGAGCAGGGTTTCCATGGTGTTGCAGGTGCCGTAGCGCGAGGTTTTGGCGTTGAAGGCGATGTTGACGGCTTTTTCGGCGTCGGCGGCGCGGTCGATATAGACGTGGCAGATGCCGTCGAGGTGTTTGATGACGGGCACGCGGGCTTCGGCGGCGATGCGGGAAACCAGCGACTTGCCGCCGCGCGGGATGACGACGTCGATAAACTCGGGACTTTGCAGCATGGCGCCGACGCTTTCGCGGTCGGTGTTTTCAATCAGGCTGACGGCTGCTGCGGGCAGGCCGTTTTCAACTAACGCCTGCGTAATCAGTTTGGAAAGCGCCATATTGCTGTTGAAGGCTTCGCTGCCGCCGCGCAGGACGCAGGCGTTGCCGGATTTGAGGCAGAGGGCGGCGGCATCGACGGTTACGTTGGGACGGGATTCGTAAATGATGCCGACAACGCCCAAAGGTACGCGCATTTTGCCGATTTGCAGGCCGTTTTCGCGGGTGCGGAATTCGTCCATTTCGCCGACGGGGTCGGGCAGGGCGGCAATCTGGCGCAAACCTTCGCACATGGCGTCTATGGTTTTTTCGGTCAGCCGCAGGCGGTCGAGCAGGGCGTCGTTCAAACCTTTCTGCGCGGCCTGTTCCATATCTTGAGCGTTGGCGGCGAGGATGGCGGTTTGATGGTGTTTGATGAGTTCGGCGGTGCGCAGGAGCGCGGCGTTTTTTTGCGCGGTTTCGGCGGCGGCGACAACATAGGAAGCCTGCTTGGCGGCGGACGCGGTGTGGCGGACGTAGTCTTGGATGTTTTGCATGGTGTCTCTGCGGGGAAAGTGGGAATGGGTTGATGATAAGGTCGTCTGAACGGGAATTCAATAGGATGCAGGGAGACGGTTCAAATGATACTGGGGAAGGGGATTGAGAAAATCGCAGATAAAAAAAACCATCTATACTAAGGGGAAAAGTATAGATGGCCAAACACATTACGGGGAAAACGTCTTACTCACTTACTCACTTCTCTCGAAGCAAGTGTTACTCAGACACGCGAATTATATAATAGTTCACGAATGATGACGTTAAGTTTGGTTAATGGCATCTTAACAATCATATCATCATGTTTTTAAACAAATAAAAAAATCATAATGGTTAAAATTTTTTTGAAAAAACTTCAAAATTTTTAAACCGTGATGAATTTCCACTCCCCTGAGGCTAAATTTTCTACCGTTCGTCCGTTAAATTCGTCCCGATGGAGGTGTTCGACGCGGTTGCCGGCGGCGGCGACCATACGTTTGACTTGATGATATTTGCCTTCGGTAATGGTCATCAGCAGGGTGGTCGGGTTTTCCAAAACAGCTTCGGCAGCGCGGACGGTTTCGTTGTCGTCGTGCAGCAGGACGCCGTTTTTCAGCGTTTCACACAGGCTGTCATCGGCAGGATGCTTCAGGGTAACGCGGTAGATTTTGGGTACTTTGTGTTTCGGCGAGGTAACGCGGTGGTTGAACTGCCCGTCGTTGGTAATCAGCAAAACGCCCGTCGTATCCGCATCCAGCCTGCCGACCGCCTGCATGTCGATATTGCGCATATGGTCGGGGAAAAGGCTGAAAACGCTGGGGTATTGCTGCGGTTTGTGCGAGGTTTCGTAATCGGCAGGCTTGTTGAGCAGGATATAAAAATAAGGCATGGGCACGACAACGATGTCTTCGCCGTCTATACGCAGCGTTTGGACATCGGCGGGATCGATGTCGGCTTTGGCGTCGTTGTAGACCGTATCGTTGATTTCGACACAGTCGTTTTGAATCAGCCACTGGCATTGTTTGCGGCTGCCTATGCCTTGGGATTGAAGGTATTTGATCAGTTGCATGGGAATGGCGGGAACGGGTTTCAGACGACCTAATTGTATATCAGGACTTCGCTTTCAAACGATAGAGATAAGTGGTTTCCCGATTGCGGGCGAAGGCGAGCGGGTCGGATTCGTCGGCGGCTTTGCGGTGGCGCGGTTTGGTTTTCAGAATATCGGCCACTTCTAAAGAGGTCGTCTGAAAACATTGTTCCAGAAAATCGCGGTCGCGTAAGTGCAGATGTTCCGCCAAGTCGGAAATGATTAACCACGCTTCGCCTTGCGGGTTTAAATGTTGCCGCACGCCGTTTAAAAAGGCGGTCAGCATGGCGTTGTCGGGATCGTAGAGGGCAGTTTCGACGGCGGAAGTCGGTTTGGCGGGCAGCCACGGCGGGTTGCAGACGATCAGGTCGGCGCGTCCTTCGGGAAACAAATCGACGGCGTGGACGGCGACTTGTTTGTCCAGCCCCAAGCGGGCGAGATTGGCGGTTGCGCAGGCGATGGCCTTGGGGTTGGTGTCGGTGGCGGTGATTTCGGGAATACCGCGTTTGGCAAGGATGGCGGCGATAACGCCGGAACCAGTGCCGACGTCGAACGCCGTCTGAATATGTGGATTCAACGGCGCTTGGGCGATTAAGTCTAAATATTCGCCGCGCAGGGGCGAGAACACGCCGAAAGGAACGTGGATTTTGCCGCCAAGCTGCGGAATTTCTATGCCTTTTTTGTGCCATTCGTGTGCGCCGATAAAGCCCAAAAGCTGGTTGAGCGGCAGTAAAAACGGCGTGTCGTTCGGTTCGGCATACACATCGGCAAGGGCGGCGCGGACGTCCGGCGCGCGCGGGTTGCTTAACTGAAAACCCACGCCGATTTCGACGGCAAGCATGTTCAGCACGCGGCTTTGCTGCGCCTGCTTCATGCGGTGGGTGTGGAAGGTCGTCTGAATATCGGCGGGCACGTTTTTTGTTTTTTTAGACGACCTGCGGACGCGCTTTTTCATCGCCGCCAATACTTGCTTGGCGTTGTGGAAATCGCCCGTCCAAACGGTCGCCGTGTGGGCGTGGGCGTTTTTCAGAATATCGGCGGCATTGCTTTCATGCACATAAACCGCCTGCTTGGGCGGCTTCTGCGTGCTTTCGTTGCGCCATTCGGCAGCGGCGCGGTCGGTGGGGATAATGGGGAACATGGAGGGAAGGAGGAAGGGAAACCGGCGGCAAGTTTACTATAGTGGATTAAAATTGCAATGATACGGCGTTGCCAACGCCCTTATGTACTACCCGTACACGGCGGGCGTTGCCGCCTTGTCTCATTTTTATTTTAATCCACTATATATTTCGGCTTACGATGTATTGCCGTTATGGTGTGCTAGACATTCAAAATAAGCGGGCTTAGTTTGGACTGTAATGCCTATTCATTATTTAGCAGCAGGTATGTGTCGCCTGCCTTTTTGTATTTAAGATTTTGAAACTAAATTGGACAAAATGTATAAAATAATTCTATTTTTTAAAAAGTAAATCCGTATTTTTAGAAAAATATATTGTCGTTTTGTCTAAAATGTGTATAATCTCCTTCCAAAGCAAACCATAATTTCGATAAAATTTGGACAAGGAGTATCATGCAATTAGACATTGACCGCTTAGTTGCTTATTTCGGCGGCGTGAATGCACTTGCCGAAGCGTTGAAACAGCACGATCCCGAAAATGCCGCAACAACCGCAGCCATCTATAAATGGCGCACACGCGGGTCGCTGCCTTTGGCGCAACTGCAAAAGCTGACCGCGCTGGCGGAAGCGCAAGGCAGGCCGCTGGATTTGAATGCTTTTTTACAAAAAAACGAATCTCTGGAGAGAACAGAAATGACACAGACCAACCGCGTAATTATTTTCGACACCACCATGCGCGACGGCGAGCAGTCGCCCGGTGCATCCATGACCAAAGAGGAGAAAATCCGCATTGCCCGCCAGTTGGAGAAAATGGGTGTGGATGTGATTGAGGCAGGTTTTGCCGCCGCCAGCCCGGGCGATTTCGAGTCGGTCAATGCGATTGCCAAAATCATCACCAAATCCACAGTCTGCTCGTTGGCGCGTGCCGTTGAAAACGATGTGCGCAAAGCAGGTGAAGCCGTTTCCCCCGCGCTGAAAAAACGCATCCATATCTTCATTGCCACCAGCCCCATCCATATGGAGCACAAACTGAAAATGAAGCCGCAGCAGGTCATCGATGCGGCGGTCAAAGCAGTGAAAATCGCCAAAGAATACACCGACGATGTGGAATTTTCCGCTGAAGACGCCGTGCGTTCGGATTTGGACTTCCTCGCCAAAATCTTTACGGCGGTTATCGAAGCGGGCGCGACCACCATCAATATTCCCGATACCGTCGGCTACTCCATCCCTTCCGTGTGGTACGAGCGTATCAGCAACATCATCAAAAGCGTGCCCAACGGCGACAAAGTAGTCTGGTCGACCCACTGCCACAACGACTTGGGCATGGCGGTTGCCAATTCGCTGGCCGCTATTCAGGCAGGCGTGCGCCAGGTGGAATGCACCATCAACGGTTTGGGCGAACGCGCAGGCAATGCCAGCCTTGAAGAAATCGTGATGGCGTTGAAAGTGCGCCATGACCTTTTCGGCTTGGAAACCGGCATCGACACCACGCAAATCGTGCCGATATCCAAACTGGTGTCCACCGTTACCGGCTATCCAATTCAGCCCAACAAGGCGGTAGTCGGCGCAAACGCCTTTGCACACGAATCAGGCATCCATCAGGACGGCGTGTTGAAACACCCCGAAACCTATGAAATCATGACTGCCGAATCGGTCGGCTGGTCAACCAACCGCCTGACCTTGGGCAAATTGTCCGGCCGAAGCGCGTTCCGCAGCAAACTGGCGGATTTGGGCATCGAGTTGGAAAGCGAAGAGGCGCTGAACGCCGCATTTGCCCGCTTCAAAGAACTTGCCGACAAAAAACGTGAAATCTTCGACGAAGACCTGCACGCGCTGGTGTCCGACGAAATGGGCAGCATGAACGCCGAAAGCTACAAATTCATCTCCCAAAAAATCAGCACCGAAACCGGCGAAGAGCCGCGCGCCGACATCGTGTTCAGCATCAAAGGCGAAGAAAAACGCGCTTCCGCCAGCGGCTCCGGCCCTGTCGACGCGATTTTCAAAGCGATTGAGAGCGTGGCACAAAGCGGCGCGACTTTACAGATTTATTCCGTCAACGCCGTAACGCAAGGCACGGAAAGCCAAGGCGAAACCAGCGTCCGTCTGGCGCGCGGCAACCGCGTCGTCAACGGTCAGGGCGCGGATACCGACGTTTTGGTCGCCACCGCCAAAGCCTACCTCTCCGCCTTGAGCAAACTGGAATTCGGTACCGCCAAACCGAAAGCGCAAGGCAGCGGTACGATTTGAGCTTAAATGGTTTGATTTGAATTTAAAAAGCAAAGAGGTCGTCTGAAAACTGAACTGGCCCCCAAATCTTGGACACTCATAAAAGCCTATTCAGGCGCTCTGTGCAAGCTGGGTTCTGTATGCGACAGGACTCAGCTTTTTCAATTTCAAACTGCAACGCTCCCGGTTGTAGTAATCCATATAGTCATCTATCTGCTTCATCAATTCATCTACCGTCAATTCACCTGCGTTATAGAAACACTCCGTCTTTAACACCGCAAAGAAGCTTTCCATCGGCGCATTGTCCCAACAGTTCGCCTTTCGCGACATGCTTTGAACCATGGAATGCTCCGCAAGCAATTCCCTATACCCCGCCGTACGGTACAGCACACCTTGGTCCGAATGAAGCATCGTTCCTTTATCAGTCAGACGGGGGGCGGCTTTTTCGAGCATTTCCTTCACCATTTCGCTGTCGGCTCTGCGGCTCATGGCGTAGGCGACGATTTCTCGGTTGAACAAGTCCAATATCGGCGAGAGGTACAGTTTGCCGTCCTTTCCTTTGAGTTCGGTCACGTCGGTCAGCCATTTTTCGTTAGGCTTTTCAGCTTTGAATAGGCGTTTGAGGAGGTGTTCCGATATTTCGCCCATGGCGGGATGGCGGTAGGCTTTTTTCGCCCGTATGAGGGCTTTCAGCCCTAGCTGCCTCATCAACCGCGCCGCTTTTTTGCGGTTCCAACCCAATGCTGCGGCAATGCGCCTTTGTCCGTAGCGTCCTTTATGCCGCCGGTAGGTTTCGACAAGGAGGGCTTTGTCGGCTGCGTCGGTGTCGGGCTGGTCTTGGTGGTGGTAGTAAAAGCTGCTTTTGGGCAGGTTTGCGATGTGCAGCAGGTATTTGAGCGGGTGTTGCGCCCTCAGTGTTTGGACGGTTTGGCTTTGTCCTTTTCGGTCTGTTTTTGGCTGAGGGCTTTTAACTCCTTTAGGTAGGCGACCTCTGCGCGCATATAGCACAACTCTTCGATAAGCTCTGCCTGCGTTTTTTCTTGGTCGGGTTTGTCGGCGATGAAGGGGTTTTTGCGGTGTTGGGGCATGGTTTTGGATTGGGGATGTTCGAGTGCGCCGATACCGCCTTCTTGATAGGCGCGTATCCATCGTCTCAGGTGGGTTCGGGAAATGCCGTAGTGGTCTGCGGTACGTTGTTGGCTGCGTATATGCAGGTAGTGGAGTACGGCTTGGTATTTGAAGTGTAATGTATATTTGCTCATAAAAAAACTGCACCTTGTGAGTTGGAGGGGATGTCCAACTTTTGGGGTGCAGTTCAAACCGGATTTTGGGTTTTCAGACGACCTTTTTTTATTTTTTCACAGAACTGAACAGGGGAAAAAGGTTAATCAAACACAGTAAAAAATACAAAACGAGTATTAAAGTCAGCCATAAATTTTTAAGTTTTATACTTGAGTAAATGATATGAAACAATAAATCTAGGTCGCCTATTAAATGGACAAAAAAATACGCTGTAAGGATGAAACAGAAAATGCCAATAAACTTTCTTCCTAATAGAAAGAATAGAATAGAAATATTGTTTATTATAAAAAATAATTTAATAATCATGGGGTTGTCGTTTATTTCACCTTGTAAGTCAGATAAATTATAGACATCCCCATCAGTTATATAGTCTATGATGTAAAATTCATCGGTATTAAGGAGAAATGAAAACGAAATAAGTAGCAATAAAATGAGGTAATTAATTGTTTTTATGAATTTTATACTGAAAATACGGTTTGCCATCATGCTCCCATTCGTTTTATTTTTTCTGTGTATTTTTTATAACGTATTCCTGCCTGAAAGGAAGATTAATAGACATTGAAAAAATCAGTACATCATAAAAAATCAAACAACATTAAATTTTAAGAAGATTGCTGATTTAAGTGCAACCCCTTATTGAAGTTTCATCAGTCGGTCTTGTTCGACTGACAATACGCCGTTTACCTTTTGGAAATAAGCAATGGTATCTTGAATATTGGTTTTGGCTGATGGACGAATGGCAATTCCGTGCAGGTTTTTGTATTCGTAAACCAAGCTCGCGCCGGAATCGTTCACTGCCTTCATCAATGGACCTGAGCCGATGTCTTTATCGTAGAAAATAATCAGGTTACCCGTTGTGGCTTGTGCTTGTTGGGTGAGGACTGCTTCAGTCGCTTGGGTCGGTTTGCTCGGGCTTTGGCAGGCGCAGAGTAGGGCGGCGAGTAGGATAAATGCAAAAGTTTTGTTCATTGTTGTTCAGAGGGTTGAGTGATTAAAAAAAGGTCGTCTGAAAATGGGGTAAACGAAATCAAATATTTTGTTTGCACCATTTTCAGACGACCTTTCAGATGAATTCGATGGTTATGCCTCAGGCAGCTCCATGTCTAAAACGGTTTGCTCCTGCTTGGCGCGGAAGTCGGCAAGCTTTTGCGCCAGCTCGGGGTTTTCGTTGGCAAGCAGTGAGATGGCGAACAGGGCGGCGTTGGCGGCACCTGCTTCGCCGATGGCGAAAGTGGCGACGGGAACGCCTTTGGGCATTTGTACGATGGAGAGCAGGGAGTCTTCGCCGCGCAGGTATTTGCTGGGTACGGGTACGCCCAATACGGGGACGGTGGTTTTGGCGGCAACCATGCCGGGCAGGTGCGCCGCGCCGCCTGCGCCCGCGATGATGGCTTTGATGCCGCGTTCGCGGGCGGTTTCGGCGTATTCGAACATTAAATCGGGGGTGCGGTGTGCGGACACGACGCGGGCTTCGTATTCGACGCCGAACTCTTTGAGAAACTGCGCTGCCTGCTGCATGACGGGCCAGTCGCTGTTGCTGCCCATGATGATGCCGATTTTGGCCATATTTACTCCTAGTGTATAAAACGTTATTCAATGAATGATTTCAGACGACCTTTGAATATGGGAGGTCGTCTGAAAAGTTATCGTTGCTTGATGCTGACGGCGGCGCGTTTGGCGGCGGCGCTGCCGGGGTAGCTCTGTATCAGTTTGCGCCATGTGTTACGGGCGATGTCTTTCTGTTGCAGCTTGTATTGGCATTGCCCGATGCTGAAGAGCGCGTCGGGGGCTTGCGGGCTGTTGCGGAAGCGGTTGGCAAAGCGTCCGCCGATTTCGATGACGGATTCGCAATTGCCCATGCGCTGTTGGCTTTGCAGCAGCAGATACATATTGCGTCGGGCGCTTTCGCTGCCGTTGCCGCCGTCTGCTCCTTTTAAGACTGCGGCCGCTGCGGCGTAATTGTTGCGCTGATAGTATTTGAGGGCTTGGTTGTAGAGACGGGTTTCGTTTTGGTCGGCAGAGTCGGCCTCAGAAGGCGCGGTGCCGCCGTTTGCCAGATAGGTGCTTTTGAGCTTTTGGTCGTCCAAACGCTGGGCGGGCACTTTCCTATTGGTGTGACGCGGGGTTTTGTTTTGTTTTTCGAGTTGTTGCAGGCGCTGGTTGGTGTTTTCCATTTCGCGCTCCAAACGTTCGATCTGCATACCCAAGCGTTCGATTTGAGTCATCGTGTTCAAATCGGGATAGGGAATGGCGGAGGATTCGGCTGCGGCGGTGGGAATATCGGGCAGCATGAAGGTGTCGCCGGATTTGGGTTTGGGGGCGGTAGAGGCGCAGGCGTTGAGCAGGAGGATGCCGGCAAACAGGATGGGAAGGGTTTTGTTCATTTTATTTTTTAAGCAGCAAAGTCAGACCGTCGCCGACGGGCAGGGTAATGGGTACGATGCGGGAATCGTCGGGCAGGTTGCGGTTGAAGGACTGGAGTATGTTCAGGCTGGGCGGGGCATCGCGTTCTGCTTCACCCATAACGCGCCCGTTCAGCAGGACATTGTCGATGGCGATAACGCCGCCGCTGCGAACCAGTTGCAGGCAGCGTTCGAAATATTGCGGGGTGGGCGGTTTGTCGGCATCGATCAGCGCCAAGTCGTAGCTGCCTGATTCGCCTTGGCTTATCAAGTCGTCCAAGGTCAGCAGGGCGGGCTGGAGGTGAAGGGTGATTTTATGGGCGACTTGCGCTGCCTGCCAGGTTTCGCGGGCGATATCGGTAAAGGTGACGTTGATGTCGCAGGCGGTAATTTTGCCATGTTCGGGCAGGGCTAGGGCGACTGCGGTGCTGCTGTAACCGGTAAACACGCCGATTTCCAGATATTTTTCGGCTTTGAGCAGGCGCGCGAGCCAAGTCAGCAAGGCTGCCTGTTCGCGGGCAATCGCCATTTTCCCTAAACGGTGGGATTGCGTGCGCGAACGCAGGGCGGTCAGGACGGGATGTTCTTTTTCGCCGATGCTGTTGAGGTAGTCTTGCAGCGCCGGGTCGATATTGTGTGTCTGGGTGGTCATGCCGTTTGGCCGTCAGTCTTGGTAGTAGGTATAAGGTTTTTTGGCGACTTTGGCGGCTTCGAATTCTTTCTGTTCTTGAGGGTCCAGCTCGACATCCCACAACAGATGGCGGTTTTCAAGGCGTTGTGTTTCCAGCTGCGGATTGTCTTCGATGAGTTTGTCGAGGAATTGGGTGGCTTCGGATTTGTAGTGATACATGATACGGTTCCGTACAGGTTTGTGTCAGTCTTTTATTATAACTGATAACGCCGTTACGGTTTTTAGATATTCGACTATATAGTGGATTAACTAAATCAGGACAAGGCGACGAAGCCGCAGACAGTACAGATAGTACGGAACCGATTCACTTGGTGCTTCAGCACCTTAGAGAATCGTTCTCTTTGAGCTAAGGCGAGGCAACGCCGTACTGGTTTAAAGTTAATCCACTATATTTTCAGGGTTTATGGTGTTTCGGGTATAATGCCGCCTTATTTTTAATGCGGTACGGCAGGTCGTCTGAAGCCTTTGCATAATATTTTGCCCGTATTCCCGGCAGAATATTGCGCAAAGGCTTCGCCGCCGGTTTCAGACGACCTCTTTTTATTTTGGAAAGAGTTTTATGTTGAAAAAATGGTTGCATAAAGTTTTACCCGGAAAGCAGCCGAAGCAAGTGCCTGTGGCGAAGGAAATCCTTCCTTTCGACAGGCACCATATCAGCGCGGATATGTTGAGTTTTGCGGCGGAAAAAGTTGTCCGCCGTTTGCATGACGAAGGTTTTCAGGCTTATGTTGTCGGCGGGGCGGTTCGCGACCTGTTGCTGGGCGTCGAGCCTAAAGACTTCGATATCGCCACCGATGCGACGCCGGAGCAGGTTCATAAGATTTTCCGCAGAAGCCGCATCATCGGCAGACGCTTTCAAATCGTACACGTCATGGTTGGGCCGGAAACCATAGAGGTCACGACCTTTAGGGGCGGCGGCAAAGTGCAGCAGAACGCGCACGGCAGGATTATGAAGGACAACACTTACGGCAGTATGGAAGAAGATGCCATGCGCCGTGATTTCACCTGCAACGCGCTTTATTATGATCCGATAAAAGAAGAAATCATCGATTTTCACCACGGCGTCGGCGATATTGCCGACCGCAAGCTGGTGATGATCGGCAATGCGGCGGAGCGTTATCAGGAAGACCCTGTCCGCATCCTGAGGGCAGTGCGGTTGTCGGGCAAACTTGGGTTTGACGTAGAAGAAAATACCGCTGCACCAATTCCGGAACAGGCAGGTCGTCTGAAACACGAACCCGTAGCGCGTCTGTTTGACGAAATCATGAAACTGCTGTTTTCCGGTTATGCCAGAGAATGTTTGAAACGATTGAATTCCCTAGGCGTTTCAGACGACGTCCATCCGCTTCTGACTGCGCTCAAATCGGCCGCAAAACCTGAAAACCGCATTATCTCTCTCGCCTTGAAAAATACGGACGAACGTTTGCGCGCAGACAAATCAGTGTCGGTGGGCTTTGTCCTTGCCGCCGTATTGTGGCCGGTTTTGAACCGTCATTGGCAGGACAACATCAAGCGCGGTCAAAAACCTGCGCATGCTTTATCCGAAGCGATGAACACCATGCGCGAGACGGTGGAAAAAGGCTGGGGTGTGCCGCAGCGTTTTGCCGCGACCATGCGGGAAATTTGGCAGCTTCAGCCGCAATTCGATTACACGCGCGGCGCGCGTCCGCATAAAATGTTGGCGCAAGCGCGTTTCCGTGCAGCTTACGATTTCCTTGTATTGCGCGGAGAAGTTGGCGAAGTGGAGCGGGATTTGGTCGAATGGTGGACGAAGTTCCAACATGCGGATGCGGAAGCCCGCGCGGAAATGACGCTTGCCACACAACAGCGTCGGCAACACGGGCAAGGCGATGGCGCGGATGGCAAGCCGAATCGCAAACGCCGTCGCTCGCGTAAGAAAAAACCGGCTGCGGATAAGCCGGAATCATGAATCGACGGATTGCAAACGGTTTTGTCTTATTAGTTTGTTGTAGGACTGAAGTGTTGGTTTGAATGTCAAATTGTTTCTGCCGTATTTATCTTAGTGATGAGGTCGTCTGAAAATTTTCAGACGACCTTTTTGTATGGTTTAAAGAATCAAGAGGGAAACATTCACCCTTTACAAACCCGCAAGCAAACGGCGGATTTTGCCGATGGCAAGCTCAGTTTCCAAGCCGCATTCCGTCCCTTCCGCTCCGCCGCTGAGGCAGCGGATGTCGGTGATGCCGCAGAAGTGGGCGTATTGGATGCCCAGTTCGCGGGCGAGGAAGGCTTCGGGCATTCCGGTCATACCCAATACGTCCACGCCGTCGCGGCGGTAACGTTGGATTTCGGCGCGGGTCGGCCAGCGCGGGCCTTGCAGGCAGCCGTAAACGGCTTGGGTGTATAAGGGCATTTGGTGCTGTTGCGCGTGTTCGGCAATTTTTTCGCGCAGTCCGGCGGAGTAGGGTTCGAGAAAATCGGTGTGTACGACCGGTTCTTCCTGTCCTTCAAAAAAGGTGTCCTTGCGGCCGTAGGTGTAGTCGATCAAGTCGTCGGGCAGGACGAGTGCGCCGTTTTCAAAGCGGTCGTTGATGCTGATGACGGAGGAAACGGCGACGATGTATTCCGCACCTATGGAATGCAACGCCCAGATGTTGGCGCGGTAGTTGATTTCATGTGGCGCGACGGTATGGCCGAAGCCGTGCCGTGCGAGGAAGAAAATGTCCTGACTGCCCAGTTTGCCGCTTAAGACGGGGCTGCTGGTCAGTCCGTAGGGGGTGCGGACGATTTTGCGGTCGGTGATGCTCAGTTCGGGCAGCTTGGTCAGGCTGCTGCCGCCGATGATGGCTAACATATGGTCCTTTGTGTAAGTGATTTCAGGGAGTGAGTGTCGGAAAGAAAAAGGTTTGCAAGACAGCCATGATGATGGAAAACAGGATTAACACCTTCATTTTTTCCGGAAAGCTGTATCCGTCGTCTACGGGAAGCACTTCCCATAGCAACATCGACAGAAAACCGGATATAAACCAAAGTGCAAAATTGTTCAACATGGCTGTCGAAAAAGGGCTGGGAGGTCGTCTGAAAACCCATATCTGTTTTCAGACGACCTTTTTGTCCTTTTATTTGTGTTTGTAAAAACGGCTGTGGAAATAAGCATTCACGCCTTCGCGCAGCAGGACTAAGGTTACGGCGGCAAGCGGCAGACCGGCGAGCATGCCGACGAAGCCCATCAGTTGTCCGAACGCCATCAACGAGAAAATCACCCAGAAAGGCGACAGGCCGATGCGGTCGCCGACGATTTTCGGGGTAACGATAAAGCTCTCGAGGAATTGTCCGATACCGAACACAACCCACACCATAATCAGACCGTGCCATGTGCTAAATTGCAGCAAAGCGGCGACGGTTGCCAACAAAAGTCCGGTAAATGCGCCCAAATACGGGATAAACACCAAAATACCGGCAATCATACCGATGGCGAAGCCCGAATCCAGTCCGACCAGCATCAGCCCGACCCCGTACACCAGCCCCATAATCAGCATCACCATCAACTGCCCGCGCAGGAACTCGCCCAAAACTTCATCCATATTGCTTGTGATGCGCGTATAAGTGTCGATAAAGCGGCGCGGAACCAACGCGCTGATGCCGTAAGACCAGCGTTTCCAGTCCAAAAGGAAATAATACAGCAAGAGCGGCAGCAGTATCAGGTTGCTCATGCCGCTGATGACGTTGCCGCTTTGGCGCATCAGCGTCGGCATCCAAGCCTTGAGCGTGTTGCTCAATTCGCCCGTATGCGACTGCAACCATTTGACTACCGAATCCTGATCGATATGCACATAATTGCCCGCCACATGGTTCAGCCAAGGCAGCAGCCTGTTTTGCGTAAAATCGACGATTTGGGGAATGCGGCTGACCATATTGTTAAACTGGTTGATCAGCATAGGCACAATAATCAGCATCAGCGACAGCAGCAACAGCAAAGCGAATACCATCACCATCATGGACGCGGGGCCGCGCTTAATCCGTTTTTTCTGCAACCATTCCACCAGCGGATTCAACACATAAGCCAACACCGCCGCCACAATAAACGGCGTCAGGATGTCGCCCAGCGCGTACAGCAGCCAGACAAAAGCCGCAATCACGCAGCCCATAATGATCCACGGCTTCATGCCGCGCGTTTTTTTCTGATACATAAAACCTTTCCATGTGTGTTTCAGCGGGAGCCGCCGCAATCGTTTTCAGACGACCCCTGACCGTCCAGTATAACAGAATAAACGGGGTCGTCTGAAACCTCAGATTGTTTACAAAATCACCGAAAAATCCAAGCCCGCGCCTGCAAAATAAGGTAAAATACGCCCCATCGTTTTTCCGTCCCAATCACGATAAGGAACCCATTCATGAGCACTCCACTCAGCTACCGCGACGCAGGTGTCGACATCGACGCAGGCGACCAACTGGTCGAAAACATCAAACCTTTTGCCAAACGCACCATGCGTCCCGAAGTGTTGGGTGATTTGGGCGGCTTCGGCGCATTGGTCGAAATCAGCAAAAAATACAAAAATCCCGTCCTTGTCAGCGGCACTGACGGCGTGGGCACCAAGCTCAAACTCGCCTTCGATTGGGACAAACACGACACCGTCGGCATCGACCTCGTCGCCATGAGCGTCAACGATATTTTGGTTCAAGGCGCAGAACCTTTGTTCTTCCTCGACTATTTCGCCTGCGGCAAACTCGACGTCGCCCGCGCTACCGACGTGATTAAAGGCATCGCCCAAGGCTGCGAAGAATCCGGCTGCGCCCTTATCGGCGGCGAAACCGCCGAAATGCCCGGTATGTATCCCGAAGGCGAATACGACTTGGCAGGCTTCGCCGTCGGCGTGGTTGAAAAAGAGCGCGTTATCAACGGCCGAAGCATCAAAGCAGGCGACATCGTGTTGGGTCTGGCTTCCAACGGCGCACATTCCAACGGCTACTCCCTCGTCCGCAAAATCATCGCCCGCGACAATCCCGATTTGGATGCCGAGTTCGACAATGGCAAAACCCTGCGCGAAACCATCATCGCCCCGACCCGCCTGTATGTGAAACCCATCCTCGCCGCTTTGGAAAAATTCACTATTAAAGGCATGGCGCACATCACTGGCGGCGGCATCACTGAAAACGTGCCGCGCATCCTGCCGGAAAACACCGTTGCCCAAATCGACGCCAAAGCGTGGGAATTGCCCAAGCTGTTCCAATGGCTGCAACAGGCCGGCAATGTGGAAACGCAAGAAATGTACCGCACCTTCAACTGCGGCATCGGCATGGTGGTCGTGATTGCCGAAGAAGATGCCGACGCGGTGCAGGCGTTCTTAACCGAACAAGGCGAAACCGTTTACCGTTTGGGCAAAATACGCGAACGCAACGGCGACGAGCATCAAACACAAGTGGCTTAAATCACAAGCCTGAAGCTAAATAAAAGGTCGTCTGAAATTAATTTCAGACGACCTTACTGTATGGTTTGATCTTTATATGGTTTACTAAGTTTATGTGCTTTCTAGATTTTTCAATAATTGACCAGCTTCTTCCTTAGAGATTTCAGTAATATAATCGCTCTTGATAGCAAACTTAAGTAATTCTATTATCTTATGATAATCCCTCTTGTTTTTCCTATTAATTAAGAATTTTGCATAATCAAGAGCTGCATCTCCATCATTTAATTCTAATATTGCTTTATTCCACCAAAATTTAGCCTGCCTGATATTGCCTAAACCGGCATAAAGTGATGCAATATTAGAACATACCCCACCACTTTTCCCTTCATATTGCCAACTTTTTCTATACCATTTAAGCGCCAAAAGTGGATTTTTTTCAATCCCATATCCAAGATCATATAAAACTGCTAAATTATTATAACAATTAACATCTCCTTGCAAAGCTCCTTTCTTCAAAAAATAAAAAGCTCTCTGATAATCTTCATTTTCAAGAAAATAACTAGCTTTTAAAAAATTATCAGTATGATAAGCGTCATTGCACATAGAACCTATCCTTAATATTTTATTTTTAGGGGCGGCATTATAAGAAAGAGCCTATTATCGCGTTCGATGTCAGCGATGACCTCGTTGTCACTATAAATCTCGCCAGTCGGTGTCGGACAATCCGTTTCGGGTGCTCTCTTCCTTGCTCGACACTTTCTATTGGTGTTGGACGATGAGTCAGCCGTTTTCGTCGTAGTCGAATCAGGTGATGCTTTGGCTGTTGGTTGCGCGGACGAGGTTGCCGTCCAAGTCGTATTGGTAAGCGGTTTCCTGAACCTTGTCGTTATCGCGGGCGAGGGTGTGGATTAGGCGTCCCAATATATCGCGTTTGAACTCGGTAATCCGCAGCGGGGTTTGGCTGTCGAGGTCGTCTGAAAGCGGGGTGGCGTCTTTTTTGGGGACGGGTTGTCCGCCCAGTTGCGCCATCAGTTTGGCGGCGAGGGAGGCGTCGTCGCCGAATTCGCGCTGCTCGACCAGTTCGTTGCCGGCATTGTAGCGGTAGCCGGTCAGCTTATGGTCGAAACCGCTTTCGGCAATCAGGCGGTCGAGGACGTCGTAGGCAAAGCGGTAGCGCGCACCGTTTTCATTGGTGAGGCCGACCAAGCGGCGGGCTTTGTCGTAATGGTAGCCGAAGGTGTGTCCCAAGGCATTGGTGCGTCGGGTCGGCAGACCGTCCTGGCCGTATTCGTAGGAAGTGGTATGACCTTCGCCGTCGGTATGGGTTTTCAGACGACCTCAAAAAAAGGATTGAGGTCGTCTGAAAAGCAGAACCCGTGTGCGTGCGTACCGCACACACCCTACGTCGGGATTGGAGGTTTTGTACGGACTGCGGCTTGCTTGTTAATTATTCCTTGATATTATTGATAAAGAAATCAAATGATGAAGCAATTGTCGTTATAAATCCATCAGGATATAAAACACAAAGAGAGTTATCCTCTGGATTAAAACATAAAAATCCTGAATCTTGTAGACCTATTGCAAACATATTTTTAACTATCTTTTCATTAAAATAATCTGGTTCTTTAAAGTCTATAATTATTTCATTAATAATATTTAATGGAATTTGATAATTTGGGCAATCTGAAAATGTATACTCAAAAAGAGTTTCTTTACTCCATAAGTCATAAAACAATGCTTCATCAAAATTTATATTATCCTCTGAATTGTATAATATTTGAGAAAGCCCATTTTTATATTTATCCAGGAGTTCTAAATAAGATGTTGGGAGTTTATATTGTTTAAAGATTTCTTTCATAATATAGTCCTTTAGTAAAAAGTAATAGAAATTATCCACATTCTTCTTCTGCACATTTCCCTCGTGATTTTAAATAGCTTTCTGCACGTTTCTTCCAGTGTTCTTTGCGAAAGTTCTCATAACTAGCATTTAAATTTGGATTTCTACGAAACGATTGATACCCTGGTTTAACATAAGGGTGTAGTAGGTTATATATATTTTTCCCATTGCTTTGTTTTTTAAAGCTTAAATGTATAGAGGCTAGTATTTCTAACATGGGGCCAGGTTCTTTGCCTTCTACATGATGCAACTGTATACTTTTCCCATCAGTACCTTTAGCAGCAGCTCCATCTTTATACATTTTGCATATGTCTGATTTTGCCCAATCAATAATCCTATCATCTTGATAAACGGTTCTACCATCTACTGGGCTAATTGTTTTATCTTTATTTTTTAACATGTTGCGAAGCCATCGGCTTCTTAGACCTAATTCGTCCAACCAATTTAGGGGATTCGGTGCAAAAAAATAAAGATTATCCCCGCCCAAAAGCTTGATCGGATCCTGACTCACAAACCGACCCGCATCAGGTTCGTAGTACCTGAGGAAGTTGTAATGCAGCCCCGTCTCGCGGTCGGCATACTGGTTTTGCAGGCGGAACGGTTGGTATGCAGTATCTGTTACTCTGGTTTCTTCTTTCAGACGACCCCAGCCGGTGTAGTTGCCGAACCACAAGAGATTGCCGTCCTTATCGGTCATCTCGCGCGGGATGCCGATTTGGTCGCAATGGAAGTAGTTTGTTTCTTGTCGGTTTTCGTCTTCTGCGGTTGTCCAATCGCGGACTTGTGCCAGCGGTTCATAGCTGCTCGGATCGGTGTAGATATAGGTATATCTGCCATCAGAATGGACTTCTTGCAGCAAATGGCTGCCATCCCAAACGAAGCGGGTTTGGCTGTCGAGGTCGTCTGAAAGCGGGGTGGCGTCTTTTTTGGGGACGGGTCGTCCGCCCAGTTGCGCCATCAGTTTGGCGGCGAGGGAGGCGTCGTCGCCGAATTCGCGCTGCTCGACCAGCTCGTTGCCGGCGTTGTAGCGGTAGCCGGTGAGCTTATGGTCGAAACCGCTTTCGGCAATCAGGCGGTCGAGGACGTCGTAGGCAAAGCGGTAGCGCGCACCGTTTTCATTGGTGAGGCCGACTAAGCGGCGGGCTTTGTCGTAATGGTAGCCGAAGGTATGGCCCAGCGCATTGGTGCGTCGGGTCGGCAGACCGTCCTGGCCGTATTCGTAGGCGATTTTGGCTTAGATTGTTACGAAATAAATATTTCAGACGACCTCGAAAAAGGATTGAGGTCGTCTGAAAGGCAGAAACTGCGTGCGTACCAGATACAAGCTGCCTACGCAGGCTACGGCTTGCTATCTAAGTTCATTGAGTATTAATCATAGTCATAAAGGATAGCGGAACAATCATCTAAATTAATTACATTCTTTGTACTTAATATTAAATTATTGTTTCTAATAACCCCATATTGATATCCTTTTTTCTCAAAATGGTTTTTAATCTTTTGAAGAATTAATTCTTTATTTGAGTTACTTTTGAAAGATATTCCACAAAATTTTTCTCCATTAGGTAAAGTGATTTCACAGTTGGATGAAATCAAACAAAAATCTTCCGATTCCAATTCAGGAATACTAAAAATTTCATCAAATGAATCTTCAAAACTTTGTATATCATAATTAATATATAAAAACACTCTATCAGGATTTTGGTTGGGATGATTACCAACTATATCAACAGTGTTTTCTATTTGCTTTATTACATTAATTTTATGGCTCACTTTTTTCATTTAACACTTCCTATGCTTTCGTAATTATAAAAATAATATTTGTTAAACCTTCTTTTGCAAAAACTTTTGAGTAATGATCAACAAATTCCTTACTATTTGTATGATATATAACTTGGTCAAAGCATTTTGTATATCTTTTTGCTTGATCTATAAGTCTTTCTTCTTCTGTTCCATCTTTTTTAATACATTTAGAAAAGAAACTTTCCGGATTGTATGCAGAATTTTTCCATTTATTTATATATTTAGCTTCAATAGCTGTTTCTTTGCCATTAACATTAGCAATCCCATCTGCTACACCTTCACAATCACTCCCTTTATATTTTCTTTTACTACGTGTAGGATATAATTTTCGAATTTTTTCTTCATATTTGACCCAATCTTTTTCCCATCCCAAAGGATCAATCCAATTATGAATATTTGGTGCAAATAGATATAAGTTACTACCACCCAACAACCCAATCGGGTCTTGATTCACAAACCGACCCGCATCAGGCGCATAATACCTGAATAGGTTGTAATGCAGCCCCGTCTCGCGGTCGGCGTACTGGTTTTGCAGACGGAAGGGTTGGTATGCGCTATCCGTTACCTTGGTTTCTTCTTTCAGACGACCCCAGCCGGTGTAGTTGCCGAACCATAAGAGGTTGCCGTCCTTATCGGTCATTTCTCTTGGGATGCCGATTTGGTCGCAGTGGAAGTAGCGGGTTTGTTGGCGGTTTTCGCCGTCTTCGGTTGTCCAATCGCGGACTTGGGCTAAAGGCTCGTAGGAGTCTTGGTCGGTATAGATATAGGTATACCTGCCGTCCGAATGGATTTCTTGCAGCAGATGGCTGCCGTCCCAAACGAATTGACCGGGCGGCCGGCAGCGGCGGCGGCTTTGCAGGAAATACAGGGTTTGGGCGGCAGTTTCTTCTTGAACTTGTTGTTCATGTGGAACATATCGCCGGCGCGAATGATGTGGCGCTTGCGGATTTTAACCGAAGAAGAATGCATCATCGGCCAGGCGGGTTTGGTGGCGGTACGGGAAAGTATGCCCTTGCGGCCCGGAAGGGCGGGTTCGTCACCGGTAGTGCGGTTGGTTTTACTGGCCTTGAAGACGAAGGCGGGCTTGCGGTTGAGGCGGACGTCTTTGGCAACGGTTTTGGCATTGCCCAAGTCGGCGAAGAGCGGGAAGGGGATGGGTGTGACAGGAGGAGCAGGAGGGGGCGCCCAACAGAAATCGGGGAGGATAAAGACGACTCTAAAGTCGCTGTCTTTGCGGGCGATTTTGTTGAGGGCCATGATGGGATTTTGTGCTGAAATGCTAATAGATAAAAATACGTGCGTGCTGCTGGCACGCGCTACAGATTAAATAAGTATGTTATACGGGCTACAGCTTGCTTCAAATCGTATATTCGGTATTGGATGACGAATGCGGGGGGCTGCTCAGGGTAAACATATAACCCGGAGCAATCGTCAACGCCGTGCCGGAGCCGGTAATGACTTTGGTTTGGCTTTTCAAATCTTCACTGCGCACTTGGCTGTAATTCTGCGCTTCGGAAATATCAATATTGCTAATTAAGAAATTAGGCCGTCTGAAAAAAGAGTTTTTCAGACGGCCTAAACTGAATAAATTAAAAGCGTATGTGTACTGTATAAAAAAACAATTGGAAAATTATAACCATTCTAATGAGTTTGCATTTTCCTTTAATTTATCAAACAAAATATCAGCATTAACTCTAATGGAGTTTTTGTATTTGTTTGGTATTTTTTTTTCAACTCTATTAAACCAGTCGTCAAACACATTTTTCCATTGGGCAACCTCAGATTCTTTCAGCCTACCTGTTAAATCACTTGGTGATTTTTCTGAAACAAATAGTAACATATCAATATAACCTAATACAGCTTGGCATATTTCATTAGTATTTTCTAACCATTCTATATGCTCTTGAATTTTTTTAAGTGAAAATTCAATATATGCAATGAAAACTAAATCAGCTCGTTCATTATCATAAATTCCATCACCATATATTTTCATACGATCTCCTATTTTTTAGTTAAATTAGCAATTTTCATTGCATGTGCCAGGTTTTTTAACAGTTTTAGGTTTAATAAATTTATTTTTCCAATTTTTGAGAGGATTTTTGTTGGTCCATCTTTCTTTAACTCTACCTCGATTTTTATTAATTAAGGGAGAATTGTCTAACTGTTCTTTAACAGATAAAAGTTCATCAGCTGGACTAATTTTACTTCTAATCAAAGCTCCTTCGATTGTTCTAGCCTCATCATGTGTTAAACCTTCTGCCAATATTTCCATCTTAGAAAATTGTTTACCAGAGTCTCTGTGCTCTGCGCATCTTCTTTCTGCATCGTTAGTGATGCCATAATAAATTGTATTTCCTTGTTGATCCAATAAACGATAAACCACTTCAGATAAACCAAGAAAATCAACCCAAACACTCGCATTGAATGCAAATTGATATAAGTTCATTCCACCTAGCAAGCCAATGGGGTCTTGGTTAATGAACCTTCCACAGTCAGGTTCGTAATACCTAAAGAAGTTGTAATGTAACCCCGTCTCTTGATCGAAATACTGGTTCTGCAACCTAAAAGGCTGATGTGCTGTTTCCGTTATGTTGGTTTCGCTCTTCAGCTTACCCCAACCGTAATAATCCCCAAACCACAATAAATTGCCTTCTTTATCGGTCATCTCTCTTGGGATGCCGATTTGGTCGCAGTGGAAGTAGTGGGTTTGTTGGCGGCTTTCGCCGTCTTCGGTTGTCCAATCGCGAACTTGTGCTAAAGGCTCGTAGGAATCTGGGTCGGTGTAGATATAGGTATATCTGCCGTCCGATTGGACTTCCTGCAAGAGATGGCTGCCGTCCCAAACGAAGCCGGTTTGGTCTTTGAGGTCGTCTGAAAACCGAAAAAAACACGTGTGTGCTTACCGCACACACCCTACCGCCCATACAGGCTACGGCTTGCTATTCTCAATTTGTTGGTTTCGAGAATCCGACTACGCTGGCTGTATAGATATATAGGGAAAAGTC
This sequence comes from Neisseria macacae ATCC 33926, assembly GCF_022749495.1. NCBI lineage: Bacteria > Pseudomonadati > Pseudomonadota > Betaproteobacteria > Neisseriales > Neisseriaceae > Neisseria > Neisseria macacae. The sequence goes on along the minus strand of NZ_CP094241.1, from coordinate 1,689,583 downwards.
GTCTGAAAATTTAATTTCAGACGACTTTTGTTGCTTTCACTCAATATATGGAGATTAAAGAAATTTAATTATAAATTATCTAATAATTCTTCATCTTCAATAAAATTTGGATTAGCTTCAAAACATCCAATATAATAATAACTGGAAAATTTAGCACCAATCTTGTATTTTGCACCTGAATGAAAGAGGTAGACATATGAATTTGGGGGAGGCTCCATTTTTTTACATAATTCCTCAATAAGCTTAATATCTTCTTTTTTTAAAGGAGAATCGCATAGTAATTCACTTATTTGAAATGTATGATCAAAGTTAGGCTGCAAACATGTTAACTTGCAAAATTTATCTAATTCCTCGTCTTTGAATGGAAACCCAATATCTTGAGCAAATTTGGATGTACCAGTTTTTATATCGATATCAAAATAATCGTTAAACTCTTTTAGGCTTTCAACAAAACCTATCCAAAAATGGCAATTTTTATACATCTCTTTCATATTAAATCTCTTTAACGGTTTATTAACAATGGTCGCATTTTTTATATCCTTTGCCACCCTCTTTAATTGGTAAGAGTTCATCTCCAGTAAACTTATAAATATTACCAGTATCCATCTCTTTAATAATCAGTGTTTTTAGATCCAGAGACCTTGCTAGTTGTTTCAAACTACTTTTACAAAAACCACAAACTGGTTTTCCTTTGACTGTTAATTCCCCGATTCCTCCTCGTACGCCATCATCAAAAGCGGCTGTCATTGCTTCTACCTCAGCATGCATAGAATGTTTATCTCTATTTGGTCCTGGCATTGATGCACATTCGATGGCTCCTGAAGTCCTATTTGCTCGCTCAGTTGGGTTGGTGCCCGTATACTTTTTCCGACTACCACGTATTCTAAAGGTGGCATCTACTGTAGCAAGTCCTAAAAAATCAATCCAGTTTTGGATATTGGATGCAAAACTATAAAAGTTCATTCCGCCCCACAACCCAATCGGATCCTGATTCACAAACCGCCCCGCATCAGGCTCATAATACCTGAAGAAGTTGTAATGCAGCCCCGTTTCACGGTCGGCGTACTGGTTTTGCAGGCGGAACAGCTGGTATGCGCTATCTGTTACCTTGGTTTCCTCTTTCAGACGACCCCAGCCGGTGTAGTTGCCGAACCATAAGAGGTTGCCGTCTTTATCGGTCATCTCACGCGGGATGCCGATTTGATCGCAGTGGAAGTAGCGGATTTGTTGGCAGTTTTCGCCGTCTTCGGTTACCCAATCGCGGACTTGTGCCAGCGGCTCGTAGGAATCTTGATCGGTATAGATATAGGTATACCTGCCGTCCGAATGGATTTCTTGCAGCAGATGGCTGCCGTCCCAAACGAAACGGGTGTGGTTTTCGAGGCCGTTCCCGCTTAAATCATGCGGGAATGCCGTTTCTGAAACTTCTTCGTTTTTCAGACGACCTTTGCCTATCCTTCTGCCCAAGGCGTCGTAAGTGTACACCCAAGTTTCTTTGCTACCGTCTTTTTTGAAGATTTCGGCTTTAACCAGGTGGTCGTGCAGGTCGTAGAAATAGTTCTGCACTTCGCCGTCGGCCAGCTCGCGGTGGATCAGGTTGCCGAGGTCGTCGTAGTAATAGGTCGTGCCGTTGTAGGTTTTCAGGCGGTTGTCGGTGATGACGGAGCGGTCGTCTGAAAGCAGCGCAGCCGTTTTGCCCTCTCCCCAACCCTCTCCCACGGGAGAGGGGGCAGGGTATGGTTTGACCTTTTCCGTCGGGATGTCGAGGATATTGTGCGCGGGGTCGAAGGCGAATAGTTCGCTGCCGGCTTTGGTGATTCGACCGAGTTTGTCGTACTCGAAATGCGTCGTTCCCGTCCGCTGGTCGGTGCTGTGGGTCAGGTTGCCGGTGCGGCCGTAGCCGTAGCTGCGTTTGACGGCGGTTTGATTATAACCCGCCGCGACTTTGTTTTTGCCTTTGCCGCCCTCTGTCAGGTCGTTGAGGGTGGCGATTTGCCTTTTCAGACGACCTAATGGGTCGAGTTCGTAACGGCTGGCGAGTTTACCTTGTGTGCGGAAGATTTCGCGGTGCAGTTTGTCGCGCTCGATGTCGGTAATGACTTCGTCGTCGAGGCTGATTTGGTGGAGGTGGCCGCTGCCGTAATACAGATAGTTGATCTGTCTGCCGTCGGGCAGGACGGTGGCGGTGCGGTTGCCGTTGAAGTCGTAGTGGTAGCGGACGGTTTCGGTGACGGGCAGGTACAGCATATCGTACTGCGCATCGCGCCAGTCGGTTTCGGGCAGGCCGTTTCGGGCGTTCTCTTCTTTGCTCGGCACTTTCCATTGGTGCTGGGCAATGAGTTGGCCGTTTTCGTTGTGGTTGAAGCAGGTAAGGGTAAGCGTATAGGGAAAGGTCGTCTGAAGGTTATTTCAGACGACCTTGATATTTTGTTGGGTCTCGACCCAACCTCGCTTGCTGGCAACAGATTGTGGACTCTAATGAAAGGTTCGGTAAAATGTTCCCATCTCTAGCTTCCCATCTTCAGACAAGGTTGCATTCCCAATTTCAGATAAATTACGCCCATCTAGATAGATCCTACCTTCTTTGTTTTCAATTTGCACATCTTTAAATTTAAAATGTTCAAATTTATCAATAGTATAATAAATGCTATTCTTTTGGTAGTCTATTTGCTTTTTAGTCAGAATTGCTTCAAGAGCTTCAGATTCTCCGTTGGTATTTTTTATCCATAAATTTACATATCCATCAATATTATTAGTACTTTCTGTTTTCATTCTCAATACTATAAAATCAAAAGGATAACCTGATAATTCTTGGCCTAGTTCTCTCGGTTTATTTTCCTGATTGAAATAATATTTTTCTCTATAAGTACAGGCTAGTGAAAGTATTATAGAAATTATTCCAAAAGAGAGTAGTATATTTTTCATTTTAAATCCCATTAATATAAATATAAAAATATTGTTTACATGTATTCCAAAATATTACAGGCACATTTTGTTGTAAATGGTATTAATTCGTTTATGTTTCTCTGTTCAACAGGTTTGTTAGGTGCAGCCATGATATTGTTTTCCCATCCTTTTTGAGGAATACTTTTCCCGTTTATATCTTTGTATCTATCACCTAATCCCATTAGATGGCCAGCCTCATGAGCGGCTACCCATGAGACATTAGGATCCCTCATATACCAAACTCCTCTATTTCCTCCAGCTTTATTTACATAACTTCTACCATTGATAGGTTCGGCAGTAATTTGGTTAGCCATTTTGCTGTCATTTGCTTTTACATTTGCAATGAATCTAATATTGCATCCACCATATTTCCATCCTCCAGCATTCCAGTTTCGTTCAATCCCATTCTTTACATTTTCTATATCAGTATTGGTTACATTCCTTCCATTTAAAGAAATATCAAGGATAAATGTAACTGAGCGATCAGATCGAATGATATTAACATCAAGCCCTAAATGATCTATCCATTGCTGAGTATTCGGCGCAAACTGATACAGATTCATCCCACCCATCAACCCAATCGGGTCCTGATTCACAAACCGACCCACATCAGGTTCATAATACCTGAAGAAGTTGTAATGCAGCCCCGTTTCACGGTCGGCATACTGGTTCTGCAGGCGGAAGGGTTGATATGCGCTATCCGTTACCTTGGTTTCTTCTTTCAGACGACCCCAGCCGGTGTAGTTGCCGAACCATAAGAGGTTGCCGTCTTTATCGGTCATCTCACGCGGGATACCGATTTGGTCGCAGTGGAAGTAGTGGGTTTGGTGTCGGTTTTCGCCGTCTTCGGTTGTCCAGTTTCGGACTTGCGCCAAAGGCTCGTAGGAGTCTTGGTCGGTGTAGATATAGGTATATCTGCCGTCCGGGTGGATTTCCTGTAGGAGGTGGCTGCCATCCCAAACGAAGCGGGTTTGGTTTTCGAGGTCGTTTGAAACTTCTTCGTTTTTCAGACGACCTTTGCCTATCCTTCTGCCCAAGGCGTCGTAGGTGTACGACCAAGTCTCTTTGCTGCCGTCTTTTTTGAAGATTTCGGCCTTAACCAGTTGGTCGTGCAGATCGTAGAAATAGTTCTGCACTTCGCCGTTTGCCAGTTCGCGGTGGATCAGGTTGCCGAGCTCGTCGTAGTAATAGGTCGTGCCGTTGTAGGTTTTCAGGCGGTTGTCGGTGATGGCATTGGAGTTGGCTGAAAGCAGCGCAGCCGTTTTGCCCTCTCCCCGACCCTCTCCCACGGGAGAGGGGGTAGGGTATGGTTTGACCTTTTCCGTCGGGATGTCGAGGATATTGTGCGCAGGGTCGAAGGCGAACAGTTCGCTGCCCGCTTTAGTAATCCTGCCCAGTTTGTCGTACTCGAACTGGGTCGTTCCCGTCCGCTGGTCGGTGCTGTGGGTCAGGTTGCCGGTGCGGTCGTAGCCGTAGCTGCGTTTGACGGCGGTTTGGCCATAGCCCGCCGCTGCTTTGGCTTTGCCTTTGCCGCCTTCCGTCAGGTCGTTGAGGGTGGCGATTTGCCTTTTCAGACGACCTAAAGGGTCGAGTTCGTAACGGCTGGCGAGCTTACCCTGTGTGCGGAAGATTTCGCGGTGTAGCTTATCGCGCTCGATGTCGGTAATGACTTCGTCGTCGAGGCTGATTTGGTGCAGGTGGCCGCTGCCGTAATACAGGTAATTGATCTGTCTGCCGTCGGGCAGGACGGTGGCGGTGCGGTTGCCGTTGAAGTCGTAGTGGTAGCGGACGGTTTCGGTAACGGGCAGGTACAGCATGTCGTACTGCGCATCGCGCCAGTCGGTTTCGGGCAGGCCGTTTCGAGCGTTCTCTTCCTTGCTCGGCACCTTCCATTGGTGCTGGGCGATAAGCTGGCCGTTTTCGTTGTAGTCGAAGCAGGTGATGCTTTGGCGGTTGGCGGCGCGGACGAGGTTGCCGTCCAAGTCGTATTGGTAAGCGGCCTCCTGAACTCGGTCGCCGACGTCACGGGCGAGGGTGTGGATTAAGCGGCCCAATATATCGCGTTTGAACTCGGTAATCCGCAGCGGGGTTTGGCTGTTGAGGTCGTCTGAAAGCGGGGATACGTCTTTTTTGGGGACGGGCTGTCCGCCTAACTGCGCCATCAGTTTGGCGGCTAGGGAGGCGTCGTCGCCGAATTCGCGCTGCTCGACCAGCTCGTTGCCGGCATTGTAGCGGTAGCCGGTCAGCTTATGGTCGAAACCGCTTTCGGCAATCAGGCGGTCGAGGACATCGTAGGCAAAACGGTAGCGCGCACCGTTTTCATTGGTGAGGCCGACCAGGCGGCGGGCTTTGTCGTAATGGTAACCGAAGGTATGCCCCAGCGCATTGGTGCGTTGGGTCGGCAGACCGTCTTGGCCGTATTCGTAGGAAGTGGTATGGCCTTCGCCGTCGGTATGGGTTTTCAGACGACCTGCGGCATCGTAGCCGAAGGCCTCTTTGCTGCCGTCGGGATAGAGGGCGAGGGTAAGGTTTTGGTCGGCGTCATAATGGTATTCGGTGTGCTGTCCCAGCGCATCGGTAATGCGCGCCAGCTGCCCTTCGGGGGTGTAGGCCAGACGGGTTTCGTAACCGGAGCAGTCGGTAATGAGGTCGGGCTGGCGGTTTTCATTGTAGTGATAGGCGGTGCTGCTGCCGTTCGGATCGGTTACCGACAGCAACAGGCCGTTGTCGGCGTATTCGAAACGAGTGGTATGTTTCAGCGGGTCGGTATGGGTCAGCAGGTTGCCCGCTTCGTCGTAGGTATAGCCGTGGTAACGGCCTTCCGCATCGCTTTTACGGATCAGGCGGTAGCAGTCGTCATAGTCGAAATGCAGGATGGCGCCGTCGGGGCGGACGATGGCCTCCACCTGCCCCTCGTTGCTGTACTGATAGCGGGTAACGCGCCCCATCGCATCGGTGTGGCTGAGCAGACGGCCCAAACCGTCGCGTTCCATCAACACAGCGCTGCCGTCGGCAAACACCCGCTTGGTCAACTCGTTGTTGTAATCGTAATGATATTGCTCGGTACGACCCAATACGTCGGTTACCTCGGTATAACCGTCGTGATAGGTAAAGCGCCATTCCTCGCCCAAAGACGTCCAGTTGCGCAACACCTTGCCGGTCGGGGTGTAATGGTCGTATTCGTATTCCGATACCAATCCTGCCGCATCCGTGTGCGACACCATCAGGTTGTTTTTATAGCCGAAGCTGCGTTTGACGTTGCCGTCGCGGCCGATAACGCGGATCAAGTCGCCGCTGCCGTTGTATTCGTAGCGGACCAGCGGACTGCCGACCCGGACCGTTTCACCGAAGGCGGGCAAACCCTCCAGCAGCGACACCGACAGCAGCCGCATTTTGGGCGACTGTTCGTCCGCCACATTGCCGAAGTTCAGCGAGAACACCCGGCCGTTGCCGTCGATGACGTATTGCGGCAGACCGGTCAGCGGATGATAGACGAAACGCTGATGGTTGCCGTTGGCGTCTTCCACCGCCACCAGCGGGAAGAGGGTGGCGTCTTCGTCCGAACCGTCTTCCGCCACCACCAAAGGCGCAAAACGCAGCGCTATCGAACCGTCCAGCGACGCAATGACATAATGCCCGTCCGGATTTTTACTGAACCAAATCTGTTCGCTCTCGAACAATACCGGTTCCTCATCGTCTTCATCGACTTCCGGCAGCGGGAACAAACGGCCATGATCGTCGATATAGGCCAATCCCGCCGCATCGCGGATGATGCGTTGGCAGCCCGGTACGCTCCAGCCCTCGCCGAGCCAGCCGGTACCGTCTTGGTCGGAATAATAGCTGCGGCTCCAAACCAGCGGCAGGATGCCTTCAAAAGCAAAGTCGGTTTCACTCTCCAAAAACTTCAGCCCGTGTATCGGATTGACCGGGCGGCCGGCAGCGGCGGCGGCTTTGCAGGAAATACAGGGTTTGGGCGGCAGTTTCTTCTTGAACTTGTTGTTCATGTGGAACATATCGCCGGCGCGTATGATGTGGCGCTTGCGGATTTTAACCGAAGAAGAATGCATCATCGGCCAGGCGGGTTTGGTGGCGGTGCGCGACAACACACCCTTGCGGCCCGGAAGGGCGGGTTCGTCGCCGGTGGTGCGGTTGGTTTTACTGGCCTTGAAGACGAAGGCGGGCTTGCGGTTGAGGCGGACGTCTTTGGCGACGGTTTGAGCGTTGCCCAAGTCGGCGAAGAGCGGGAAGGGGATGGGCGGTGTAACAGGGGGAGCAGGAGGGGGCGCCCAACAGAAATCGGGGAGGATAAAGACGACTCTAAAGTCGCTGTCTTTGCGGGCGATTTTATTGAATGCCATGGCGGCTTGCTCCTGTTGGGGGGATGGGGTCGTCTGAAAGGCAGAACCCGTGTGCGTGCGTACCGCACACACCCTACGTCGGGATTGGAGGTTTCATATGGGGTACGGCTTGTTACACTTGTAAAAGCATAATATTCGAAACTTAATTAAGTTTGGATAGTTTGAAAATTTTTTTAAGCTTATATATAAGGTTGTATAAAAGAAATATATTTATAAAAAAACTAATTGATCCGTAAGTAAAGTGTATTATTCTTCGATAAAAGATATTATCAATAGTAGGATTTAGATTTAGTCCCAAATGAGTAATAATATCTTCTTCAATAATTGACCATGGAAGTGTTATAGTAATATTAATTAATTCCAAAATCCAAGGGTTTATTATAAATAAAATTATATATATAAATAAATATAATAAAAAAATACTTATATATTTATAAATTTTCATAATATCACCTATGATTTTTAGACGTTTTTTTAATTGTTTTATCGAGGGATGGCGGGTTTTGGCAAGTATTAGTATCATTTTCTGGTCCATAGTGTTGTGAAATTGCCTTTTCAAGCCCCCAACGTTTTATAGAAGAATTAGGATCATGTTGGATATTTTTAGATGTATTCACAAGAGTGTCATCACACCTTACCATACAGTTATATTTTTCTAATCCTGAACATGAGAATTGTTCCCTACACTTAGCATAACAAATATCATGTTGCCTGCAAGCCGTATCCAATACTCCCATTGGTTCAGCATAATAACCGTTATTGTCTCGAAGCTTACTGTATTGCTCTTCTCTCCCCCCCTGTCCAGTCTGGTCCACACCAATTCCCATGATATTTAAACCAACCTAATGTATCTATCCATTTCGTAGTATTTGGTGCAAACGCATAAAAATTACTCCCCCCAAACAACCCAATCGGATCCTGATTGATGAATCTTCCGCAGTCAGACTCATAGTATCTGAAGAAGTTGTAATGCAGTCCCGTCTCATGGTCGGCATACTGGTTCTGTAAGCGGAAGGGCTGGTAAGCACTATCCGCAACCTTGGTTTCCTCTTTCAGACGACCCCAGCCGGTATAGTTGCCGAACCACAGCAAATTGCCGTCCTTATCGGTCATCTCTCTTGGGATGCCGATTTGGTCGCAGTGGAAGTAGTGGGGTTGTTGTTGGCTTTCTCCGTCTTCGGTTGTCCAATCGCGGACTTGCGCGAGCGGTTCGTAGGAATCTTGGTCGGTGTAGATATAGGCATATCTGCCGTCTGAATTTTGTTCCTGTAACAGATGGCTGCCGTCCCAAACGAAGCGGGTTTAGTTTTCGAGGTCGTTTCCGCTTAAATCATGCGGGGATGACGTTTCTGAAAATTCTTCGTTTTTCAGACGACCTTTGCCTATCCTTCTGCCCAAGGCGTCGTAGATGTACGCCCAAGTCTCTTTGCTGCCGTCTTTTTTGAAGATTTCGGCCTTAACCAGTTGGTCGTGCAGATCGTAGAAATAGTTCTGCACTTCGCCGTCGGCCAGCTCGCGGTGGATCAGGTTGCCGAGGTCGTCGTAGTAATAGGTCGTACCGTTGTAGGTTTTCAGGCGGTTGTCGGTGATGACGGAGCGGCCGTCTGAAAGCGGCGCGGTCGTTTTGCCCTCTCCCCAACCCTCTCCCACGGGAGAATGGGTAGGGTATGGTTTGACCTTTTCTGTCGGGATATCGAGGATATTGTGCGCGGGGTCGAAGGCGAACCGTTCGCTGCCGGCTTGGGTAATCCTGCCCAGTTTGTCGTACTCGAACCGGGTCGTTCCCATCCGTTGGTCGGTGCTGTGGGTCAGGTTGCCGGTGCGGTCGTAGCCGTAGCTGCGTTTGACGGCGGTTTGGCCATAACCCGCCGCTACTTTGGTTTTGCCTTTGCCGCCCTCTGTCAGGTCGTTGAGGGTGGCGATTTGCCGTTTCAGACGACCTAAAGGATCGAGTTCGTAACGGCTGGCGAGCTTACCCTGTGTGCGGAAGATTTCGCGGTGCAGCTGATCGCGTTCGATGTCGGTGATGACTTCGTCGTCGAGGCTGATTTGGTGCAGGTGGCCGCTGCCGTAATACAGATAGTTGATCTGTCTGCCGTCGGGCAGGACGGTGGCGGTGCGGTTGCCGTTGAAGTCGTAGTGGTAGCGGACGGTTTCGGTAACGGGCAGGTACAGCATATCGTACTGCGCATCGCGCCAGTCGGTTTCGGGCAGGCCGTTTCGGGCGTTCTCTTCCTTGCTCGGTACTTTCCATTGGTGCTGGGCGATGAGTCGGCCGTTTTCGTTGTAGTCGAAGCAGGTAAGGGTCACTTATAGGGAAAGGTTATCTGAAGATTAATTTCAGACGACTTCGCGGTTTTATTGGGTCTCGATACGATCTACGATTAGTTAATAAGCTTCTGCTTTATTCTTTAAAATTGGAAAATAGCTTGTATTTCTATAAAAAATAACTACTTCATCGCTGGTTATAGATTTTCCTAAAATAATGATAACGCCATTGTTTTTAAATAGAGCTATTTCATTTTTATGTTTTTCCAAAAACTTTTTTTGATCTTCAAAGGTGGTTTCTCCTCTAGAAAAAGCTTCAAATTCAGATAGATTATATTCTTCATAAGGAGAGTATATATCCTTAAATTCTTGTTTTATTATGTCGAAATCTACGCTCTTTAGTCCGAAAATTAAAACATTCTGTAGGATATTAGTTGATTCATCAAACTGTAAAAACGCCGTTAAATTATTAGAAACGGGTAAGGCGTATGTGTTTGGCATTGGTATTTCTTTTTTTCCATAACTAATGTAAGAACTATCTGCCTTTATTAATTGAGGATATTTGGATAGCGCCTCATTAACAGTAATCTTGCCTATAGTTAATCCAAATGGGGCAACTTCTTTTTGAGAGGGGTGAGTGACATTTGTCAAGAATGCATACTTCTTATTTTTAATTAATGATTTTTCATCTAGATTGTTATCTGTAGGGTAGCAAGAAACTATTGATATTAAAAATAATGTTAAGTATATTACCTTCTTTATACACGAATGAATCATTAAGTTTACTCCTTTATTTATTACACAATGAATATGTTGTACATCTACCTACACTAGCACCGCCACCGCCACCAAATAAAATATTTGCATTAAAGGTATTACTTGCAGCTTGCCCACGAGTAGGATCTGAAGTACATATACCACTTCCAAATCCGCCTACTGGGGTCGCTACACTACCATTGACGCATGTTGAATTTGACCACCCAGTAGAAACGTTGCTTGTGCTATATGAGTATTCTCCCCCTAACGTTAAACGTTCTGCAGCTCCTGTCTCTCCACAGATAGTTGCTGCTAAACATTTACCTGTTGTTCCGTCTGGAAAATTATTGTGTATCACAGATAAACGACCGCTACCTCCTACAACCCCTTGTCCTTCTGCAACTATACTTAATGTGTGTGAAGAGGCTGGTAGAGTTTTTGGATGATTTGCCATGGCTGCTGCTGCTAGTGCTTTATGATATTCAGCTTGAACACCTGGAGAATTTGCATAATCTCGTAGTAGTTGAAAACCATCCAATCCTAAAGGATCTATCCAGCTTTGTATTGAATTACTAAATCTATATATATTCTCCCCACCCATCAACCCGATCGGATCCTGACTTACAAACCGACCCACCACCGGATCATAATACCGGAAGAAGTTGTAATGCAGCCCCGTCTCCTCGTCGCAGTACTGGTTCTGCAGGCGGAAGGGTTGGTGCGCCGTTTGCGTTACCTTGGTTTCCTCTTTCAGACGACCCCAGCCGGTGTAGTTGCCGAACCACAAGAGGTTGCCGTCTTTATCGGTCATCTCCCTTGGGATGCCGATTTGATCGCAGTGGAAGTAGTGGGTCTGTTGTCGGCTTTCGCCGTCTTCGGTTGTCCAATCGCGGACTTGTGCTAAAGGTTCGTAGCTGCTCGGGTCGGTATAGATATAGGTATACCTGCCGTCCGGGCGGACTTCCTGCAAGAGATGGCTGCCGTCCCAAACGAATCCGGTTTCCTCTTCGAGGCTGCCTGAAACTTCTCCGTCTTTCAGACGGCCTTTGCCTATCCTTCTGCCCAAGGCGTCGTAGGTGTAGGACCAAGTTTCTTTCGTGCCGTCTTTTTTGAAGATTTCGGCTTTAACCAGTTGGTCGTGCAGATCGTAGAAATAGTTCTGCACTTCGCCGTCTGCCAGTTCGCGGTGGATCAGGTTGCCGAGGTCGTCGTAGTAATAGGTCGTGCCGTTGTAGGTTTTCAGGCGGTTGTCGGTGACGGCGGAGCGGCCGTCTGAAAGGATATTGTGCGCAGGGTCGAAGGCGAACAGTTCGCTGCCGGCTTTGGTGATTCGACCGAGTTTGTCGTACTCGAAATGCGTCGTTCCCGTCCGCTGGTCGGTGCTGTGGGTCAGGTTGCCGGTGCGGTCGTAGCCGTAGCTGCGTTTGACGGCGGTTTGGCCATAGCCCGCCGCTACTTTGTTTTTGCCTTTGCCGCCTTCGGTCAGGTCGTTGAGGGTAGCGATTTGCCGTTTCAGACGACCTAAAGGGTCGAGTTCATAGCGGCTGGCGAGCTTACCTTGGGTACGGAAGATTTCGCGGTGCAGCTGATCGCGTTCGATGTCGGTGATGACTTCGTCGTCTAGGCCGATTTGGTGCAGGTGGCCGCTGCCGTAATACAGGTAGTTGATCTGTCTGCCGTCGGGCAGGACGGTGGCGGTACGGTTGCCGTTGAAATCGTAGTGGTAGCGGACGGTTTCGGTAACGGGCAGGTACAGCATATCGTACTGCGCATCGCGCCAGTCGGTGTCGGGCAAACCGTTTCGGGCGTTCTCTTCTTTGCTCGGCACTTTCCATTGGTGCTGGGCGATGAGCTGGCCGTTTTCGTTGTAGTCGAAGCAGGTGATGCTGTGGCGGTTGGCGGCGCGGACGAGGTTGCCGTCCAGGTCGTATTGGTAAACGGTTTCCTGAACCCTGTCGTTATCGCGGGCGAGGGTGTGGATTAGGCGTCCCAATATATCGCGTTTGAACTCGGTAATCCGCAGCGGGGTTTGACTGTCGAGGTCGTCTGAAAGCGGGGATGCGTCTTTTTTGGGGACGGGCTGTCCGCCCAGTTGCGCCATCAGTTTGGCGGCTAGGGAGGCGTCGTCGCCGAATTCGCGCTGCTCGACCAGCTCGTTGCCGGCGTTGTAGCGGTAGCCGGTCAGCTTATGGTCAAAACCGCTTTCGGCAATCAGGCGGTCGAGGACGTCGTAGGCAAAGCGGTAGCGTGCACCGTTTTCATTGGTGAGGCCGACCAGGCGGCGGGCTTTGTCGTAATGGTAGCCGAAGGTATGGCCCAGCGCATTGGTAATATGCGTCTGTTATCCTTTGGGCGTGTAAGAGAGTTTGGTTTCGTACGATCTTAATATTTTGTTGGGTTTTACTCCAGCCTACAGCTTGCTAATTTTAGTTCGATTCCTGATATTTTGTTATATCAGAAATAGTGATATCTTCGTTATTAAACATATCATCCCAAATTTGCTTATAAAGTTCTTTTGCGGTCATTTGCTGAGGTATTTCAAAGGCTGCGTCGGTACTAGGAAATTGATCATGTAGTCGTTCTTCTGTCCAGAAATTTAATCCAAATCTTAAACTTTCTTTAATTCTGAATTGGGTTGATATTGTAAAATTTTGATACTCGGGGTACAGATATTCTTTGACTAATCTCTTTACGCTATCTCGATTAACCAAATTCAGACCTGATAAGTCCTCAAGTTTGCTATCTACACCTTCGTGTAATAGTCCAAGAAAAAGTCTGATATATTCAGGACTAACTTTATACACTTTATTCATTTTAATTTTCCAAAAATTGAAACTAATTGACCAGCTTTATTGAATGTGGCTTGTACTTGAGATGTTTGGATTAATGGTCCTCTCCCACCTTTTAGATAACCCTCTGCAACAATTCTACCCATATCAAAGACAACGGGGCCACCATTTTCAGGAGCTTTTTTTAATGCAATCTGAATGGCTTCTGCTTGGTCTTCAGGAGAAAGAAATCTTGATGAGTCTTCAGGTCTTCCTCTCTTGCCGTCTGGACATACGCCTGTTCGAGCGCGGTATCTCTGCTGTGCTCTTGTTGTACCAGCACCATGCCGTCTCAAACCGTGAACATTTTCAGAACCTATTGTTTTCTCTAAATTTTGGATTAATTTTTTAGCTGCATTTTTGGCTAACCCCAATGGGTCAATCCATCCCAGCACATTCGATGCAAGTTGATAAAGGTTAAAACCCCCTAATAGTCTAATCGGATCCTGATTCACAAACCTACCCGCATCAGGCTCGTAATACCTGAAGAAGTTGTAATGCAGCCCAGTTTCATGGTCGGCATATTGGTTTTGCAGGCGGAACGGCTGGTGAGCCGTTCCCGTCACGTTCGTTTCGCTCTTCAGTTTGCCCCAACCGTAATAATCGCCGAACCAAACCAGATTGCCTTCGCTATCGGTGATCTCGCGCGGGATACCGATTTGGTCGCAGTGGAAGTAGTTGATTTTCTGTTTGCTTTCGCCTTCTTCGTTGATCCGGTTATGTACCTGCGCCAGCGGTTCGTAGGAATCTTGATCGGTGTAGATATAGGTATACCTGCCGTCCGGGTGGATTTCCTGCAAGAGGTGGCTGCCGTCCCAAACGAAGCGGGTTTGGTTGTCGAGGTCATCTGAAACTTCCTGACTGTCTTTCAGACGGCCTTTGCCCATCCTTCTGCCCAAGGCGTCGTAGGTGTACGACCAAGTCTCTTTGCTGCCGTCTTTTTTGAAGATTTCCGCCTTAACCAGTTGGTCGTGCAGGTCGTAGAAATAGTTCTGCATTTCGCCGTCGACGAGTTCGCGGTGGATCAGGTTGCCGAGATTGTCGTAGTAATAGGTCGTGCCGTTGTAGGTTTTCAGGCGGTTGTCGGTGATGGCATTGGAGTTGGCTGAAAGCAGCGCAGCCGTTTTGCCCTCTCCCCGACCCTCTCCCGCGGGAGAGGGGGTAGGGTATGGTTTAACCTTTTCCGTCGGGATGTCGAGGATATTGTGCGCAGGGTCGAAGGCGAACAGTTCGCTGCCCGCTTTGGTGATTCGACCCAGTTTATCGTACTCGAACCGGGTCGTGCCCGTCCGCTGGTCGGTACTGTGGGTCAGGTTGCCGGTGCGGTCGTAGCCGTAGCTGCGTTTGACGGCGGTTTGACCATAGCCCGCTGCGACTTTGGTTTTGCCTTTGCCGCCTTCCGTCAATTCATTGAGGGTGGCGATTTGTCTTTTCAGACGACCTAAAGGATCGAGTTCGTAGCGGCTGGCGAGCTTACCCTGTGTGCGGAAGATTTCGCGGTGCAGCTGATCGCGTTCGATGTCGGTGATGACTTCGTCGTCTAGGCCGATTTGGTGCAGGTGGCCGCTGCCGTAATACAGGTAGTTGATCTGTCTGCCGTCGGGTAGGACGGTGGCGGTACGGTTGCCGTTGAAGTCGTAGTGGTAGCGGACGGTTTCGGTGACGGGCAGGTACAGCATGTCGTACTGCGCATCGCGCCAGTCGGTTTCGGGCAGGCCGTTTCGGGCGTTCTCTTCTTTGGACGGCACCTTCCATTGGTGCTGGGCGATGAGTTGGCCGTTTTCGTTGTAATCGAAGCAGGTGATGCTGTGGCGGTTGGCGGCGCGGACGAGGTTGCCGTCTAGGTCGTATTGGTAAGCGGTTTCCTGAACCTTGTCGTTATCGCGGGCGAGGGTGTGGATTAGGCGTCCCAATATATCGCGTTTGAACTCGGTAATCCGCAGCGGGGTTTGGCTGTCGAGGTCGTCTGAAAGCGGGGATACGTCTTTTTTGGGGACGGGCTGTCCGCCCAGCTGCGCCATCAGTTTGGCGGCGAGGGAGGCGTCGTCGCCGAATTCGCGCTGCTCGACCAGTTCGTTGCCGGCGTTGTAGCGGTAGCCGGTCAGCTTATGGTCGAAACCGCTTTCGGCAATCAGGCGGTCGAGGACGTCGTAGGCAAAGCGGTAGCGCGCACCGTTTTCATTGGTGAGGCCGACTAAGCGGCGGGCTTTGTCGTAGTGGTAGCCGAAGGTATGGCCCAAGGCATTGGTGCGTCGGGTCGGCAGACCGTCTTGGCCGTATTCGTAGGAAGTGGTATGGCCTTCGCCGTCGGTATGGGTTTTCAGACGACCTGCGGCATCGTAGCCGAAGGTTTCTTTGCTGCCGTCGGGATAGAGGGCGAGGGTAAGGTTTTGGTCGGCGTCGTAATGGTATTCGGTGTGCTGTCCCAGCGCATCGGTAATGCGCGCCAGCTGTCCTTCGGGGGTGTAGGCCAGTTTGGTTTCGTAACCGGAACAGTCGGTAATGAGGTCGGGCTGGCGGTTTTGATTGTAGTGATAGGTGGTGGAGCTGCCGTTGGGATCGGTTACCGACAGCAGCAGACCGTTGTCGGCGTATTCGAAACGGGTGGTATGTTTCAGCGGGTCGGTATGGGTCAGCAGATTGCCCGCTTCGTCGTAGGTATAGCCGTCATAACGGCCTTCCGCATCGCTTTTACGGATCAGGCGGTAGCAGTCGTCATAGTCGAAATGCAGGATGGCGCCGTCGGGGCGGACGATGGCCTCCACCTGCCCCTCGTTGCTGTACTGATAGCGGGTAACACGCCCCATCGCATCGGTGTGGCTGAGCAGACGGCCCAAACCGTCGCGCTCCATCAACACAGCGCTGCCGTCGGCAAACACCCGCTTGGTCAACTCGTTGTTGTAATCGTAATGATATTGCTCGGTACGGCCCAACACGTCGGTTACCTCGGTATAACCGTCGTGATAGGTAAAACGCCATTCCTCGCCCAAGGAGGTCCAGTTGCGCAACACCTTGCCGGTCGGGGTGTAATGGTCGTATTCGTATTCCGATACCAATCCGGCCGCATCCGTGTGCGACACCATCAGATTGTTTTTATAGCCGAAGCTGCGTTTGACGTTGCCGTCGCGGCCGATGACGCGGACCAAGTCGCCGCTGCCGTTGTATTCGTAGCGGACCAGCGGACTGCCGACCCGGACCGCTTCGCCGAAGGCGGGCAAACCCTCCAGCAGCGATACCGACAGCAGCCGCATTTTGGGCGACTGTTCATCCGCCACATTGCCGAAGTTCAGCGAGAACACCCGGCCGTTGCCGTCGATGACGTACTGCGGCAGACCGGTCAGCGGATGATAGACGAAACGCTGATGGTTGCCGTTGGCGTCTTCCACCGCCACCAGCGGGAAGAAGGTGGAATCTTCGTCCGAACCGTCTTCCGCCACCACCAAAGGCGCAAAACGCAGCGCTATCGAACCGTCCAGCGACGCAATGACATAATGCCCGTCCGGATTTTTACTGAACCAAATCTGTTCGCTCTCGAACAATACCGGTTCCTCATCGTCTTCATCGACTTCCGGCAGCGGGAACAAACGGCCATGATCGTCGATATAGGCCAATCCCGCCGCATCGCGGATGATGCGTTGGCAGCCCGGTACGCTCCAGCCCTCGCCGAGCCAGCCGGTACCGTCTTGGTCGGAATAATAGCTGCGGCTCCAAACCAGCGGCAGGATGCCTTCAAAAGCAAAGTCGGTTTCACTCTCCAAAAACTTCAGCCCGTGTATCGGATTGACCGGGCGGCCGGCAGCGGCGGCGGCTTTGCAGGAAATACAGGGTTTGGGCGGCAGTTTCTTCTTGAACTTGTTGTTCATGTGGAACATATCGCCGGCGCGTATGATGTGGCGCTTGCGGATTTTAACCGAAGAAGAATGCATCATCGGCCAGGCGGGTTTGGTGGCGGTGCGCGACAACACACCCTTGCGGCCCGGAAGGGCGGGTTCGTCGCCGGTGGTGCGGTTGGTTTTACTGGCCTTGAAGACGAAGGCGGGCTTGCGGTTGAGGCGGACGTCTTTGGCGACGGTTTGAGCGTTGCCCAAGTCGGCGAAGAGCGGGAAGGGGATGGGCGGTGTAACAGGGGGAGCAGGAGGTGGCGCCCAGCAGAAATCGGGGAGGGTACAGATTACATAGAAGTCGCTGTCTTTACGGGCGATTTTATTGAATGCCATGGCGGCTTGCTCCTGTTGGGGATGGGGTCGTCTGAAAGGGGGATGAATGAGGACTTAGAGTTTCAGACGACCTATGTGTGGTTTATACGTGTGCTGCCAAAGATGGCGGGATTGGAATAAATTCATCCTGCGAATCCCGACAGGCTTGAGCGGCCGCGATTTGGTCTGCACGTTCGTGTCGGGCGATGAATCTGAGCTGGCATGCCGCAATTTCCAGTTCTTCGGGAAAAGATGTGCGGTAGCTGCAATCAATGCGGCGTTGTTCTACATTGACGAGGATGGTGTCCAATACCATATCTTTGCACAATGACGAGTTGGTTGCCGTATGGGCGTGGACGAACACGGTTTCTACCGGCAAATCAACGGTAAATCGTTGGTTGGGTGCTTGGAAGGAATGCACCATGCCGGTAAAAGTCAGTTCGTAAATATGGTTGGGTTTCAGATGGGGAAGTTGCAGCGAGGGATGGGCGCCGTTCCAATAAGCCATAGAAAAATCTTCAGGCAGTAGCGGGGCACGGTTGGCTATCCATTGCGCATCAGCAGTGCCGGTATGTTTGGCTCGCAGTGCGAAATAACGGGGCATAAAGCCGAAGCCTTCGGGCGCGGCCTTATCGGACGGATCTCGCACGGGGTGTGCGGGGTCGTAGATTTGATGCGCTTTCAGTGTCCGCTTGAACCCGTTTTTTTTGAGTTCGGCCTTCGGATAGTAGCCGATGCCGATGGCGTTTTGTTGATAGCCTGTGTGGTCGTCTTCGACTGCGCTGCCGCCAAAGGCAAACTCATAACGGATAGGCAGCGAAAGGATGGGGTCGGGTTCGCTCAAAGACCATCCTGCTGCCTCCCGCACCCAGTAACGTTCCCCGGTAAGCGCCAGGCTTTTTTGGTAATCGCCGATACTTACGGATACGGTAAATTGCCGAGAGGGGACATCGTCGGGTGCATAGGCGGTGGCATTGACAACCAAGTCGGTTTTGGGTTTGTAGAGGCTGAAGTCGCTTTCAAACTGAGTCGAGGTTTGCGAAGGATCGCCGTAATAGGTATCGGCAAACGTGAGCGGCGTTTGCTTACGGGCAAACGCAAGCTCCGTTTTTCCTGTTTCCGGGTCAATTTCAAACTCGTAACTGACTTTGGCGACGACTACATCATAAGCCCGATCTGTTTGGTCGATGTTTTTAAACTGCTGCGTATGAAAGCAGGTAAAGTTCTGCAACTCAAACATGGCGTATCTTCTCTAGTTGATATCGACTTTTTTGCCGTCGATGTCCACTACTTTGGTGCCGACGATCTTGATCGTTTTGCTGACGATGCTGATTTTGTTTTTATCAATCAAAATCATGGAACTACCGACTTGTATGGTAATTTTCTTGCCTGCGGACAGGGTGATGTTTCGACCTGCGTTGAGGCCGATGTTCATACCGGCGTTGAGACCCATCACCAAGCCGACGCTATGCATTTCTGCACCGACGACATTGGTCATCCAGCCTGCACCGACGTTCAGCATATAGCCGGCACCGATGTTGGTCATCTGACCGATGCCGACATTGTTCATGCCGTTCAGGCTGACGGTTTCCTGTTTGTTACCGCCGATACTGCTGACTTCGTTGGCAACAACGGTCTTGTTGCGGTTGGCGCCGACGGTCAGCGCTTGGTTTTTGCCGACAGCAACGTTCTGGTCTTGTCCGACAGTCAGCGCTTGACTCTGACCTATGCCTACTTTTTCGTTCAAGCCAACAGAACGGCTGCGATTTTTACCCACGTTGACGCTTTGGTCTTTACCTACGCTGGTACTTTGGTTGTCACCCACACTAATGCTTTGGTTTTGGGTAATGCTGGAGGTCTCGTTTTGACCCACCGATTTTGTGCGGTTTTGGGTAATCGAAGCCGTTTCGTTTTTTTGGACGGTTTTCGCCCGATCACCCACTACCGTAACCGTTTCGTTGTTGCCGATTGTGGTGGTGCGGTCGTTGTTGACGTTGCGGGTTTCGTTATTTTTAACCAGCGAGGTCAGGTCTTTTTGCGCTTGGAAATTGACCATCTCGGAACCGGCAGTATCGTTGAACATCAATTCGTTGAAGTTGGACAATGGCGAATTGAAACTCTTGCTTTTGATACCGGACTGCTTGGCCGCGGCAGGAAAGCCCCATGGCGGCGACATTGCGCTGTTGTACAGACGACCCAATACAATCGGTCGGTCGGCATCGCCGTTGATGAAGTCAACCAGCACTTCTTCACCGATACGCGGTGTGTTGATAGAGCCGTATCCCGCTCCGGCAGAACCTTGCGTTACCCGAACCCAGTTGGAGCTGTTTTCATCCATTTTTCCGTAGCGGTCCCAATGGAATTGGACTTTAATATCGCCATACTCGTTGGTATAAACCTCTTCTCCGGCAGGACCTGTTACCGTAGCCGCCTGTGTACCCAATACTTTGGGTTTCGGCGTTTTAAGGGGAGGGCGGTATGGGTAGGATTTGGGCAATACGCGGAACGAAATTCTGAATTTGCCGATACGGTCGCCGGTAGTATAGCCGGCTTCTTCAAAATCATAATCTGCTTTCAGAATGGTGTATTCGGTATTGGATGAGGAATGCGGGTGTTTGCTCAGGGTAAACGTATAACCCGGAGCTACTGTCAAGGCAGTACCCGAACCGGTAATGATCTTGGTTTGGCTTTTCAGATCTTCACTGCGCACCTGACTGTAATTTTGTGCTTCGGATACATCGCTAAAGCCGGTATAAAAATCATAATGTTCCATAGGAACAGAACTGAAATCGTGAACCGAATCAGAAGATTTCATTGGGACTTTGGCGTTTTTATAGTTGTATTCTTGAGTCACGAACTGACTGGATTTCAAGGCATCACGTTCTTCCCATACATCGATATAGGCGATGTTGGGTGCGCCGGGCGCAGTATTTTTGGAATGGTAAGGAATGTTGGGAGAAGGAATGGCTTCTAGAGTACCGACATCATCAGCGATAACCAGCTCATGCGAACCGTTGCTGTGGGTAAAATAATAGTAGATGCCTTCCTGTTCAAACAGGCGGTTTAGGAAATTAAAACTGTTTTCCTGATATTGGACACAAAATCCTCTGGTACGATAGCCTTTTTGGCATTTTACCTGGAAGGGGAAGCCGAACGGCGACAAGACTTCATTGGCAATATCCAGAACGGACTTGTCGACAAATACCCTGCTGTCCGTATTTTGGGTGAGATACCACATAAACGGACGGGCTGTACAGGTGTAGGCATGATAGTCTTCTTCGTCTTCATCTTCGCCAATGTAACCGAAGTCGGTAACCAAACCGTTCAGATAGCGTGGGCTGCCTGCTTCTGTGTCAATTTCCAATGTTATAGGCTGACCGATAATATCCTTGCCTTGTAAATTGGAATCTTTGGAAACCAAAGTGATATTAAATTCAAAAAGGTTGGAAACAAATTCTGTTCCAAGCATTTTTTTGAATAAAAGTTGTGATCCCAAAGGTGTATGAGCAACGACTGTTCTATTCATTTCGGGAAATTCCTTGTTGACATTAAAAACCAATTTCGCTTGAGTGTCGGTTTTTCTATTTTCAATCATGCATAGGGTTGCGGCAGAAGCATGTTGGAATGAGTGGTTTCAGACGACCTGCTTACATTCTCATTATGACCATCAAACGCACTGAAAATTCCTTAATTTGTTTAAATTAAAGGGATTGAAGGCTGTGGAAGTAGTAAATTCAAGTACAACGTTTTTGCCTTGGATGTTGTATTCGACAACGGTAGTGTTTCCTGTCTGGCGAATGATTTTCCCTTTTTCAATCAGGCGGAATATTGACCACGGTCCGGTTGAACTGATACCCGCACTATTGATTTGAGGGGAGGAAATATCTATTTTTGCCAAGGCGTTTTCTTCTTTTGAAGGCCAAGTAAAGGTTGCAGGATTAACTGGACCGTGACTGTATACATAGCTTTTCCCTGCATAAGAAACATTCACGCTTTCCAAGCTGGAGTCAAGAATCAAGACTTTGACTGTAAAGTCAAAAGTAGGTGTTTCCGAGCCTTTGTCAAAATATCCTTGTCGGATTGCCGCTATGTCGTTCAGCCTGGAAAAACGGTCTTTAAATGCGCTGTTTTTAGCAGTCAAGGTTTCCAGTTTTTCTGAACGTGCCAATACGGCGGCTTCACCTGATAAATTGGTAAACTTGCTGTACATACCGTTTGGACCAAATATGTTGGTGAAGCTTTCTAAGGCAACATTGTTTTCAGAACCTCTGTCAAAAGGGTAACCCTGTTCGTGTATTTCTTGGCAACTGTTTGTTACGGTTGCCAACTGTTTTTCCAAGGTGGACATGAGCTTTTCATCAACAATTTTGTCGGTGTTTTTCAAAATAATCTCAGAAAAGCTGTCCAACATCGGACGGAAGGGCATAGGAAGACGGTTTACTTCAGCTTTGTATTTCACAAACGGATCATCAGGAGGCAAATCTACCCCTTTTTCGACTGCGACATTAACGGCAACCAAATAAACGTACAAATCATTAATGGCTTCAGTAACGCTGTTAATTGCCGGAGGTTGATCATTTGTGGTTTCAGTTAAACTATGGAAATCCGCAAAAGCATCATCAACAGGAGTGGCCAGTTTTAAAGCAGACAATTCATTTTTTACATTAGCCTCTCCTTCAGCATCTAGGAGCTTTGACAGTCCTGCTCTATTTAACCAGTCGGCAATTTTACTGTCTGCTTTATCCGTTATCTTTTTATCAATGGTAAGCGTCGTATTGTCGCTGATACCTTTGATAATATTGACTAAAGGAGAATTTTTCTCTGATAAAAGCTTGGCAATCTGAATACTTTCTCGAGATGACTTGGGCGTAACCAATGACAAATCAGACAAATAGTTATTCCATGCCTTGATGTAATTGCCGAAATAAAGCTTTTGAGCATCTGAAAGAACAGAAGCTTTGCTTTGGCTTTGTGATGCATAACTACCCAATACCCAGTTGTCTTCATTAAAAAACTGTTCTGTCGACTTGACCATAGTAGGTAAGACTTTGGTAATGTAAGCCTCTTTGGTATAAATGAAGTTAATCGGTTCTTTTAAAGCTCCGCCGGTTTTGCGACGAAACAATAAGTGGCTTTGTACGCCGCCCATGCTTGAAAAAGAAACAGGTGTGATTCCTTCTTTGCCTGAGAGAGCAACTGTGTTGATGGTATCTTCCAGTACCATAGTGGCAATATCTCTTTGTGCAATTTCCTGCCTGCGGCGTTCTACCAATTCTTCATCATAGGGTACGCTGGGAGTAATGCTTTGTTTGGAAAGTATTTGGTTTAAAGCTTTCTCAAGAGATTTTTTCTGTTGCTCGCTCATGCCTGAAGATTCTGCTTTAGACAAATTAGTCATCAGCCAGTTTTGCATAAAAGCGGAATCAAAATGCTCTTTGTCGTACATCATCAGATAAGCTTTTAAAGCATTGTAACCATTGATGCCGTCTGAGCCGCTGGTTGTACGCAGAAGCTCATCTAATTTGAAACTGATTAACGGCATCACATTGTCTTGAAGGATTCTGCGGTAAGCGGATTCACCAACGTCTTCCATTTGCCCGCCTTGATAAAGGCCCATACGATAGCTGAGGGGAGGAGAAGACAGATCAGGAATCTCTCTGCTGCGGGTCGTATCTTTGACATGTTCTGCAAATGTTACTGCTTTAAGAAGGTCGGGGGCTTCTGTGTATTTTTTCGCCTCTTGGCCCAGTTTGGTTGCTTTATCGCCAACCTGCTCAAGATATGAGCGATTATTCGAATAACTGTTCAGCATCATGGCTAAGCAGGCAGCGACTATGGTCACAATAGCTCCAATGCCTAACCAATAGAGCATTTGTTTTTTGACAAACCAAGATTTATTTTCTCCTGCCAGGTTTGCTTCACTAAGGATGACGTCAGAGAACAGTCTGTGCAGGAAAAAGCTTCGCTCGTTGTTTTGAGTTTTGGTTCGATCCGAATCCAAGTATTTTTTCGATAATTGGAAATCGTTTTGCAAGCCATCCAAGATGGGATTGAAATGTTGTCCCGTTTGGGTACCGCTTGAGAAATAAACACCTCTCCACGAGATAGGTTGCTCAAATTTTGAAGATTTAGATAATTCTTTAAATAGAGAAAGTACCGCCTGATTAAGACGTTCAAATTCTTCAGGGAAAGCAAAAGCCGCTGCTTTATCTTCAGAAGATTCCAATTGATGGATGGTGCCCAACATAGAAGAGCGCAATTTATCAACAACTTCCGATAAAGCATTGGAAGCAGTGGCAATTGGAGTTTCCATTCCTTCGGTATCAGAAAGAGAAATACCCAAATATTGGTTTCTTTGTTCTTCCGTCAGATGATCGAAGAATTTGTCAAAACCATGCAGCAAATCCAGTTTGGTTATCATAAGATAAACAGGGAAATGTATACCTAATTTGGTATGCATTTCGTGGATTCTTTTGCGAAGTTCTGCAGAAATTTCGGTAATATTGGTTTTACCGCCTAAAAGGTCGTCCACTCCTACGGTAACTACTACACCGTTGATAGGTTGTTTGGGACGGTAGCGCTTCAGTAGGGATACAAATTCTTCCCAGTCGCTGGAGTCCTTATTGCTGTGGTTGTCATGTAAAGACAATCTGCCTGCAGTATCGAGAAGTACGATTTCATCGGATAAAAACCAATCGCAATCGCGCGTCCCTGCCAAGCCGCTTACAGATGTTCCTAAAGTGCTTTCTAGAGGGAAGTTGAGACCAGAGCGTTTTAATGCTGTTGTTTTACCAGAACCGGCAGCACCTAAAACAACGTACCACGGCATTTGATAAAGATATTGCCCCTCTTCCAATCTTGCCAATAAACTATTTTTAGATCTGGAAAATTTTGCGTTTTTCAGTACTTTATCCATTTCGGCAAACTGACGGCTCATTGAGCTGACATCGCTTGCATTTTTTAAAATGGGTTCTTGTGCTGCACGAATTTCCTTCAGTAAGGCAGCGTTTCGACGTGATTCACGATATTGGCGAAATATGGCTTTAGCCAACCAAATGCCGATAATGGCTGCACACACGGCAAGGCGAATAGTCTTGTTTGCTAAAGGACGGATTTCACCTATGGAAATCAGTGGGCCGATAAACCATACCAATATAATCAGACCGGCGATACCTAGCATTACCCATAAAGAACGGGAGCCTAGAAAATAAAGAATTTTTTTCATATTTGTTTTTCCGTATCAATCCAATTTCAGATTATTGATGTGTACTTACATCACTGCTTGGCTGAGTAGTGGAAGTATTGGTTTTTACTTCTACTTCACTACCCAGTTTGGGGCCGGTTCCAGTTGTGAATAGGGTAATTTCAACCCTTCGGTTTTTGGCTCTATTTTCCAAAGTATCATTTGGAGCAACAGGATCGGTCGAACCACGTCCCTCTGAACGAATACGAGCTCCGCCATTTTTGATGTAATTCAATAAAATTTCTTTTACTGCATCTGCACGAGCTTGAGAGAGATGCCAGTTAGATGGGAAGTTCAAGCTCTGAATGGGCTGATTGTCAGTATATCCGGTCACTACGATTTGCCCTTCTACACTATCCAAAGCTTGGCTGACTCTTGCCAAAACAGGGTAATATTGGTCTTGAATTTGTGCAGAACCAGACTCAAAGAGACCGTCACCCAAAATAGTGACTGTACTTCTATCTTGAAAGTCTTCTACAGAGACTAGCTTTCTAGCAATTTCATTTTCCAATAAAGGACGTAGTCGGACAGTACTTTGTGTTTCTTGCTGTTTAGCCGTAACAGAAGGGAGTTTGAGATTGTTAACTTTTGTACTGGCAACATCAAAGTCATCACCTAAAGACCATTGCATTGCAAAATAGCCCACCCCCAAGACGACTGCCCCTAAAACACCTACAACCCATAAAGGAATAGAAAGCCTTTGTTTTCGCTGGATAGTATTTGTGATTATTGGATTGTGTTTGAAAAGATCGGCAGTTTGATCCGGTCGTTTACTATGAATTAAGGCGAGCAAATCTCTTTTGATTTTGTCGATTTCGAGTTCGCCGCTATTTAACACTTGATATTTGCCTTTGTAGCCAAACTGCAAACACAAGTACATAAACTCTAATAAATCAATATTCTTATCCGGATCCTGTTTCAAATTTTGAATAATCTCAAAAAAACGTTCCCCGCCCCATGTTTCGTCATAAAAAGATACCAACAGACTGTTTTTTGACCAGGTTTCATCTGCCCAGCCTGCACGAACAGCCAATTCATCTACGAATGTACATAGACAGTATTTTGCAGCTTGGATAGCGTCGTATCTTGCTCCATTTTTTTCAGCATTTTCTTCAAAATTATTGATTAAGAGAGAAAATTTGTTGATCAAACTGTCCGTAGACAATTGACTGGTAGTCTGCTGCATCGCATTGACTAAGATAAAAACCGGTTTGGCCGCCTCAATCAACGGGTTATAAATATTTGCGGTGCTGTGAGCAGCATTATTCTGGTTATCCATAATGAAATTCCAAATTGAACCAAATTAACTTAAAGACTTGATTGCCCAAAATTCAACATCTAAATTCGGAAAATTACCGGCTAAATGGAAGGCCATGCCTGATGAAGTATCAAACATGTCCCACAGCTCGTGCTTTTTGTCCAATTCAAAATAGACATAACCGCTATGGTATGGCAATTCTCGGGGTGCTACAGACAAAGCATGAACCCTGATTCCAGGCAGATGGTAAGCAACCAATTCTTTTACTTTCTCCACAGTACCTATTTTTACTACGCTCGGAATTTTTTGGCGCAATGCTTCGTTCGGCATATCGGCTTTGATAGCAAGGACAAATGAGGCTTTATCCAATAGGCTTTGATCTGGTGTTTGAGCAACGCGAGTGGCTTCATCACGCATATCCAGCGGAATCCTAATCGCACGTTGTTCAAGAACGATGGATAATGATTTACGCAGATTGAAAAATAATTTGCCAAAGCATGAGGCTAGGTCATTATGCTCATAGACAGGGATATCGCCTACTTTGCGAGAAGGCAGGAAGGTCATTAAATCAGCACATAGTTTGGATAAATTAATGAATAATTGTTCAGGGTGCGTTTGTCGTGCCCCTTCATTTTCATGATGCAAATATGCCAAATAACGATTAATGGTTTGAAGCATCATGAAATCCATAACTTCAACAGAGCCGCCAGTATTAGGATCGTTCACTGCATTGGCCAGACTATTGCTTTTTTGCATCAATAAACCATAAATTTCTGAAATATAAGCTTTCAGGTGTGGTTGTTTTTGGCTTCCGAGGCAAGGCGGGATATATGATTCATCTAAAATAATTTCAAAGTCTGCAGAGCTGGATCGGATAAGCGCAATGGGCAGGGCAGTTTGTCCACTGGTTAAGTCATTTTCTAAAACCAACATCGGATTAAGATCTGCCAGTGTTACTTGGCGACCATCTAATTCAGTATTTGTAGTGTCTGCTAGAGTTTTATTAAAGGCTTTGTAGCGACATGAGTCTGAAGAGTCCTGATCTGGGAAATAAATTTCATTATTTACAGAAGAAGGCAGGGTAACGGCAAGGCAGATTTTGGTGTCTTTAATATTTGCAGGGACTTTTAAACTCAAATTTTCAAGCTGTTTTTGAGAGAATAAAAATACAGAACCATCAGGAAAAACACCTTCTGCTTCATTAATACCGATTACCCCCCGTTTGAGGCCGTCTGAATTTAATACCAGCGAAGAGAATCCCCAAAAATGACCCTCTTGAGAAACGGCTAATTGGCGTAGACCGGATTCAAGGTAACGTTCAAATTGTTGGAAATGTTGAGGGGTAATAAAGATACCCTCCGACCAAACTACTTTTGCTTCTATTGCCATGCCTTTTATCCTTAATCTTTTAGTTATTATTTTTCTTCACGGAAAACGCCTTTGCTAAGGTCATTGCCGTATTTACGAGTTTTTCCATTTTCTTTAATTTTTTTATCGTCAGGGTGCCGTTCTTTATATTCTTTCAACAAGTCCTTCATTTCTGACTTTGATAACTGGGTTAATTTATTTTTGCCGACATTTACATAGAAATAATGTTTGCCAAACTGATACCATTTTTTCTTCTGCTTCAATAATACCAATTGCCATTGACTGTTATCCAAATCTCGATAACTTGCGACTACACCTAGATATTTCAGGTGGGAATCCATTTTGATCGGCAATATGGTAACTGTATCAGGATGCAGCATGAATTGGTTTTGCTGGATTAACTTCTCACCTAAATTTTCTTTGGCGTTGTTGGTAAGTTCAAAATAGTTTGATTTTTTGAACTCACCGTCAGAAGACAACTGATATAAATCCAATCTGATGGGAGAAGGTTGGCCAACTATATTAGGATTCGCATCAGGGGAAACTATGATTTGTACATCA
The DNA here is from genome assembly GCF_022749495.1 of Neisseria macacae ATCC 33926. Lineage (NCBI taxonomy): Bacteria > Pseudomonadati > Pseudomonadota > Betaproteobacteria > Neisseriales > Neisseriaceae > Neisseria > Neisseria macacae. The sequence continues at coordinate 1,661,801 of NZ_CP094241.1, read as the reverse complement.
ATTTTTTCTCCGCTCTCATCAGATTCTTTAGGCGGTTTATGGTCGGAAGCACATGAGCTTACCATTAAAGATATCATTAAGAATGATATATATTTTATTAGTTGTGTATGCATCTTAATTGCCTTCAAGTTCATCAGTATTGATTACGTCTGACAACAAATACTTCAATCAGTCATGCAATATATGACTACTGGAGAAATAAATAGGTTCGTTATAATTAATTAGAAAGACTAAATTTTTTTAATATTTTCTAAAATTATAAAGTATTTTTCTTGCGAGGTTTATATTTATATTGATAAGTAAAGTCATGGTTACTTGCATCAATATTTACACTTAAAACTTGTTTGCCTTGAGTTGCACAAGTAAGCAGTTCACGACTGATTTGCGGTAAAACTGTATTGGTCAGAATCGCATCAATCATGCGGCCACCTGACTCAACTTCTGTGCAGCGCGAAGTAATCAGCTTGAGCACTTCTGGCGTGTAGTGAAGGTCGATACCGTGGTTATCTTTAATTCGGTCTACGATACGACCTAATTGCAATTCCACAATTTTTGAGAGCATATCGTCAGATAACGGATAGTAGGGAATCACTTGCATGCGGCCTAGTAGCGCTGCAGGGAAAGTTTTCAGCATAGGAGCACGCAAGGCTTTGTTTAAACCTTCCGGAGTAGGCAGCATTTCAGGGTCATCACACATATCCATAATCAAATCCGTACCTACATTAGTAGTCAGGATAATGATGGTATTTTTGAAATCGATATAACGGCCTTCACCATCTTCCATCCAGCCTTTGTCGAATACTTGGAAAAAGATTTCATGCACATCCGGATGTGCTTTCTCCACTTCATCAAGCAAGATGACGCTATAAGGTTTACGTCGCACGGCTTCGGTCAGTACACCGCCTTCACCATAACCGACATAGCCCGGAGGCGCGCCTTTCAGGGTGGATACGGTATGAGCTTCCTGATATTCGCTCATATTGATGGTAATTACGTTTTGTTCACCGCCGTACAATGTATCGGCTAGAGCCAATGCTGTTTCGGTTTTACCCACGCCTGAAGGGCCTGCCAACATGAAAACACCGATAGGTTTGTTGGGGTTATCCAGATTCGCGCGTGATGTTTGGATACGACGGGCGATTGCATCCAAGCCGTGACGTTGGCCAATGATGCGTTTGTTTAAAGTATCGGCAAGTTGCAAGACCGCTTCAACTTCGTCTTTCATCATTTTACCGACGGGAATACCTGTCCAGTCAGCTACAACGTCAGCAACGGTACGGCTATCCACTAAAGGCATAACCAGCGGTTGGATACCTTGCAGTTTTTTCAGTTTGTTAACCAACTCTTTTTGGCGGGTATGCAGCTGCTTGGTTTCTTTCTCAGCCGTTCCTTCTTCCGCTTGCATGATTTGTTCACGTACTTCTAACAGCTCAGTAACCAAGTCTGCTTCAGATTTCCATCTGTCTTCTAATTTTTTCAGACGACCTTCGACTTCAGTTAATTCTTTGCCAATATTGGTTATCCGTGTTTCAGAATCGAAACTGAGTTTTTTCTCACGTTCCAAATTTGCTTGTTCAAGTTTTAATGCCTCGGATTTCTTCCGCAAAAATTCAATACTGCCGGGAACAGCATGCTGGCTGACAGCAACACGTGCGCAAGCGGTATCAATCAAACCGACAGCTTTATCAGGAAGTTGGCGTGCAGGTATGTAGCGGTGGGAAAGTTTTACGGCTGCCTGAATTGCTTCATCAAGAATAATCACGTTATGGTGTTTTTCCAAAGAAGCGTTTAATGCTCTAAGCATGTTGATAGCTTTGTTTTCGTCGGGCTCATCCACTTGCACCACTTGGAAACGGCGGGTCAGGGCAGGGTCTTTCTCAAAGTATTTTTTGTACTCTGCCCATGTTGTCGCGCCAATGGTACGGAGTTTGCCTCGGGCGAGCGCAGGTTTGAGCAGGTTGGCTGCATCGCCCGTACCGGCTGCCCCGCCTGCACCAATCAAGGTATGGATTTCGTCGATAAAGAGCACAATTGGGGTCGGACTGGATTCCACTTCGTCCATAACCGCTCTAAGGCGTGATTCAAATTCTCCGCTGACGCTGGCCCCGGCTTTGAGCAAACCGATATCCAGCAGGATTAATTGAACGTCTTTCAATCCGGGGGGAACATCTCCGGCCGCCAAACGCAATGCCAGTGCTTCGACGACGGCTGTCTTACCGACACCGGCCTCACCTGTGAGAATCGGATTGTTTTGACGGCGGCGCATCAGGATGTCAATCATTTGCCTGATTTCGGCATCGCGACCCGTCAAGGGATCTATTTCGCCATTTTTGGCTTTTTCAGTGAGATTGCTGCCGTATTTGGCCAAGGCACTTTCTTTGTGGGTAGCGTTAGGCTCCGAAGATAAGGCATTTTGGGTAACTTCAAGATTTTCTTCAGAGTTTGCAGTAATCGCGATAATATTGTTCGCCAATGTTTCAGGTTTGATTTTGAGGAACTCTGATGAAATATTGGCCAAAATGCTCTGCAACGTCTTATTTTCAAGCATGGTGTAGAAAATATGAGCAGTACGGATTTTGTCGGTACCGAATTTGAGCGAGCTGTATGTCCAAGTTTGTTCGACAAGGGTTTGGATATGTTCGGAAAAATCGATAACGGCAGTAGAACCGGCAGGAAGTTTTTCAACCGCTGTCAATACATCTTTTCGGACTCTGGCTTCGTCTAAATTAAAACTGTTGATCAGGCAGAAGATATCGGTTTTTTCGGTTTGCAGCAGAGAATGAAGCCAGTGAACCAACTCAACGTAGCTGTTTTCACGAAGACGGCAGAAGGTGTAGGCATTTTCCAGAGTTTTATACAAGGTGGTATTCAACTTGCCAAATAATACGCTGCGGCTGATGTTTGACATGATGTGTCCTTAATTAAGTTATTCCAAGTATGTCTAAAAATAGTTTGAAAGAAGCTTTTCTCAACAAAGGGGTCGTCTGAAAAAGCTGTTTAATGGTTGCTGACGATCAAGTCTTCGGCATCACGGGAAACATTCCCCAGCCAAGTTGTTAAGCCGAGTTGTGTTTGTCCGCCTAAGTCCATGAGCGGTACTTCTTTTTGCATTAAAACAGGCTGTATATCCCATTCATATTCATCTGCGGCAAAAAGCCTTACCCACTCCCGTAGGCGGGTGGTATTGATACCGTCTTTGAAGAATGATCGGTAAGCGGGTAGGGTAAGCGGACCGATAATAATGCGGAATTTGCTTTGAACATCGTAAAGCTTGTCGCCCAGCAGCAGGCCATCTCCCAGCGTATAGTTACCCATGATACCGATTTGCGTTTTTTCTTCCGCAACCTCAACCCAATACCCAACATTGGTTTGAATGGTAACGGGGACTTTGAAATAACGGTTGAGTAATTGCTGGAGATTGGCTGCCGAACGGCTTTGCTTCATCAGCAGGCCGGCAAAATAACGCTTGGCAAATTCGTGGATTAAGCCTTTGTTATGTATGGCCGGTGTATCCAGCCCATTAAAGCTGGCGATATATTTCCCAAAACGGTCTTCAGCATTTTTATCTAAAGAAATAATGCTCTGAGCGTTGGCCCATGCCCGATAGAATAAGACAGCCAGACGGTGTTGCAACATATTGGCAAAACCGGTCCATGTCCGGTCGCCGTGTTGGTGTTGACGCTCATAGGCATATTCGGTCAAATGCAGGGGCAGGGGGCCGGATGGGCCAAACAAACCGAATCCATTAATGGAAATTTCCACATAACGCGGCGATAAGGCAACCGATTGGATGTTGCGGGGAGCAAAAATAAGCGATGGCTCTTGGCGAATCCTTATTTTTTCCATTTTCGGGCTGACGGCCTTACCCAATAATTTCCCGCCGGTAACAAATTTGACGGACTCAAGCTGGCGCAAGAGTGAAAAATAATCGTATTTATAGGGCTGAGAGGCAACTTTGTTTAAAAAGCCCGTCAGTTTTTCATCCCATGTATCGTCCAATGCGTCGCCAAAATCTGTTTGAGCGTTAACCGGACTCATACGATTACCCTCTCTCCAACAGCAGTCGGCCAAGTAGCCATATGTCCTTGTTGGAGCGTGTCAATTTGAAGCTGTATGAATGAGTTAATTGACACCAAACGTTGGAAGTAATGGTTCAAAACCGAGCCGAACAGGAAGGGATGGATACCGCCCAATTGCGCTTCATCCAGCGTAACCGTAATTTTGATGCCTCGAACAGGCGCTGCAACTCCGTAATGACGGACCACCTTGTTTACAATGGAAGTCTCAATACGTGTGATCGATTCAATCTGTTTTTTCAGCAAATCATTTTCGGAAGAAACAAATACCATTAAAAGCTCTTTTAAGGTGACGGGTGCATCTTCTTGGTCGATGTTTAACAATGACAGATAGTTTAAACTTAATTGGTTTAAAAACGACCAAAGTGTCCGATCCTCACTCACAGCCGCTTGAGGACGTGTCAATTTAGAAATCAGCTTAATAGAGTTAACCGGCAGGAAACCCTCAATCAGGAAATCGGACTCTCCGTCACGCGGCATCATCAGCGGTAAATCCCTGCTGGTACACCAGGCATCTACGGAAAGATGCTGTATGCCGGAATTGAAAGCGTAATCCCGATTGTCGGCAAGAGACAAAAATACTTCACTGCCCAAGTAGGAAGAACGGAAGCCGTTTTTGACAGAATTTTCCGATGGGACTCTGTCTGCACGCCGTGCTGAAAAATAAGCATGCTGAGTTTGGGCTTCGGGGAAGAGCCCCATATCCGGCGCTTTGTACATCGGTGAAAATGCAACGGTTTGACGGTTGTTGGTGTCAAAACCTTTTACTTGTTCGATGGCGTAGATTTCATAATTTAAAGGTTGTGTACGGTCGATGATGACGTGGTGTTCCTGGTCTTGGATATTTACAGGGAAGCGGGAGCTTTTTTTTCTGAAAAGGTTTACCACAGGCACCGCATTGACGGAAAAATCCTCTACGCCAATCAATTCTGTCAATTCGGGTATTTTGTTGCTGAATAAAAATGAAAGGCTGAAATAACGTTTGCGATAGGTAATGATTTTTTTATTGACGCCCTTATCGTTTACGATTTCTTCCAAATGTTCGGGTACTTTGGGCAAATGTCCGTCATTCTCAGCCTGACGGACAGCCTGTTTGATATTTTTTTGAGCGACAAACAGGAATTTTTCCGGTAGTCGTGCGTATTCCTGCATAATCCGGAATGCGCTGACGGATTTGTCCAAATTAAACGATAAGGCTTCATCTTCCCGAAATCCCCGATGTTCCGGTTTGGAGGACAACGGGTAATACCATTGTTTGGGGTTCTCATAACTGTGGCAAACGACGCCCACGCATTCGGAGGCCAGTAAAAACAGCAGTGCAGATGACTTAGAAAGTTCTGTACCTAAAAACACAGACAATTCATCCGGCAACATTTCCGAACATGCGCCAGGTACGCTGAGTGAGAAGTCCAAACGCAAGGCAGATTGCACTTTTTTCCCGGCAGATGCCTTGAGCGCGGGAAGCGTACTTGGTAAATAGCCGAGCGAATCGGTATATTTGGCTTTTTCTATGCGTAAAGGTAGGATTTCAGTGGTTTTGGTTACGGAAAACGGGCAACTTACTTTGAATTCGTCGATGGGTAATGAGCGCAATACTCTGCCACGTTCCAGTAGATTGATCACGTCGGCGTTGTATTGACCGGTAGGTTCCAAATTGACAATCGCTGCTGCCGGTTTCTGATTGATGAAGTCTGGGTAAACAACTTCCAAGATTCTTTGTACGAAACAGGGATATTCCGCATCCAGCTTGAGTTGGGTGCGGGCAGTGAGAAAGCTTACACCTTCCAATAACCTTTCAACATAAGGGTCGGGGATGTCGGTTGTATCCAGTGCCAATCGGGAGGCGATTTTGGGATATTGCTGTGCAAATTCCCTGCCCATTTCCTTCAGGAAGGTCAGTTCTTTATTGTAGTAAGACAATAACTTGTTGTTCAAGACCTATTTCCCCCATCTAACAAGTCAAACAACCCGGTCTCAACATCCATACTGGTTCGTAGCAGGAACTCTTTGGGATAAGGATTGAGTTTCAGGTAACCTTTGACTTCAATAATAAGTTTGTTGTGTAAAGCATCGTCATCATCGTCTACGGTATTCACGATAACTTGCAGGGTTTTGCTTTCAAGGCGTGGTTCGAAATCGATGATGGCTTGTTTGATGTTTTGTTCTACATCCTGCCATTCTATATCGGAGAAATTCACTCCCGACAGGGGCGGAATGCCGTAATTGAGTGTGGACGAGCGCACGTTAACAGGCAGATCTTTCTCCATGGTCTCCGCTTGCATGTTGCAGGTATTCAGCAGGTAAAGAATATCGCGCAGCACTGCCTGCCGATATTGGTCAAGATTGATGACCTGATCGGGGCGTGCCTCTTTTTTTTTGCGCGGCTCTTCATCTGTCAGTCTGTCAAACAAAGAAGGCAGCAGTTGGTTTCTGAATTGCGACATGATTGATTGCGATAGTCGGAGGATGGATAAGGTTTAACGCTGTTGTCCGAATTTAATATTGCGAATATCCAAGAGACCAAAATCATGGCTGTCGGTATACAGGGTTTTTTGACCCATGCCTGTAAAGAGCTGTTCGGCTACTTCTATCCAGTCTGTTTGTGAGCAGTTCATCAACATATCCGACCATTTGGTTTCTGCATCCGGCAAAACAGCATAGCGGGCAGGACTGGTACATTGGATACATTCGCCGTCGGTAAATTTGATTTCAGACGACCTCCAGATGATGTCGAGCAATGAGCTGGGTGCTTTGAAAGCTATACTTTCAATAGAGTCCCAAGTTTGCCAATAGTAGTGGCCTTGATAGAAGAATTCATAAACAAAAGCAGTACGTACGTCGCCATCCATAATCCAGTTGTTGTCGGTTTCGGCAACCGATTTATCTGCCAGAAGATAAGTGATGTGCGCTGGTGTACCGTCGATACAGTCGGATAAGGCTTCGTAGTCGGCAGTGAGGGCAGAGTTTTTTTTCTCTGCAACATGAGCAACTAAAGAGAGTTGTTTTTGAAGAATATCGAGTTTGCTTGCGTGCTGTTCCAGAGTTTTGGGTTTTTGCTGTGTTTCCAAGACTGCTTGACGACGCATTTCGGCAGAAATGTTTTCAATAAGGTAGAGCATCAGGGGCTTTTGAGTATCGGGAAACAGTTTTTGGTATTGCCCGATTTGCTTTAAAGCCTGTTCCCATTTGGCACTCAGACAGAGGTATTGAATCAATGCCAAACGATGTTCCTGATTGTCAGGATTTGAACGTACAAGCTCAATCATGTCCGTTAATTTAGTCTTCAAATCCATCCCAGCAACTCCTTATTTATTTGTATAAAGTGTGTAATAGTTGAAACCCGATTAACTTTTCAGGAGGACGGAGGTCGTCTGAAAAGTAAATTTATTGTAATAAAGCCTGACTTAAAACGCCTTTTAAGCCAGGCTTCTGCAGTTAAATGCGCATAGTGGTTATGCGGATTTGTTTTCTTTGATGTTGAAGGCCATTTGAACTTCAGCGCCTTTAGAACCTTTATCGGTTTGTTCCCAATATTGGTTTTTCACTTTGGCAGCTTGGAATGAATAACGCATTTTCAGCGCATCGTTGTCTTGTACACCGATGAATTTCACGCCGGTTACCAAGACATCTTCCAAAGTAGTGCGCGAATATTCGATCTGTTCGCCACCGGCTTTGCATACGGAAATTTCTACTTTGCTCAAGTGTTGGCCGGTAGCACAGTTTTTCAGAATGGTCGGAGCGGCTTTATCAATAGCGGCAACTACGGTCAAGTCATTGAAATTGACTTTACCGGCACCACCGCCACCACCGCTGGTCATCGAACCGGGTTGCTCGGCACCCCAGTCAAAACTTTCGATGTTGGTCCAGTCTTTGTGGTTGGAATCTTTTGATTCGCCGTTAACACCTTCAACTTTCATGAACATATCAATAGCCATGTTTTTACTCTCCTTGTTAAAAGGTTAAAAAAATTAAGGGATTTAACAACAGGGCATGAGCATGCCCACCTAAATAAACCAAACCCGACTATTCCTGTTTAGCCGAAGGCAGTTTGGAAACCAAGCGCAATGAAACGGTAAGGCCTTCGAGTTGGTAGTGCGGGCGCAGGAAGAATTTGGAAGTGTAATATCCGGGATTGTCTTCAACTTCTTCCACAACCACTTCAGCAGCGGCCAACGGTTTACGGGCTTTTGTTTCTTGAGTGGAGTTAATCGGGTCTCCATCTACATAATTCATAATCCATTCGTTTAGCCAACGTTCCATGTCTTCACGCTCGCGGAACGAACCGACTTTGTCGCGTACGATACATTTCAGATAGTGCGCGAAACGACAGCACGCAAACAGGTAAGGCAGACGCGCAGACAAGCGGGCGTTGGCGGTAGCATCCGGATCATAATATTCAGACGGTTTATGCAGTGATTGAGCACCAATAAACGCGGCCAAGTCGGTATTTTTACGGTGAATCAACGGCATGAAGCCCAGCGCTGCCAATTCGGCCTCGCGGCGGTCACTGATGGCGATTTCGGTTGGACATTTCATATCCACACCGCCGTCATCCGTCGGGAATGTGTGGCAGGGAAGGTTTTCAACGATACCGCCGGATTCCACGCCACGGATTGAGGTGCACCAACCATAATATTTGAATGAACGGTTAATATTTACCGCCATTGCATAAGCCGCATTGGCCCATGTGTATTTGTTGTGATCCGCGCCTTCAGTTTCTTCTTCGAAGTCAAACTCATCGACAGGATTTGTCGTGGCACCGTAAGGCAGACGGGATAAGAAACGTGGCAGGGCCAAACCGATATAACGCGAATCTTCGGAATCACGCAGGCTGCGCCATGGGGCATATTCGGCATTTTGGAAAATTTTGCTCAAATCACGAGGATTGGCCAACTCTTGCCAAGATTCCATCTGCATCAGTTTGGGGGATGCGCCGGCGATGAACGGACAGTGTGCGGCGGCGGCAATTTTTTCAAGACTATTGAGCATTTCCACATCGGGTGCAGAGTGATCAAAATAGTAGTCGCCAATCAAACAGCCGAAAGGCTCGCCACCAAACTGGCCGTATTCTTCTTCATAAATGCGTTTGAATAGGGGGCTTTGGTCCCAAGCGGTGCCTTTGAAGCGTTTTAAATTGCGGGCAACTTCTTTTTTGGAGATGGGCAATACTTTGATTTTCAACAAAGTATCGGTTTCGGTATTGGTAACCAAATGATGCAGGCCGCGCCATTCGCCTTCCAGCTTTTGGAAATCTTCATGATGCAGAATCAAATTGATCTGTTCGGAAAGTTTTCTGTCGATCTCTGCAATAATCGCTTCGATGGTTTGATAAGTGTCGTCTGAAATAGTAATGGCGTTTTGCAAAGCTTGCTGTGCCAGTGTCGCTACGGCATTATTGACAGCACTTTTGGCTTCTTCAGTTTTGGGTTTGAATTCTTTTTGCAGCAGCTGTTCAAATTCATTTGCGGCAAACACACTTTTCGCGCCGCTGTCCCCTTGGATGTCTAATTGCTTTTCAGTCATGATTCACGCTCACTTTATTGATTTCATCTGAAATTACTGCTCGTCTTTGGTTGTTGCTTTAGGTGCGGCTGCAAGGCTTTTCAGCAGCTCACTGTCTCCCAAGACTTTTCCGATTAATTCTTCAGCACCGCTCTTACCATCCATATATGAAAGCAGGTTGGCAAGCTCTGTACGCGCTTGTAGGAGTTCGTTTAAAGGACCTACTTTTTTTGCTATTGCTGCCGGAGAGAAATCATCCATGCTTTCCAATTCAAGTTCTACATTCAAGTTGCCTTCCCCGGTAAGCGTGTTTTTGACATTAAATGCGACACGCGGTTTGAGGGCTTTCATGCGTTCATCGAAATTATCTACGTCAATTTCCAAAAATTTACGTTCGGCCAATTCAGGTAGCGGCTCTACGGGTTTCCCGACCAAATCTGCCATCACCCCCATAACGAATGGAAGCTCAATTTTTTTCTCAGAACCGTAAAGTTCTACATCGTACTCAATCTGTACGCGAGGCGCCCGGTTGCGGGCAATAAATTTTTGTCCGGATGATTTGTTTCGTGACATATTCAATGACCTTTAAATGATAAAAGTTGTTTATTTAAACGAACTTTAAATATTGCGGATAGACTAGCTTATTCGTTGGAAGTTCCCGTTTCTTCGTCCTGCTTCCCGATCAAAACTTCCAGATTGGCAATACTTTCAGGACTGATATCTTTCATGATGTCGTAGAAGTTCATATTCATTTGCCGCTGTACCCTGCGGATAAATAACGGGGCAGGGTGGCTGGGTTCAAGCGTTTCAAAGTAGATGCAGATTTTTTCCAAAGCCAAATCGACATCAGCCCGATTTTTGATATTCAGACGACGCCATGCATCCGCTTCTTGAAGGGTCGATTGCTCTTGAGCAACAGTCGAAACGGGTGTTTCAGCGGGTTGTTCTGTTTGTTCAGCCTGTTGCAGCTGCGGGGTACTTCCATCGTTGTAATTGATGGCTTTGTGGATCAGGGTAAGCGGTTTTTGAATCACTTCAAAATTGAGTGAGTGTTCGTCGTGCAGCTGGGTCGAGAAAGTATTTTGAATATCTTTCAGATGGTCTAATGCCTGGATTAAGGCAATCAATTCCGGTTTGCCGGTATCGGCACTTACCCTGATATCGAGCATCAAACGTTCTTTGCCGCCCGGATAGCTTTGCGGGTCATTGCCTTGCAAGACAGAAACTGCTTCTTTAACGGTAATAGGCTGTTGGGTCAGCCCGTTTACTAATAATTTGGCTGAAAATACTTCTTTAGCGATGCCGTCATGCGTAGTGAATGCACTTAGTGCATTGATTCGATAAAACGGGTCGGGTTCGCCGTCTTCATCTTCGAGCTTGGGATATAGGGATTTCCAATACAAATCCACATTGGTTTTGATGGCTTCACAACCGGCGCAAAAGCCAACCAGGCCATGTTTTGCAGTGAGCGCCTGTGTGTAATAGGACAAAACATGAAGGTCTTTCGATTCAGCCAGCAATTGATTGCACAGCTTCTCTACTGTTGCCCAATCAGGCTCTTCAGCAGGGATGATGGTGTCGCCATATTGTCTTTCCGGTTTCCCTTCGGCAGCGCTTTGAAGCTCTAAAAAGCGGCTGTCGTATTCAATATTTACCCCTTCGGGGGTGTCAGCAGAAATAGGTTCTGCCCATAAGGGAAATGTATTCATCTATTTATAATCCAAATATTTTATTGAACAGAGAGCAGGTGGGCTCTCCGTCTCTTTCTATATGGTAACCGCTTTCGCAGTCCAGCCAAAAGCTGCCAATGTTATCTGATTTAGATAAAAAATTAAGGAAAGGCTCGGGTAACGGATGGTCAGACTTATAAAGTGTACCTAAACAATTTGTTATAATACATTTACCATTTATTAATGTTTGGTTAAAAAAATCTATGTTTTGAGAGAAGAAATTAATAGATTTTAACTGTTCTAGAAGGGGGCAAGGTTTTTGGAATAGTACAAAAGGATATTGTCGACCTGTTTGGTCTGAACTGAGTGCCGTTAGCCCAATATAGGTAATGCTATCAGACAGTTTAATGCAAAACAGCCAAATCCGCGATACAGAAAGCGTCTTTCGGGTAAACGGAATGAGTTTGTCTTGGTTGTTGCAACGATCAAACCATCCGTCCCAAAAGTTTTTATCATTAGTTTGGAGATTTTCAGAAACAATAAAATCACGAGACTGATTTAGTTTTCCGAAAAAGTAGATTTCGCTTTGCTGCATAAATAACAATCACATAATGTAAAATTAACAAATGATAAAGTTACTTAAGGTATCGATTATGCTTTGGCTATGAGTTATGTCCACCATAGCTACTGTATATATACTTTACCATAATTTTGGTTTATGTATTAATATATTTTTTTCCTTATTAAAAGAATAACTAAAGTAATATTTGTATGATAAAGAAGTATTTGTGGAACATTTTTTATTATTTTGGTGTCTTACTTTACAATTTATTTGCAGTTTGTTGTTTGTTATAATCTTCGCGTTGTGTCATGCTATTTTCAAAATATAGTGGATTAACTTTAAACCAGTACGGCGTTGCCTCGCCTTAGCTCAAAGAGAACGATTCTCTAAGGTGCTGAAGCACCAAGTGAATCGGTTCCGTACTATCTGTACTGTCTGCGGCTTCGTCGCTTTGTCCTGATTTAAATTTAATCCACTATATATTCAAAAGCAATTTTGATCCAAACTTGTAAATCTGTAAGCAACTTAGGTTTTCCATTTCAATATCAATAGAATCTCGACGGAGGGAGTAAACCCATGGCCTCTTTCGGTAATACTTTCGGTATTCTCATCCCCAAACCTGAAGCACCAGCCATGGTGTCTCAAGGCTCTGCCAATCCACCTGAGCCGCTGACCAATGCAGCCGGACCAGTGGATGTGATAGAGATGGTTGCCGATGTTGCTTCCACTGCCCTTTCCATAGTTGCGCCTGATTCTGCTGCAGCCGATGCAGTTGATGCCATATCCGAACTGGTTTCCCTTGCGTCCATGATACCCGGTCAGCCGGGTCCCAAACCGCCTTCCCGTAAAATGGTTAGCGGTTTTAGCGGCGGCATGGGCATGGGCTTTGACGGCGGGGTGGTTACCTCGGGTCATGGGCACTGTATTCCTTGTAAGGTAGCTGCTGCCACAAATGTTGGTAACCCCGTAAACGCAGTGCTCGGTATCAAAGTCCTATTTGACGATACCGAGACCGACTTTGCCTTCGATTCCCCACTTCCCCTTGTTTGGCAGCGCAGCTACTATTCCGACCAAATAGGCAACGGCTGGCTGGGACAAGGTTGGTCGCTGCCGTTCTCCATGCGTCTTGTCCGGACTGCCGACGGTTTCCTTTATATTGATGAGCAGGGCAGGGAAATTTCGTTGCCGGATATCAGCGACGAAGCGGACAAGCCTTATTCCGCGGCCGACGAAGATGAAGACGATTTATATGAAGAAGAGGCTGCCCCAAGACCTGCTTCCGCCGAAGAAGATCCCTACGGTCTGGATGACGCCTATTTCGATCCTTACGAACAAATCTTCTTTTCACAGATTTCAGACGACCTCTACCAAATCGCCTCCCCTGACGGCGGCGCACGGCTGCTGTTTGCCGAAGTCGATTCCGGCTGCGGCATTTTCCAACTGGTCGCTCAGCTCGACCGCAACGGCCGCCATATCCGCCTCTGCTACGACGATAACGGACTGCCGCACAGCATTTACGACGGCAGCGGCCGACACTTCCAACCCGTATTCTCCTCCATCCGTCTGCACGACAACGATCCCGACTTCGACCCGGCAGGGGAGCGGGACGTCTTCGTTTCCGAAGACGAGCGTTTCTACGTCAACCGCCTCACCTCCGTCACCTTCAACGGCAAGGAACTGGTGCGCTACGACTACGACGGCTACGGCGATTTGACCGCCGTTTACGGACGCGACGGCAAAAAACTGCGCGGTTTCGCCTACCGCAACCACATCATGGTCGAACACAACCAGCCCGACGGACTGGTATCCCGCTACGAATACGACCGTTACGACACCGACGGCAAAGTGCTCAAAAGCAGCAACAACCTCGGCGAAGAATGGACGTTCGACTACCGCAAAGACCATACCGTCGTTACCGACGCATTGGGACGGACGGAAGTGTACGGTTTCGACGAAAACCGCGAACTCGTCTACCGCATTGATGCCGACGGACAACGCAGCGACAGCGAACGTGACAGCTACGGCCGCATTACCGTAGAACGCGACCCCCTCGGACGCGAAACCCGCTATCTCTACGATACCGAAGGCAACGTCATCGCCATCACCGCGCCGGACGGCAGCAGCACCCAAATCGACTACCACGAAACCCTCAACCTGCCGGTTGCCGTCAACGATCCCGCAGGCAGGATTACCGCCTACGATTACGACGGACGCGGCAACCTCATCAGTATCACCGACCCCGCCGGTTACACCACCAGCTACGGCTACAACGCCCGATGGCTGCCCGAAACCGTTACCGACGCCTTAGGCAAAACCCGACGCCTACACTACGACACCCTCGACCAACTCGTCTGCTTTACCGACTGTACCGGCGAAACCACCCGCTTCGGTTACACCGAATACGGCGATCTCGAAACCGTTACCGATGCGCTGGGCCATACCACCCGCCACCACTACGATGCAGCGGGCAACCCCGTCCGTACCGACTATCCCGACGGCAGTCACGAAACCTTCGAATACGACCGCCTCAACCGTCTGACCGCCCACATCGACGGACTCGGTGCCAAAACCGCCTACGAGCTCGCGGTGGACGGACTGCCGCTCAAACGCACCAACGCGCTGGGCCATACCTTCGCCTACGCCTACGACAAAGCCCGCCGTCTGACCGTCCTCACCAACGAAAACGGCGAAACCTACCGTCTCAATTACGACCAAACTGACAACCTGATCCAAGAAACCAGCTGGGACAGCAAAATCACCGCCTACGGCTACGATGCCGCCGGACAACTGGTTCAACAGACTGAATACGGCCAAAGCAATAATGAAGGTCGTCTGAAAGAGCGTCCCGAGACTTGGCACATCCACCGGTTCAAACGCAACATCCTCGGCCAACTGATCGAAAAACAAAGCCGCAAAGTCTCCAGCCGCAACGGACAAAGCAAAGACGAAGGCATCAGCCGCACCCGTTTCGAATACGACCCCATTACCGGCAACCTGACCAAAGCCCGCAACCAGTACAGCAGCGTCGAACTCGCCTACGACGAACTTGACCGCCTCATCGGCGAAACCACCGTCCACAACGGTCAAAGTGCCACCGTAGGCTACCAATACGACCCGTTGGGCAACCGCATCCGCACCATCCTGCCCGACGGCCGCCATATCGATTACCTGTACTACGGCAGCGGACACCTGCACCAAATCAGCCTCGACGGCGAAGTCATAACCGACATCGAGCGCGACAAACTGCACCGCGAAATCCAAAGGACGCAGGGCAGCATCAGCAGCCTGTACGACTACGACCCCATGGGTCGTCTGAAAAGCCAGCGTACCGTCTGGAGCGGCACACAAACACCCCGCGGCAAACAAAACCCGTTGGCCGGCGGCGCCGTCAACCGCCGCTATACCTACGACAAAGCCGGCAACCTAATCCAAAGCGCCGACCAAAGAAGCGGCGTCCTCCATTACGTTTACGACAAAATCGGACGCATTCAGGAAGCCCGCAACAGCCAAACCGGCCGCAGCGAAACCTTCGCCTTCGACCCCGCCCACAACATCCTCGACATCCCGACATCTACTCCCTCTCCCGTGGGAGAGGGCTGGGGAGAGGGCAAAACGACCGCTCCGATTTCAGACGACCCCCAAACTCAAGGTCGTCTGAAATCCCCCGCCAACCCCAACCTTACCGCCGGCAACCGCCTCAAAGAATACAACGGCATCGAATACACCTACGACGCATTGGGCAACCTGATCTACCGCCAGTTGCCCGACGGCGAAAACCAATATTACCAATACGATTTAGAAAACCAACTCGTCCGCGCCGAAATCAAAAAGCCCGCCGGCAACACCGAGATTTGGACATACGCCTACGACCCGTTCGGAAGACGCCTTTCCAAAGAACGCCAAGACAAACTCGCCTGGACGAGCACCGACCCGAAACGCACCCACTTCGTCTGGGACGGAACACGATTACTTCAGGAGTATACCTACAAAGGCTGCTACACCTATATCTACACCGACCAAGACAGCTACGAACCGCTGGCGCAAGTCTTTGACAACAACCAAGACGAAGCGCAATACCTCGCCTATTTCCACAACGACCAAATCGGCATCCCGAAAGAGATGACCGACATCCACGGCAATCTGTTATGGTACGGCGAATACACCGCTTGGGGTCGTCTGAAAAAGGACGAGCGGATTTACAAGAACGCGCACCAGCCGTTCAGATTGCAAAACCAATACTTCGATGAGGAGACGGGGCTACACTATAATTTTTTCCGTTACTATGAACCTGATACGGGACGTTTCATCAATCAAGATCCAATTGGGTTGTTTGGTGGAGATAATTTATATTCATTTGGTAATCAAGTATTGGATTTTATCGATCCACTTGGTTTAAAAATTTATGGCCATAGAAAAAACGGAACATTTAGGAAAAAACCTGGACCGAAATCCAAGAAGAAAAGCGCGGGTAAAGGGGAGTGTATCCAAAATAAAAAAGATGGTGATGCTCGCGAAGCCTTACATAAAAAAGACTTAGATGCCCAATATGGAGCTGACCGTATATTGAGTCAGAAACACTTGAGAAATAAAAAGGGCGAAATTGTCAGCGACCCCGTAACGGGTGAGTCTCGTAAGCTTGATTTTGTTATAAAAGGAGCTGGTAAAAAAGGTGGTGGACTTGCTCAAGAAATTACTAGCAAGACTGCTTCAAAAAGGAGTCAACTTGCAAAAGAAGAAAGGATTAGAGATGCAGGTGGCGTATATGTCAGAGATGGTAAAAGCTTAGTTCATGTTGACGGAATATCCGAAATTATTCGATTACCTTAGGAGATTATCATGGATATAACACTATTTAATTTTCGGACATTTTGGGAAGCAAATGCTGATGAAGATTATCGTGAAGATACTATCAGAATGTCTATTGCACTTATGACGTTTCTCAAAAACAATAACTTACTTGTTGATATTGACCCATTTAATGAGGATGGCTCTATCAAAGAAGATTTGATCATCCGAAAATCCAATGTAACCGATGAAGGATTCCAATTATTTGTTAAACCAGTAAATAATTGGTGGAATGCTTTGGATAGGGGAACTCCTCCTGAAAAAATTACTATTTTGGAGAATGGATTAAAAAAAATTCGTGCTGCGAAAAAGTGAGATTTTATATTTTCAGACGGCCTCAATATTCCTTGAGGCCGTCTGAAACATCCGTTCTTTAACAACCCAATCCCTGTTATACCGGCGGATACTCTTTAGTTTATAGTTTGGCACAGAGGCCGTCTGAAAGTTGGTCTTTCAGACGGCCTCTATAATTTCATAAAGAGATACTAGAAATGCAAAGCATTGTCTTCTGCTAAGCGAAGCCAAGCTAAACATGGTATAAAAGAAGATGATTTAGTTCCCAATATTTCTCGTACATTAGGTCAAAAAAGATGAATAAAGAAACAATAACTTCTATTCTTAACGAATTTCAAGGTAACCTTTATTTTGATAATTGGCTAAGGAAAGTAGGAGATTTTCCAGAAAAGCAAAGAAAACAACCTTATCCATTTTCTTGTAAAAAAATAGTAACCTTAAAAGATGCAAAAAAATGGATTGCTAATGATGAGTTATGGGAAGGAGTACAAAGGGCTTCTAATAACTATTTATTCAACTTATTTCAAAATGCAACTGGTAAAGGGGCTATGGTAAATGAATTTGGACAATATATCGCAAAATTTTTTCATTCACATGAATCTATTCTAAAAGAAAAAATAAAAGAAAGTAAATTAAAAACAGATGATACATATATTGCATTATATAGTATTGTGTTGGGAGCTTTTTTAGAATATTCAATTAATAAGGTGGATGAAAATATAAAAGTTGACTTAAATTTGAATCTTCTTAAAATCATTAATGATGGATATATGCCTTGTGGTTGGAGTTTTAAATCTGAAGACATAATCGATTTCAGTGAGAGGCCTTTTGATTATTCAGCAGGATATTTATACATCTATTGAGTATTTCCCATAATAATTTAACTCCGAACTTCTTAAACAAGCTGTAGTTTGTATGAAATTTCTATTTTGATGCAGCAAGCCATAGCCTGCACAAAACCTTCAGTCTTGACGTAGGGTACGTGCGGTAGTACGTACGCACGCGGTTTCTGTTTTTCAGACGACCTCTTCTACGTCAGCCACCTTATCCCCATTACCTTCAAACGTACCAACGCGTTGGCCCATACCTTCGCCACGAACTCGACCGCCTCATCGGCGAAACCACCGTCCACAACGGCCAAAGTGCCACCGTAGGCTACCGATACGACCCGCTGGGCAACCGCATCCGCACCATCCTGCCCGACGGCCGCCATATCGATTACCTGTACTACGGCAGCGGACACCTGCACCAAATCAGCCTGGACGGCGAAGTCATTACCGATATCGAACGCGACAAACTGCACCGTGAAATCCAAAGGACGCAGGGCAGCATCAGCAGCCTGTACGACTACGACCCCATGGGTCGTCTGAAAAGCCAGCGTACCGTCTGGAGTGGCACACCAACACCCCGCGGCAAACAAAACCCGCTGGCCGGCGGCGCCGTCAACCGCCGCTACGCCTACGACAAAGCAGGCAACCTGATCCAAAGCGCCGACCAAAGAAGCGGCGTCCTCCATTACGTTTACGACAAAATCGGACGCATTCAAGAAGCCCGCAACAGCCAAACCGGCCGCAGCGAAACCTTCGCCTTCGACCCCGCCCACAACATCCTCGACATCCCAACATCCACTCCCTCTCCCGTGGGAGAGGGCTGGGGAGAGGGCAAAACGACCGCTCCGATTTCAGACGACCCCAAAACTCAAGGTCGTCTGAAATCACCTGCCAACCCTAACCCTGTCAGCGGCAACCGCCTCGAATCATACAACGGCATCGAATACACCTACGACGCCTTGGGCAACCTGATCTACCGCCAGCTGCCCAATGGTGAAAACCAATATTACCAATACGATTTAGAAAACCAGCTCGTCCGCGCCGAAATCAAAAAGCCCGCCGGCAATACCGAGATTTGGACATACGCCTACGACCCGTTCGGACGACGCCTCTCCAAAGAACGCCAAGACAAACTCGCCTGGACGAGCACCGACCCGAAACGCACCCACTTCGTCTGGGACGGCAGCCGCCTGTTGCAGGAGTACACCTACAAAGGCTGCTACACCTATATCTACACCGACCAAGATAGCTACGAACCGCTGGCGCAAATCTTTGACAACGCCAAAGACGGCAAACAATACCTTGCCTATTTCCATACCGACCAAGTCGGCATCCCGTGCGAGATGACCGACATCCATGGCAATCTCTTATGGTACGGCGAATACACCGCATGGGGTCGTCTGAAAAAGGATGAACGCGTCTATCGGAACGCGCATCAGCCGTTTAGATTGCAGAACCAATACTTCGATGAAGAGACGGGGCTACACTATAATTTTTTCCGTTACTATGAACCTGATACGGGACGTTTCATCAATCAAGATCCAATTGGGTTGTTTGGTGGAGATAATTTATATTCATTTGGTAATCAAGTATTGGATTTTATCGATCCACTTGGTTTAAAAATTTATGGCCATAGAAAAAACGGAACATTTAGGAAAAAACCTGGACCGAAATCCAAGAAGAAAAGCGCGGGTAAAGGGGAGTGTATCCAAAATAAAAAAGATGGTGATGCTCGCGAAGCCTTACATAAAAAAGACTTAGATGCCCAATATGGAGCTGACCGTATATTGAGTCAGAAACACTTGAGAAATAAAAAGGGCGAAATTGTTAGAGATCCCGTAACAGGTGAGTCTCGTAAGCTTGATTTTGTTATAAAAGGAGCTGGTAAAAATGGTGGTGGGCATGCTCAGGAAGTAACTAGTTTGACTGCGTCTAAGACGGCACAACGTGCTAAAGAATTAAGGATTAGAAATTCTGGGGGTGTTTATGTTAGAGATGGGACATCCCTAATTAAAGTAGATGAATTATCTGAAATTATCCGATTGAAATAGAAAGGAAACTTATGGAAGCAAATGATATAGTTTTATTTGATTTTGATGCATTTATTTCAGGAAGTAAAGATGTTGATTACCAAGAAGCAATAAAAAAAATGTCTTTGTCTTTGATGAAATTTTTAATAGAAAATGATTTGTTGGTAAATATAAATCCTTTTAATCAAGATGGATCAGTAAAAAATGATTTAATTATTAAGAAATCAAATTTAACGGATGAAGGTTTTCAATTATTCGTTAAACCAGTAAATAACTGGTGGAATGCTTTGGATAGGGGAACTCCTCCCGAGAAAGTTACTATTTTGGAGAATGGGTTGAAAAAAATTCGTGCTGTGAAAAAGTAATTTTCTAGCAAGCCGTAGCCCGCACAAAACCTTCAGTCCTGACGTAGGGTGTGTGCGGTACACACGCACGCGGTTTCTGTTTTTCAGACGACCTCACAATCTTCTTTTAGGTCGTCTGAACCATTTGTTCTTTAACAATCTTATTGACGGTTAACATAGAGGTCGTCTGAAAAACAAATTTCAGACGACCTTTGTTGTGCCGTAATTAACCGCTGCTACGCTTACGACAAAGCAGGTAACCTGATTCAAAATACTGACAAAAGAAGTGGCACGCTCCATTACGTCTACAATAAAATTGGATGCGTTCAGGAAGCCCAAAGTAAAGAAGACCACAGCGGAACATTCGCCTTATCAAAATATGTTGTAAAAAATATCAATCATGCGAAATATACCAGATGACACAAAAGTTACTCGAAAAGGAATTTCTTGGGGCAGTAAACAAAGAAATGCACCTTGTTCAAGATGTAAACCAAGTGTTGACGGTGCTGGTGGTGTATATGATTAATGAAAGGATGAATTATGAATATAGAATTACATATTGAAAAAGTACAATCTCTTTTAGATCAAATGGATCTACAAAAGAAATGTAAATTTGCAGCTTGGTGCTGTAATGCACTAATCATTGAGAAAAAAATAAAAGAAAATATGACTAAAATAACTAATTCAAATGTGAACTACCAACTCTGTGATGCTATCATTAAAGCTGGTTGGTATGATTTCTCCCAAATAAATATTGGAATCTCTCAAAGAGCTATAGAAGATATAAATTGGGATGATGATGATCCATTAAATGATATGGTAGAAACACAAGGAACTATAGAATTATTAGCTTCGATTCGAAATATGTTACTAGGTATACAACAAAAATCATCTGATAGTTATTACTTTGCTGCATGTGCTGAAAACGTAATTAACTGGAAAGATGCTTTAGCGAATTTCCCATACTCTGAAGATGGCAAAATAGAGGAGGAAAATTTAAAACGTGAATATGAAATTCAATTGTTATTTTTAGATGATTTAAGAAATAATATAATTACCTTACAGGATATTAAGAAATATAGATAAATAGATGCAAGCTTAAATAGCCTAAAACCGTTTAGTAAGTCGTAGCCCAGACAAAACTTTCAGTTCTGACATAGGGTATGTGCAGTACACACTCACGCGGTTTCTGTTTTTCAGACGACCTCAATACCTTCTTTGAGGTCGTCTGAAATATTTGTTCTTTAACAATCTCATTAGCGGTTAACATAGAGTAGAGGTCGTCTGAAAACCGACTTTCAGATGACCCCTACCAAATTGCCATCAGCATCACCGACCCCGCCGGTTACACCACACGCTACGGCTACAACGCCCAATGGCTGCCCGAAACCATTACCGACGCCTTAGGCAAAACCCGACGCCTACACTACGACACCCTCGACCAACTCGTCTGCTTTACCGACTGTACCGGCGAAACCACCCGTTTCGGTTACACCGAATACGGCGATCTCGAAACCGTTACCGATGCGCTGGGCCATACCTTCGCCTACGCCTACGACAAAGCCCGCCGTCTGACCGTCCTCACCAACGAAAACGGCGAAACCTACCGTCTCGATTACGACCCGACCGACAACCTAATCCAAGAAACCGGCTGGGACGGCAAAATCACCGCCTACGGCTACGATGCCGCCGGACAACTGGTCCAACAGACCGAATACGGCCAAAGCAATCATGAAGGTCGTCTGAAAGAGCGTCCCGAGACGTGGCACATCCACCGGTTCAAACGCAACATCCTCGGCCAACTGATCGAAAAACAAAGCCGCAAAGTCTCCGGCCGAAACGGACAAAGCAAAGACGAAGGCATCAGCCGCACCCGTTTCGACTACGACCCGATTACCGGCAACCTGACCAAAGCCCGCAACCAACACAGCAGCGTAGAACTCGCCTACGACGAACTCGACCGCCTCATCGGCGAAACCACCGTCCACAACGGCCAAAGCGCCACCGTAGGCTATCAGTACGACCCGCTGGGCAACCGCATCCGCACCATCCTGCCCGACGGCCGCCAGATCGATTACCTGTACTACGGCAGCGGACACCTGCACCAAATCAGCCTCGACGGCGAAGTCATCACCGACATCGAACGCGACAAACTGCACCGCGAAATCCAAAGGACGCAGGGCAGCATCAGCAGCCTGTACGACTACGACCCCATGGGTCGTCTGAAAAGCCAGCGTACCGTTTGGAGCGGCACACAAACCTCCCGCGGCAAACAAAACCCGCTGGCCGGCGGCGCCGTCAACCGCCGCTACGCCTACGACAAAGCCGGCAACCTGATTCAAAGCGCCGACCAAAGAAGCGGCGTCCTTAATTACGTTTACGACAAAATCGGACGGATTCAAGAAGCCAGCAACAGCCAAACCGGCCGCAGCGAAACCTTCGCCTTCGACCCCGCCCACAACATCCTCGACATCCCAACATCTACCCCCTCTCCCGTGGGAGAGGGCAAAACGACCGCTCCGATTTCAGACGACCCCAAAACTCAAGGTCGTCTGAAATCACCTGCCCACCCTAACCCTGTCAGCGGCAACCGCCTCAAAGAATACAACGGCATCGAATACACCTACGACGCCTTGGGCAACCTGATCTACCGCCAGCTGCCCGACGGCGAAAACCAATACTTCCAATACGACACCGAAAACCAACTGGTCCGCGCCGAGATTAAAAAGAAAGCCGGCAACACCGAAATCTGGGAATACGCCTACGACCCGTTCGGCAGACGCCTTTCCAAAGAACGCCAAGACAAACTGGCCTGGACCAGCACCGAACCGAAGCGGACCCATTTCGTCTGGGACGGCAGCCGCCTGTTGCAGGAGTACACCTACAAAGGCTGCTACACCTATATCTACACCGACCAAGACAGCTACGAACTGCTGGCGCAAATCTTTGACAACGCCAAAGACGGCAAACAATACCTCAGCTATTTCCATACCGACCAAATCGGCATACCGCGCGAGATGACCGATATCCACGGCAATCTGTTGTGGTACGGCGAATACACTGCTTGGGGTCGTCTGAAAAAGGATGAGCGGGTTTACAAGAACGCGCATCAGCCGTTCAGATTGCAGAACCAATACTTCGATGAAGAGACCGGGCTGCATTACAACCTGATGCGCTATTATGAGCCAGAGGCGGGGCGGTTTGTGAATCAGGACCCGATTGGGTTGTGGGGTGGGGAGAATCTTTATTCGTTTGCACCTAATGTAGCCACATGGACAGATACTTTGGGATTGAAACAAAAATGTAGCTCTTGTAATTCAGCTGCTACTGAAACAAGTATTAGGGTTTATAGAAAAGATATTTCGTTAACTGGTGATGATAAGTATGGGCATTGGTGGGTTGAGTTAGGTCCAAATGAAAGTTATGGCTGGTGGCCTAGTAAGGGAGTAGGATTGTCTGAGACAATCTTTGGTGTACCTGGTGATTTGAATGGACAGTCAACTTTTGGTGGAACTTCAACAATGGATCCGCACCATGGTGATAGGAGCAAAGGGGTGAATGTCTTCAAAGTAATTCTCCCTAAAGGCAAGACAGAGGAAGAAATTAAACAAGCCATCAGAGATTATGCCAAAAATTATTCGGGAAACTGGAGTTGGCCAACAGGTCAAAATTGTCACTCCTTCCAAGAGGGCTTTATAAAAAAATTAGGTTTAAAATTGGAGAAAGTAAAATGAAAAAGTTACTGATTGGAATGATTGGAACTATTTTGCTTTTGACAGGAGCTTTAAAAATGTCACAACCACTTAAAAAAAATACTCAATATAATGATTTGACCGTTAGATACTATTTAGGAATGACTTTTCCTAAGTATAACCATCCTGCAAAATTGTATGATGAAATCAATTTAGATAAGGTAGACAATATCAGAAAAAGCAAAGAGACTATATCTTATTATATTGGGTTTTATAAAGATGGAAAATTAATTAAATTTGAGAAATATATTAATGCTAATAAAGTAATGGATTTTGCTTATGAATATGATGAGAGGGGAAATCTAATAAAAATTTATAAAAATAATATTGAGGTAAGAAAGCCGTAGCCTACATTAAATTTCCAATCCCGACTTAAGGGCGTGCGCAGTACACACATTTTTCAGACGACTTTAAACCTTCATCAAGATCGTTTGAAAGATTTGTTCTTTGACAATCTCATTAGCAATTAACATAAAGGTCGTCTGAAAAATAACTTTCAGACGACCTTTATTAAATCGCTTCCCCCTGTACCGGCGAAACCACCCGTTTCGGTTACACCGAATACGGCAATCTCGAAACCGTTACCGATGCGTTGGGCCATACCACCCGCCACCATTACGACGCAGCGGGCAACCCCGTCCGTACCGACTATCCCGACGGCAGTCACGAAACCTTCGAATACGACCGCCTCAACCGTCTGACTGCCCACATCGACGGACTCGGTGCCAAAACCGCCTACGAACTCGCGGTGGACGGACTGCCGCTCAAACGCACCAACGCGCTGGGCCATACCTTCGCCTACGCCTACGACAAAGCCCGCCGTCTGACCGTCCTCACCAACGAAAACGGCGAAACCTATCGTCTCGATTACGACCGAACCGACAACCTGATCCAAGAAACCGGCTGGGACGGCAAAATCACCGCCTACGGCTACGATGCCGCCGGACAACTGGTCCAACAGACCGAATACGGCCAAAGCAATCATGAAGGTCGTCTGAAAGAGTGTCCCGAAACTTGGCACATCCATCATTTCAAACGCAACATCCTCGGCCAACTGATCGAAAAACAAAGCCGCAAAGTCTCCGGCCGCAACGGACAAAGCAAAGACGAAGGCATCAGCCGCACCCGTTTCGAATACGACCCCGTTACCGGCAACCTGACCAAAGCCCGCAACCAGCACAGCAGCGTCGAACTCGCCTACGACGAACTCGACCGCCTCATCGGCGAAACCACCGTCCACAACGGCCAAAGCGCCACCGTAGGCTACCGATACGACCCGTTGGGCAACCGCATCCGCACCATCCTGCCCGACGGCCGCCATATCGATTACCTTTACTACGGCAGCGGACACCTGCACCAAATCAGCCTCGACGGCAAAGTCATAACCGACATCGAACGCGACAAACTGCACCGCGAAATCCAAAGGACGCAGGGCAGCATCAGCAGCCTGTACGACTACGACCCCATGGGTCGTCTGAAAAGCCAGCGTACCGTTTGGAACGGCACACAAACACCCCGCGGCAAACAAAACCCGTTGGCCGGCGACGCCGTCAACCGCCGCTACGCCTACGACAAAGCCGGCAACCTAATCCAAAGCGCCGATCAAAGAAGCGGCGTCCTCAATTACGTTTACGACAAAATCGGACGCATTCAAGAAGCCCGCAACAGCCAAACCGGCCGCAGCGAAACCTTCGCCTTCGACCCCGCACACAATATCCTTTCCGACAAAGCGGCAGAAGGAAAGGGCGGCAACCTTGTCAGCGGCAACCGCCTCAAAGAATACAACGGCATCGAATACACCTACGACGCATTGGGCAACCTGATCTACCGCCAGTTGCCCGACGGCGAAAACCAATATTACCAATACGATTTAGAAAACCAACTCGTCCGCGCCGAAATCAAAAAGCCCGCCGGCAACACCGAAATCTGGACCTACGCCTACGACCCGTTCGGACGCCGCCTTTCCAAAGAACGCCAAGACAAACTCGCCTGGACGAGTACCGAACCGAAACGCACCCACTTCGTCTGGGACGGCAGCCGCCTGTTGCAGGAGTACACCTACAAAGGCTGTTACACCTATATCTACACCGACCAAGACAGCTACGAACCGCTGGCGCAAATCTTTGACAACGCTAAAGACGGCAAACAATACCTAAGTTATTTCCACAACGACCAAATCGGCATCCCGCGCGAGATGACCGACATCCACGGCAATCTCTTATGGTACGGCGAATACACCGCCTGGGGTCGTCTGAAAAAGGATGAACGGGTTTACAAGGATGCACATCAGCCGTTCAGATTGCAAAACCAGTATTATGATGAAGAGACGGGGCTGCATTACAACCTGATGCGGTATTACGAGCCTGAGACCGGGCGATTTGTGAATCAGGACCCGATTGGGTTGTTGGGGGGTAGTAACCTTTATCGATTTGCTCCTAATATACAGAGTTGGACGGATGTGTTAGGTTTGGAGGGAAAATTAACTATTTTCTCGGATCCTAGTGACTTTGTAGGGCATGCGTTTATTGGCTTGGAGGAAAATGGGAAAACGCAATATATTGGACAATGGCCTGATGGAGATGGATTTAGATATAAATCAAAAGATATTGCAAGTATTCTTATGAGTGATATGGGAGGAGCTATGGATTTCAATGATATTTCACATTTGGGGAGTTCACATTTGGTATCAAGAAGCTATAATTTAACTGATAAACAAATGGTGAAGGTTAAAAATTACATAAATGATTTTAATAGTAAAAATACTGAAACTTCTGGCTATAACTTACGTAACAGGCAATGTGCAAGTTTTGCTTATGGAACGAGTCAAGCTGCTGGCATAGAAGAAATGAAGATGTCTGGTTGGGTTACTCCCGCTTCGCTTGCAAGAAAAATTAGAAGGCTTAATAAAGGTAAATAATCATGAAAATTTTAACAGGATTAATAGCATCAATTTTGGTATCTTCAACTCCTCCTTATATTTCAAATTATCATTATGATCCAGGGTTTGGAGGTTGGTTCAAAATAATTTTAGCCGAACAACGAAGTAAAAAAGAATGTGGAAGCATTAATATAAGTGCTAATCAAATAAATTTTACCTTTTCATGTAATGGTGAAATTGGTAAGGGTTCAATTCCATTAAGTAGAATCTATTTTGAATATAAAAATAATATTTTATCTGCACAGAATAAACAGAGTGGGAAGAATATTTTTTCCATTTATTGTTCCAATGAGCAATTTGAGAAGATTAAATTATATATTGGAAATAATATGCAATAAGCAATCCGTAGTTTGGATGAAACCTTCAATTCTGATGTAGGGTGGACAATTGCTTCCCACACCCCCTTTCGGGCTACCTGAAAAAGTGCAGGCTGCTTTTCAAAGCCCCAAAACGGTTCCACGCCCTGCACAAAACCTTCAGTCTTGACGTAGGGTACGTGCGGTACGTACGCACGCGGTTTCTGTTTTTCAGACGACCTCACTATCTTCTTTGAGGTCGTCTGAACCATTTGTTTTTTAACAATCTCATTGGCAGTTAACATAGAGGTCGTCTGAAAACCAACTTTCAGACGACCTCTAACAAATTGCTACGACTACGACGGCTACGGCGATTTGACCGCCGTTTACGGACGCGACGGCAAAAAACTGCGCGGTTTCG
Source organism: Neisseria macacae ATCC 33926 (assembly GCF_022749495.1). Taxonomy (NCBI): domain Bacteria; kingdom Pseudomonadati; phylum Pseudomonadota; class Betaproteobacteria; order Neisseriales; family Neisseriaceae; genus Neisseria; species Neisseria macacae. The sequence goes on along the minus strand of NZ_CP094241.1, from coordinate 1,634,241 downwards.
CCTACCGCAACCACATCATGGTCGAACACAACCAGCCCGACGGACTGGTGTCCCGCTACGAATACGACCACTACAACACCGACGGCAAAGTGCTTAAAAGCAGCAACAACCTCGGCGAAGAATGGACGTTCGACTACCGCAAAGACCATCCCGCCGTTACCGACGCATTGGGGCGGACGGAGGTGTAGGGTTTCGACGAAAACTGGGAACTTAGATGATGTAAATATAGCTCTTGAAGGCGCATCTTGTAATTTAAGTGCTGGTAGTAGTGGATATGTTAAAGAAGGTATGTCATGTATTGAAAGAGGTAGTTGTGGAGCACCATATGGAAGATAATTTTGAATTAATTTATGTTTATGCAGGTCATGGTAAGAATGGAGCTGTCTTTGAAGAAATACCTGCTCAATTTATTAAAGCAAACCAATACAAAATACTTAAATCGCCTGGTTTGGCACAAAATCTTGCGAAAGGAGATGTAATTGAAATTAATGGTAAGGCTGAACATCCAGTTGTTATTTCAAGAGGGGGGAATTTTTGTATTCAGATGTATTTTCCAAGAAAAATTGATCTTAATAAATTAAGCCAAGATATTAAATTAAAACTCAATGGGACACTGGATGGTGCTAATGAAGATGTCTATTCTTTCAGTATTCCATCAAGTAATGGAATGGATAAAATTAATCACTATTTCAATAAACTCAAAGAAAAAATTCAAGCAGAATGGTATTATGCTAATATCTATAAAAATATAGATAATTCGTCTGATGAGACTTTATTAAATTGGTGGAATGAATAGTAAGCTGTGGTCCGCATGAAACCTTCAATCCTGAATTAGGGTGTGTAGCGCAGCCACGCACGCGGTCGGTAGTTTTTTATAGCATTCACTCTCCGAAACTCATTACCGCCGTTTCTTTCGTTCCGCCCCAATCTAACGGCAGCCATCCGTCCCGCACATAACGGTGAAACGACGAAAACGCCCAATCGCGAACATTGCCGCACGATCCATGTTTGACGGGATTGAAATGGATGTCGTCTGCACAACGTTGCAAATCCGTTTCGTCACGCACGGTGTGTTCATAAAAACGCCGTTGCCAAATACCGCGTTCGTGCCGCCGCTGTTTGCTGGCGGACAGGTTTTCGGCACGAGGGAAATGTGCGGAGAATTTGGTTTTAATCAGCCGCCAGCGCAGGGGATAATCCGCATCGTCGGGCGGCAGCGTCCAAATGGCGTGAATATGGTTCGGCAGTACGCATACGGCGACGGTTGCAAAGGGATATTGTTTTTGCACATCCATATAAGCCACACGCAATAAGTCGATATGTTCGACAAGCAGGCGCGATTTTGGGTCGGCGAGTTTGACGGTGAAAAAGAATGTGCCGCCGGCAATGAAGTTTCTGCGATAACGCGCCATAGGATTTTTGTTTGTGGTTTGAGCGTTGGAGAAGGAATAGTTTGTTGTTTAAAGTTTTAACTTTGTTGAAGTTGACGCTTTCAGACGACATTGGAGGCCGTCTGAGCGCTAGTTTCAACGAAGTTAAAAGTTGAAACGGCAAACCGTCAATCAAGCAACCGCGTGCGTGCGTACCGCACACACCCTACGTATTGGCTTTGAAGTTTCGTGTGATTCACAGGTAGGGTGTGTGGCGAAGCCACGCACGCGGTTGGTTGGGTATGCAGACTACGGCTTGCTTGATGCGGCTACGGAATCAAACTCTTTATTTTTTTCACAAAACTTTTTGAATCAAGATAGTAGTTTGGATATGCTTTTTGCAGAGATTTCATCTGATCAATAGAAACCAAGACAACATCCCAATTCTTATTTCCTCTAGTAATCTCTTTTTCTAAGTTTTCATATTGTCTTTTTGCATCTGTAATATTACGAAAACTCCATAAATTCAGCATGCTTTCATCAAGCTTTAATAAAATTAAACAGAATTTGTTACTATTACCGTGATTTATTTTATCATGGTGGTTCACAGCAACTGTTAAACCATTTAGATATTTCAAAATCTTTAATTCATCATTTAAATTTTTTAGTTCTTGAGATAAATTCTTGCCGTAATACTTTTCATCTATGGGTGTATTTTCACTTGAGGCAAATAGATTACTGCATAAACATAAAAACTCTCTAGTCCTTTCATCACCTAAACCCGATTTATAAGATACATTTTTATACAACCCAAGAATCTCCACAGCAGTTGCCCATTGGTGTTGCAACTCCGTTCTTATTTGTAATTCAATATTTAACCCATTATACTTTTCATCGTTAAGATTTTTTATTTCAAAAATCATATGGAGACATCTATATCCGTCTTCTTTGGGATTGTTAATATAATTTTTCTCATAACATATTTTATGTGGGAAAGCATTATTTATATCATCTCTTATCTTATATATGTCAGAGATTTTTTTAACTATTATTCGGACTCCCCCTATATCCTGCATTCTAGATAATTTCATATCTTTAAATCTATTTAATTTATTTAAAATAGAAGGACTTCTTTTTAGTCTTTGAACTATAATTGCATCTTGTATCCCAAGTTTCTTTATTCTACGATGTAAATTCATATAAATAATGTTCATGGGGTATGAATGTAAAGCTCTCCAGTTATTGAATACTTCAAGATTTTCATCAAATTCTGATTCATTCACTGTACTAATCGTATTGTGAGCTAAATAGCTTCCACTTTTATTAACTCTTTTTTTGGAAAAATTTCTACAAGTTTGATCACTCATTTTTTTGCTTTCAATATTTCTTTCAAATACTTCCCAGTATAACTCCCCTTAACTTTAGCCACCTGTTCAGGGCTACCACAAGCAATAATCCTCCCCCCGCCATCTCCGCCTTCCGGCCCCAAGTCCACAATCCAATCCGCAGTTTTAATCACGTCAAGATTATGCTCGATAATCACAATCGAGTTGCCTTTGCCTTTCAGACGACCTATGACTTCCAGCAGCAGCGCGATGTCGGCAAAGTGCAGGCCAGTGGTGGGTTCGTCGAGGATGTAGAGCGTTCTGCCGGTGTCGCGTTTGGAGAGTTCCAAGGCGAGTTTGACGCGCTGGGCTTCGCCGCCGGAGAGGGTGGTGGCGGACTGGCCGAGGCGGATGTAGCCTAAGCCTACGTCCATCAGGGTTTGCAGTTTGCGCGATACGGTGGGGACGGCGTCGAAAAATTCGCGGGCTTCTTCGACGGTCATGTCGAGGACTTGGCTGATGTTTTTGCCTTTGTATTGGATTTCGAGGGTTTCGCGGTTGTAGCGTTTGCCGTGGCAGACTTCGCAGGGGACGTACACGTCGGGCAGGAAGTGCATTTCGACTTTGATGACGCCGTCGCCTTGGCAGGCTTCGCAGCGGCCGCCTTTGACGTTGAAGGAGAATCTGCCGACGTTATAGCCGCGTTCGCGCGAGAGGGGTACGCCGGCGAAGAGTTCACGGATGGGGGTGAACAGGCCGGTGTAGGTGGCGGGGTTGGAGCGCGGGGTGCGTCCGATGGGGGACTGGTCGACGTTGATGACTTTGTCGAGGTGTTCGAGGCCGTGGATGTCGTCGTATGGGGCGGGTTCTTCTTGGGCGCGGTTGAGTTCGCGGGCGGTGATTTTGGCGAGGGTGTCGTTAATCAGGGTGGACTTGCCGCTGCCGGATACGCCGGTGATGCAGGTAATCAAACCGAGCGGCAGTTCGAGGGTGACGTTTTTGAGGTTATTGCCGCGCGCGCCTTTGAGGATGAGCATTCGGTCGGGATTGACGGGCGTGCGTTCAGACGGCACGGCAATGGATTTTTTACCGCTGAGGTATTGTCCGGTAACGGATTTTTCGCATTTGGCGACGTTTTCGGGGGTGTCGGCAATCAGTACGTTGCCGCCGTGTTCGCCCGCGCCGGGGCCCATATCGACGACGAAATCGGCTTCGCGGATAGCGTCTTCGTCGTGTTCGACCACAATCACGCTGTTGCCTAAATCGCGCAGGCGTTTGAGGGTGGCGAGCAGGCGGTCGTTGTCGCGCTGGTGCAGGCCAATGGAGGGTTCGTCTAATACGTACATCACGCCGGTCAGGCCGCTGCCGATTTGGCTGGCGAGGCGGATGCGCTGGGCTTCGCCGCCGGAGAGGGTTTCGGCGGAGCGGGAGAGATTGAGGTAATCCAGCCCGATGTTAATCAGAAAGCCGAGGCGCTCGGTGATTTCTTTGAGGATTTTTTCGGCGATTTGTTTTTTGTTGCCGTCCAAATCCAGCGTTTCAAAGAACTGGTGGGTTTTGGTCAGCGGCCAGGCGGAGACTTCGTGTAAAGGTTCGCCGCTGACGTAAACGTAGCGGGCTTCTTTGCGCAAACGTGCGCCGCCACAGCTCGGGCAGGCGCGGTGGTTTTGGTATTCGCGCAGTTTTTCGCGCACGGTTTCGCTGTCGGTTTCGCGGTAGCGGCGTTCGAGATTGGGGATGATGCCTTCGAAGGCGTGGCTGCGGTTGAAGGTGGTGCCGCGTTCGGATAGGTATGTGAAATCAATGACTTCTTTGCCTGAGCCGTGTAGCACGACTTTTTTGACCTTTTCAGGCAGCGTTTCCCAAGCAGCCTGCACGTCGAAACCGTAATGCCGCGCCAGCGACTGAATCATTTGGAAATAGAACTGGTTGCGTTTGTCCCAGCCGTCAATCGCGCCCGTTGCCAGCGACAATTCGGGGTGCGCGACCACTTTTTCGGGGTCGAAGAAATTGGTGTTGCCCAAGCCGTCGCAAGTCGGGCAGGAACCCATCGGGTTGTTGAACGAAAAGAGGCGAGGCTCCAATTCGGGCAGGCTGTATGAACACACGGGGCAGGCAAAACGCGCGGAAAACCAATGCTCTTCGCCGCTGTCCATCTCCATTGCCAGTGCACGCTCGTTACCGTGGCGCAGCGCAGTTTCAAAACTTTCCGCCAGCCGCTGCTTGATGTCCGCCTTCACTTTCACGCGGTCGATGACTACGTCGATGTTGTGCTTGATGTTTTTTTCCAGCTTCGGCACTTCGTCCAACTGATAGACCTCGCCGTCCACGCGCACCCGCGCAAAACCCTGCGCCTGCAAGTCGGCAAAGAAATCGACAAACTCGCCCTTACGCTCGCGCACCGCCGGCGCCAGAATCATCACGCGCGTGTCTTCCGGCAGCTTCAACACAGCATCGACCATCTGCGACACGGTTTGGCTCGACAGCGGCAGATTGTGTTCGGGGCAATACGGCGTGCCGACGCGGGCGTACAAAAGGCGCAGGTAATCGTGGATTTCCGTAACCGTACCCACGGTGGAACGCGGGTTGTGGCTGGTGGATTTCTGCTCGATGGAAATCGCAGGCGACAGGCCTTCGATCAAATCGACATCGGGCTTGTCCATCATCTGCAAAAACTGCCGCGCATAGGCGGAAAGGCTCTCGACATAACGCCGCTGCCCTTCGGCATACAGCGTGTCAAACGCCAGCGACGACTTGCCGCTGCCCGACAGCCCCGTGACCACTACCAGCTTGTGGCGCGGAATGTCCAAATCGACGTTTTTCAAATTATGCGTGCGCGCACCGCGGATGCGGATGGTGTCGTTGTCGCGAGCTTCTGAGTGGGGAGTTTTGCTGTCGTTTTGATGATGGTGGTTGCACATGGTCGGACTGTCTTAAGCGGCTAAAATAAAACGGCTATTGTAACACTTTTCGCTTGGGTTTCAGACTGCGGGAGGTCGTCTGAAAAGTTGGGGAGCGGATTTTCAGACGACCTTTGGTCATTGGAGGGAATGGATTGTTAATGGCTTTTGTTATTACGGAGTTTGCTTATCGTTTTGGGTTTTCGCTATTCGGGCAAGGTCGTACTGTAAGAAAAGGATGTAAATTTCAAAAAAGTATAGTGGATTAACTTTAAACCAGTACGGTGTTGCCTCGCCTTGCCGTACTATCTGTACTGTCTGCGGCTTTGTCGCCTTGTCCTGATTTAAATTTAATCCACTATATGATGGCGTAACGGCCGTATTGGGGAATGCGAAGCGTGTTTCCCGAGTACGGCTTTTTTATATTTAAACTGCTTTTTGATTTGGATTTTTAATATAGTGAATTATTAAAAACTATCATATCGGTTTGTTGCATTGTTAAATAAAAATACCATATCTTGTGTTCTTATGATTTAATTCACACCATATATTGTATTTATGAGTAGCAAGTCATGGCAGCGTTGAAATTCACAATCGAGCAAATCGTATGGCAGGAAGTGCCGGGCGAAGTGTCGCTGGCGTTTCTGTTTTCCGGCTGCCCGCTGCGCTGTAAAGGCTGCCACAGTGCCGATGCGTGGAAAGAGGGTGTCGGCACGGAATTGACCGAGGATTATTTGAAAGGCCGTCTGAAACGCTATCGCGGGCTGATTAGCTGCGTGTTGTTTATGGGCGGGGAATGGCAGCCGGAAGCTTTGCAGAAAATGTTGGGTATCGTGACGCAGGCGGGTTTGAAAGCCTGTTTGTACACCGGTTTGGAGCGTGAGGAGCTGGAGGCGGTTTCAGACGGCATCCTGCCTTATCTGACGTATCTGAAAACCGGCCGCTGGCAGATGGAGCTGGGCGGCTTGGACAGCCCGACCACCAATCAGAAGTTTATCGATTTGCGCACGGGCGAGGTGTTGAACCGCCTGTTTATCAAAGACAAACCCGCGCCCAAAATCATCCCGATTACGACTCAGCCGCAGGCGGCCGCGTTTCAGACGGCCTGAGGCTTTTTATCCAACCCACACAGGAGGAATTAACATGATTCGGCTGCATCCCGAACAGTTAAACGGCAAACTGCAATTCATGCATGACTACATCAGCGCGCAAAACGCGGCGGATGGCTCGAAAATGGACGCCAATGCCAACGTTACCCAGAAAAACATTGCCACGATGGAAGCGGAAATCATGAAAGACTTTTTCGTGCAGATTAACCGCGCCCAAGTGTCGCGTAAAATCGCCGAAATTTTCGACCAATCCGTTGCCGACGAATACATCCGCCAGATTGAGGCGCACGAGATTTATGTGCATGACGAAACCAGCCTTAAGCCTTATTGTGTGTCGGTTACGCTGTATCCCTTCCTGCTCGACGGGTTAAGCAAACTCGGCGGCGAATCCAAGGCACCGCAGCATCTGGCTTCGTTTTGCGGCTCATTTATCAACCTTGTGTTTGCCATCAGCGCGCAGTTTGCCGGCGCGGTGGCAACGGTGGAATTTCTGACCTATTTCGACTATTTCGCCCGCAAAGACTATGGCGACGATTATTTGGAAACCCACGGCAAAGAAATCGCCAACCATATGCAGCAGGTGGTGTACAGCATCAACCAGCCCGCTGCCGCGCGCGGCTATCAGAGCGTATTTTGGAATATTTCCGTTTACGATCAATACTATTTCGACGCAATGTTCGGCGATTTCGTCTTCCCCGATTTCAGCAAACCGGTGTGGGCGAGCGTGGCGAAGCTGCAAAACTTCTTCCTCAAATGGTTCAATCAGGAACGCACCAAAGCCGTTTTGACTTTCCCCGTCGTGACCGCTGCGATGCTGACCGACGGCGGCAAATGCAAAGACACCGTGTTCGCCAACGAAATGGCAAAAGAGTTGGCGGAAGGCAATTCCTTCTTCGTTTATCTTTCCGACAATCCCGACTCGTTGGCTTCCTGCTGCCGCCTGCGCAACGCCATTGAAGACCGCACTTTCAGCTATACCCTCGGCGCGGGCGGCGTGGCGACCGGTTCCATCAACGTCATCACCATCAACATGAACCGGTTGGAGCAAGACGGGCGCGACCTTGCCGCCGAAGTCGCCAAAATCCACAAATACCAATACGCCTACCGCAAACTGATGGAAGAATACCAAGCCGCCGGAATGCTGCCCGTTTACGATGCAGGCTTCATCACGCTGGACAAACAGTTCCTCACCATCGGCATCAACGGCATGGCGGAAGCCGCCGAATCGCAAGGCATCAAAGTCGGCTACAACGACGACTACATCAATTTCGTCCAAGGTCGTCTGAAAACCATATTCGAAGCCAACCAAGCCGCCAGCAAGCACTACGGCGTGAAATTCAACACCGAGTTTGTTCCCGCCGAAAACCTCGGCGTGAAAAACGCAAAATGGGACAAAGCCGACGGCTACAAAGTCAGCCGCGAATGCTACAATTCCTATTTCTACGTTGTCGAAGACGAAGAAATCAACGCGCTCGACAAATTCCTGCTGCACGGTAAAGAACTGGTGGACTGGCTCGACGGCGGCTCCGCGCTGCACCTGAACCTCGACGAAGCCCTGCCCGAATCCGGCTACCGCTCGCTGCTGGACATCGCTGCGCAAACCGGCTGCAACTACTTCTGCGTGAACGTGCGCATCACCATCTGCAACGAATGCGGCCATATCGATAAACGTACCCTGCACGCCTGTTCCGCCTGCGGTTCGCACGACATCGACTACGGCACCCGCGTCATCGGCTATTTGAAGCGTGTATCCGCCTTCTCAAGCGGACGGCGCAAAGAACACGCGCTACGGCATTACCACCGCAAAGCGGCTTGATGGTATTGAATAGATAAAGGTCGTCTGAAAACTGGTTTTGGGTTTTCAGACGACCTTTTGGGTTTTGTCTAGGACTTTATAAAGGATGGACGAGTTTAAACTGCGGTATTTATAGTGGATTAAATTTAAATCAGGACAAGGCGACGAAGCCGCAGACAGTACAGATAGTACGGCAAGGCGAGGCAACGCCGTACTGGTTTAAAGTTAATCCACTATAGAAAGTTTAAACTCAATTAGCCTTTGAAGCTGAGGATAAGAAAAACGACCGATACGCTGTACCGGTCGTTTTTACGAATACCTGCTAAATTAGAACCAAGCTTTGATCAAAGCGGCAGTACCTGCGATACCGCCAATCAGACCGACTGCATTGGCTGCGGTACCCATTGCACCGTTGACTTGGTCACGTTTGTCTTGGCGTTTTTCACGTTCCAATGCCAACTCTTCTGAAACATTGGTACGTTGACGGCGGTGTTGTTCCAGCTCGGCACGGGAGAGTTGTGCAGATTCGCGGTTGCGGCCTGCTTTGATGGCTGCGGAATCGCTACCGATAGCCAAATCGCCTACGGAGCCTCCGGGCGCAGAGCAACCGGTGATAACGAAAGAAGTCAGGAGCAGGGCTGCGATTTTATTTTTCATGATGTTACCTGTTTGAAATATAAGTATTAGGAATCCAATAATCCGTAAGGACCGGTGATCAGTGAAGGATGTAGATGCGGTTATTGCGGTTTGCGCGGTTGATAGCGTCGGCTTCATCCATCATTTCTTGACGGCGCTCGCGGCGGCGCTCTGCACGCTCTGCACGTTCGTCAGCTTGAACGCGACGGGAGTCGGCACGCATGGTGGCTTCTTGTTCATAGGATGGTGAGTAGTGCATATGGCCGTAAGTACAGCCGGTAAGCGCACCAATCAGAGCAGTCAGTAAAATAGCTTGTTTTAACATAGGTAATAATCTCAGATGAAAAGAAGGGCTGGTAAAAAATTTTCTGTATATTATTTTAATCTTATGGAATTTACAAGTTAAAACTTCTGTCGTAATTCAAAAAAGTATGTTAACGAATGTTTTGGAATTTATTTCATATATGAAAGAAACAAATCAAATCGTTTTTTGCAATGAACTGTATGACAATATTGGGTTTTATAGAAGTTCCTCGATAAATTATTACTTGGAAAACTTATTTAAATCTTACGAAAAACGAATTTCAGAGATTAAATGAGAAATACTTAGGTTTGCTGCTGAAACAACGAAAAAGATGGCTGCTATTTTAGAATATTATGATAATAGAAATTTTCCTGCCGTTTTGTCAGCATGTCTTTAGAGTCATCAATCAAAATTTTGGGTTAAGTCAAACTAAGCAGGGAAATTCTGGTCTGAACGGTTGTTTTCTCTGAATTATGGGAAACATTCAATCTTATTTATATTAAGATTCGGTTTATTGTAAACAGGCGAATTGTGTCATGAGCGAACATTTGGAAGAGCAGGCTGCAGGCTTGGGTATTGATTTGGGTTTCCACGACATCGGTGGAATTTATCATGCGACCAAGCCCGAGGTTTTGGAAGGGATTATTAAGGCTTTGCAGCAGGACGGTTTTTCAGACGACCTTTATGCGGATACTTTGGTGGCGCATGAAAACGGTCGGGAATCTTTGCAACTGCCTGCTGAGTTTCATGACGCGGCTGAAATTTGCTTGGAAGACGAAGCGGGCGGACGGCAGGTTTTGCCGTTGAACCATGGCGAAGACGGCGTGCTTTGGGTTGCGCTGCCGGCTTTGGCTTGCGGCTATTACACTTTGTCTGAGGAAGTGGAAGGCAGCGTCCGCAAGGTGCGGCTGGTGGTTGCGCCGCAGTCGGTTTATCAGCCGAAAATGCTGGAACACGGTTTGCGCATGAACGGGCTGACAACGCATTTGTACAGCCTGCGTTCGCAACGGAACTGGGGCATCGGGGATTTTACCGATTTGCTGGATTTGATGGCGTTTGCGGCGGATAAGCAACTGGATTTCGTCGGCATCAATCCGCTGCACGCGCTTTTCAGCGCCAAGCCTGCTTTTGCCAGCCCGTACAGCCCGTCTTCGCGCGAATGGCTCAATCCGATTTATCTGGATGTGGAGAAGGTCGGCGCGCTCTCCTACAACGAAAAGCTGAAAAACTGGCTCAAGCAGCCGAATATCTGCCAGCGCATTGCGGCGTTGCGGATTACGGAAACCGTCGCTTATACGGCGGTTTGGGCGTTCAAGCGCGATGCTTTGCAGAGGGCGTTTGACGCGTTTGAAAACGACGGATGCGAAGCCGCCGAACAAGAGCGGGCGGCATTTGACGCTTTTGCCGAAGAACGCGGCGAGGCTTTGGAAGGCTTCGGTTTGTTTGAGGCGTTGGATCAGTATTACAACTGCTCCGGCGAAGTGGGTTGGCTGTCTTGGCCGTCGGAGTTTCATGATCCGCATGGCGAGGCAGTTCAAAGATTTGCACAGGGTCATCGGCACGAAATCCGTTTTTATATGTGGCTGCAATGGCTTTGCGCGGAGCAGTTGCGCGAAGTGAACGAGGCGGCTGAGGCGCGCGGCGTGAAGCTCGGAATTTACGGCGATTTGGCGGTCGGCGTGGCACGCGGCAGTGCGGATACTTGGCTCAACCGCGCCGATTATTGTATGGATATGGCGGTCGGCGCGCCGCCCGATCCGTTCAGCCCGACGGGGCAAAACTGGGATTTGCCGCCGCTCAATCCGATGATGTTGAAGCACACAGGTTATGAGAAGTTCGTCCGCCTTTTGCGTGAAAATATGCGGCTTTACGGTATCTTGCGCATTGATCATGTGATGGCTTTGTGCCGTCTGTGGTGGGTTGCGGGCAAGACGGCGGACTTTGGCGCGTATGTGCATTACGACGCGGATGTGATGTTTGCCATCCTGGCTTTGGAAAGCCGGCGGAACCAATGCGTGGTCATCGGCGAGGATTTGGGAACGGTACCCGACCAAGCGCGGTATTTGCTGAACCGCTATCAGGTGTTTTCTTATAAGGTCGTGTATTTCAGCAAAGGCTGGCACGGCTTTGAATGGCCCGAAGAATATCCCGAACAGGCGATTACGGTGGTCAGTACGCACGATGTCGCGCCCTTGGCAGGCTATTGGACGGGCAAGGATTTGGATTTGATGTTCCGCTTGGGTACGATTCCCGATGCGGAAACTTTTCAGACGACCTTGGAAGCGCGCGAACACGATAAGGCGGATTTGTTTGATAAGTTGAAACACGCCGGCTGCCTGCCTGCCGACGCCGAGATGTCGTCTGAAATTGACGAAACGCTGTTAACCGCCTTGCACCGGTATGCCGCCATGAGCCGCAGCAAACTGTATGCGGTGCAACTGGAAAACCTGCTGGGCATGAGCGACAACCTGAATGTGCCGGGCGTTTCCGAGGGTTATCCCAACTGGGCGCGCAAAATGCCTGTCGCGCTTGAAGATTTTCCCCACAACCGCCTGATAGGCGGCCAACTTGCCATGATTGGAGAGGTACGCATGAAGAAAAACAGCCGGATGAAGCCTTATCACGAGCTTGACCAAGTCGAACGCGACACGGTCGAAAGCCTGTTTCTTGCCACCCACAGCGATTTGTTCGCCTATTTGGGACGACACCGCCTTGCCGAAGGCGACGAGGTCGTGCGGACCCTGATTCCGAACGCTTGGGGCGTGGATATTGTCAACCGTGAAACCGGCGAGGTGATTACGTCGTCTGAAAAAGTCGATGAACGCGGATTCTTTGTTGCCGTGTTGCCCGAAGGTGCGCCCGATTATGCGTTGAACGTCCGTTATGCCGAAGATGCCGAGCCTGTGCGCGAAGAAGACCCTTACCGCTTCGGCTCCGCCCTGAAAGATATGGATTCTTGGTTGCTGGCGGAAGGCAAACACCTGCGCCCTTATGAAACTTTGGGCGCGCATTTTGCCGAAGTGGACGGCGTGAAAGGCGTCAGCTTTGCCGTATGGGCGCCGAACGCGCAGCGCGTGTCCGTCATCGGCGAATTCAACCACTGGGACGGCCGCCGCCACGTCATGCGTTTCCACCGCGACAACGGCATTTGGGACATCTTCATCCCCGCCGTCAAACTCAACGCCCTCTACAAATTTGAAATCCGCGATGCCAACGGCGATGTGCGGCAAAAAACCGACCCGTATGCCTTCGGCGCAGAGTTGCGTCCGAATACCGCGTCTGTCGTGCGCGGTTTGCCGGAAAAAGTCGAAACACCCGACTTCCGCGCCCGCGCCAATGCCATTGACGCGCCCATCAGTATTTATGAAGTGCATTTGGGTTCGTGGAAACGCAATCCCGAAAACAACTTCTGGCTGACTTACGAACAGCTCGCCAAAGAATTGGTCGCATACGTCAAAGACATGGGCTTCACCCATATCGAATTCCTGCCCGTTTCCGAATACCCGTTTGACGGCTCGTGGGGCTATCAGGCGACCGGATTGTATGCGCCGACCAGCCGTTTCGGTTCGCCCGACGAATTGCGCGCCCTGATTAAAGCCGCACACGATGCAGGCATCGGCGTCATCCTCGACTGGGTGGTCGGACACTTCCCGACCGACGACCACGGGCTTGCCAAGTTTGACGGCACCGCGCTGTACGAACACGCCGACCCGCGCGAAGGCTACCACCAAGACTGGAACACCCTGATTTACAACTTCGGCAGGAACGAAGTCAAAAACTTCCTGCAAGGTAATGCCCTGTATTGGATAGAGCGTTTCGGTTTCGACGGTATCCGTGTGGACGCCGTCGCCTCCATGATTTACCGCAACTACTCGCGCAAAGACGGCGAATGGATACCCAACCAATACGGCGGCCATGAAAACCTCGAGGCCATCGCCTTCCTGCGCGATACCAACACCATGCTGAAAGAGGTCGTCCCCTCCGCCACCGAAATCGCCGAAGAATCCACCTCGTTCGCCAACGTAACCCGCCAAGAAGGCTTGAACTTCAGCTACAAATGGAACATGGGCTGGATGAACGACACCTTGCGCTACATGATGGAAGACCCCATCAACCGCAAATACCACCACAACAAAATGACCTTCGGCATGATGTACCAATACAGCGAAAACTTCGTCCTGCCGCTCTCGCACGACGAAGTCGTACACGGCAAACGCTCGCTGCTCGGACGGATGCCCGGCGACTGCTGGCAGCAATTCGCCAACCTGCGCGCCTACTACGGCTTCATGTACGGCTTCCCCGGCAAAAAACTCCTGTTTATGGGTAACGAGTTCGCGCAAGGCAGAGAGTGGAATTACAACGAAGGACTGGATTGGTTCCTGCTCGACCAAGAAGGCGGCTGGCACAAAGGCGTACAAAACTTCGTGCGCGATTTGAACCGCGTCTATAAAGACACCGCGCCGCTTTACCAGCTCGACCAATGGCCGGAAGGCTTCGAATGGCTGGTCGCCGACGACGGCAACAATTCCGTCTTCGTCTTCGAACGCCGCGACCGCGAAGGCAACCGCGTCATCGTCATCAGCAACTTCACGCCCGTCGTCCACGACAGCTACCGCTTCGGCGTGAACGAAGCCGGCGAATACCGCGAAATCCTCAATTCAGACGACCCCGGCTACAACGGCAGCGGCGTATCCGCCGGACAAATCCTGCAAACCGAAGAAATCTGGTCGCACGGCAGACCCAACTCGCTCGCCGTCAAAGTACCGCCGCTGGCAACGGTTTACCTCTACAAAGCCGCCGAACCCAGGGCAACGGAAGTAGCCGATCAGGAAGAAGGCGAAGCGTAAGCTTGAACTGAACTTGTTTTTTTGAACACAGAAAGACAGGTTCAAACCAACCGCTTTGCCTGTTTCAGACGACCTTTTGAGATGAAGGGGTCGTCTGAAATTTTTCGGGGGAAACGAATAAGGTTTCGTCCTGATATTTTCATTTATGTTTGTTCGCCCGTTTTTATTCGGGCAAGAATGGCGGCAAACCGTCAGGCTTGCAGTTCAACGATGCAGGGTTTTAAGGGTATTGGTTTATGTTAGTGCCTCCTTCAAATCGCCTGAAACCGTTTTTTCAGACGACCCATATCCTCGTAAAACAAATTTAACTATCGGATTTTAATGATAATTGGAAGATGGCTTGCATTGAAGGCGGGGGCGGTTTGTTATATAGTGAAATAAAAAACAGACCGGATGACGGAATCGAGGCGTTTTGCGTGCTTGATAAAATAACGGTTGGTTGGCATTTGTATCGGCTTGGCTTGGGATGAGGCGTTGGTTTGCGACGGCAGCGTCCACAGGCGGTCTGATATTTCAGAAGATTTTTGTTTCATTTGAGTCTTGGATATTTGTCCTATGACAACAATACAGGCAGATGAGGTGAAGATAATGAACGGTGTAACCAGTGCGCAATTTATTTCCGCAGGCATTCATTTTTATCCCAGATGCGGCTACAAGCGGCTGTCCGAGCAGGCGATCGCGGAGCATTTGAATTCGAATTTGGAAACGTTCAACAGGATGTTTGCCGATAAAGACGAATTTGTGAAGGCGATGTTGATTGAGTACAGCAATCGGGCTTTGGGGCGGGTGTCGTTCGATTTTGCCCAAAATATCGAAGATACGGAGCGGCTGTATCAGATTGTCTGGCGGCTGGCGGTGACGATACGCGAGCATTTGGCGTGGATACACAGGATGCTGCTGGATAGCGAAGAAGGCGTGGATTTGATTACCAAGGCTTTGAAAAAGCAGCATAAGATGCTTGCCTGCGGGATGATTCAGCATATTAAGGCGTGCAACGGCAGGGAGGATGTGCCGGAACTGGCTCTGTTTAATCAGTTTGAGTTTCTCAACGGCGCGGTCATCTCGCCGATGATTATGAACACGCGCTACCGTATGTTGGGGATACTGACCGATGAGATGAACGGGCGGCATGAGGATTTGCTGACCGATTCGTCCATCCACCAAAGGATAGATTGGGCGTTTGCCGCGCTGTTTCCGCATTACCGCTCTAAGGCGCGTCCGTTTTGACGATTAAGGTGTAACGCAACATGAAAAAAGCTGTTATTGCTTCTCTTGCCGTCGCGCTGGCTGCGGGCGGTGTGTGGTATGTCCTTCAAAACCAAAAAGAAACCCTGCCGACATGGATCGCGCAATCCAACGGGCGGCTGGAACTGAACCGCATCGATGTCTCCAGCCTGTATCCGGGGCGGGTGAAGGCGGTATTGGTGGAAGAGGGCGCGGACGTGAAAGAGGGCGATATTCTGGCGGAACTGTCGTCTGAAACCAGCAACAGCCGTTTGGAAGAAGCGCGGGCGGCGGAATTGCGGCAAGAAGAGGCGGTCGGGCGCGCCAAAGCCGCCGAAGCGCAGATGAAACAGACGGTTGCGCGCGCGCAGGCAAATGTGGACGCGAATAGGCAGCAGCTGCGCGTGGCGAAAATGGAGCTGGACAATGCGCGCAAATTGCTTGCCGACCAGCTGGTGTCGCAATCGGAAGTCACCAAACGTCAGGCGGATTATGAGCGCGCTGTCGCGGCGGTCAAAGCAGCCGAAGCGGCGCGGGACGAAGCGCAGGCGACGGTAGCGCAAAGTGCCGCCGCACAAGCAGAAGCACGCGCCGGTGTCGAACAGGCGAGGGCGGCAGTCAAATCGGCCACATCCGCCAACGATGATATGAATATCCGCGCGCCGATAGCCGGCAGGGTGGAATACACCATTGCGGAAGCGGGCAACGTGGTCGCGGCGGGTTCGAAAGTGGTCAGCCTGCTTGATCCTGCCGATGTTTCGATGAATATTTTCCTGCCGACCGACAGCATAAGTCGTCTGAAAGTCAATGATGATGCGCGTATCCGTTTGGACGGCATTGACGCGGTGTTCCCCGCCAAAATCAAATTTATCGCGACGGACGCGCAGTTTACGCCCAAGTCGGTGGAAACGGTCGATGAACGCGCGAAGCTGATGTTTAAAGTGAAATTGCAAGTGCCGCGCGAAACGGCGGTGAAATACAACCGCCTGCTGAAAGGCGGGCTGACGGGCAATGGTTTCGTAAAAACCGACGCTAAGGCGGCTTGGCCTGCCGAGTTGGCGGTGAGGTTGCCGAATTAATAGCGCTCAAATTCGGACGGCCTCAAGTTAAAACAAAGGTTTATGGCTAAAAGAGGTCGTCTGAAAACGGGATTTTGCTTTTCAGACGACCTCTTTCCCTTCAAGCATCACCACTATATAGTGGATTAAATTTAAATCAGGACAAGGCGACGAAGCCGCAGACAGTACAGATAGTACGGAACCGATTCACTTGGTGCTTCAGCACCTTAGAGAATCGTTCTCTTTGAGCTAAGGCGAGGCAACGCCGTACTGGTTTAAAGTTAATCCACTATAAAAAGAACATCTATCCGGAAGCGCAGCCCGAAGCGTCTCCATCAAATCAGGACAAACAAAATGAAAACCAAAACATGGCGCATTGAAGAAGGTGCGCCTTATCCGATGGGCGTGTCGCTGACTGAGGAAGGGGCGAATTTTGCGCTGTTTTCCATTCATGCCGAAAAAGTCGAGCTGTGCCTCTTTGACAAGGGAGGGGAAACCCGTTTGGAAATGCCTTCGCGGCGTGGGTCAGTATTTTACGGCTTTGTGCCGGAGGTTAGGGCAGGGCAGCGGTATGGTTTTCGTGTTTACGGACGCGCTGATGCGCCGGGCGGCTCGTGTTTCAATCCGAACAAATTGTTGATTGACCCGTATTCCAAAAAAATCGACGGCAAACCAAGTTACAAGGACGATGAGGAAATGGCGTGGTTCCGTCCGGAAGACGGGCGGGACAATGCGGCGGTAGCGCCGAAAAGCGTGGTGGTGAGCGACGATGATTTTGATTGGGGCGGCGACTGCAGTCCGAACCATCCGTGGGGCAGGACGGTAGTGTATGAAGCCCATGTGAAAGGGTTTACCAAGCAGTTCCCCGATTTGGAACACGCGGGAACGTATCAAGCGTTGACCGATCCGCGCGTGATTGATTATTTGAAAACTTTGGGTGTTACCGCCGTCGAGCTGCTGCCGGTACACCAGCATTTGGACGAATACCACCTGCAAAAAATGGGCTTGAGCAATTATTGGGGCTACAACACCTATTCCCATTTTGCCGTCGAGCCGTCTTATGCCGCCGATGCCGAACGTGCGGCGGAAGAGTTGAAGCAGGCGGTCAAAGCCTTGCACCAGGCGGGCTTGGAAGTGATATTGGATGTCGTGTACAACCATACCGCTGAGCAGGATGAAAAAGGCCCGATGCTTTGCCAGCGCGGCATAGACAATGCTTTGTGGTATTGGCTGAAGCCCGACGGCAGCTATGAAAACTGGTCGGGCTGCGGCAATACGTTGAACATCGTCCGCCGCGACGTAACCCGTTGGGCGGCGGACAGCCTACGCTATTGGGCGGAAGCGTTTCATGTAGACGGTTTCCGCTTCGACTTGGGAACGGTATTGGGGCGCGAACCGGATTTTCAGGCTTACGGACGCTTTTTTCAGGTGGTTTACCAAGACCCAGTGTTGGCATGCTGCAAACTGATTGTCGAGGCGTGGGACATCGGCGAAGGCGGCTATCACTTGGGCAATTTCCCGCAGCCTTTTGCCGAGTGGAACGGACGTTTCCGCGACGATATGCGCGCGTTTTGGGTGTGGGAAAGCGGCAATTTGGGTGCGTTTGCCGAACGTCTGGCGGGGTCGTCTGATATTTTCAACCACAGCGGGCGCCATCCTTCCGCCAGCATCAATTTTATTACCGCACACGACGGTTTTACGCTGCGCGATTTGGTCAGCTACAACGAAAAACACAACCACGCCAACGGCGAAGACAACCGTGACGGGCATAACGAAAACATCAGCTACAACCACGGCATCGAGGGCGAAACCGAAGATGCGGCGATTTTGGAAGACCGCTCCTACACCGTCAAAGCCTTGCTTGCCTCGCTGTTCCTTGCCAACGGCACGCCCATGCTGCTGGCGGGCGACGAGTTCGGCAACAGCCAACAGGGGAACAACAACAGCTATTGTCAGGACAACCCGATTACTTGGCTGGATTGGCAGCAGGCGGACGAAGCGTTGCAGGGCTATACGCGCGATTTAATCCGCCTGCGCCAAGAAATCAAATTATTGGGCGATGATGTCTGGTGGAAACAAGAGCGCGTCCGCTGGCTCAATATCCAAGGCGAACCGATGAGCGAGCTTTGTTGGCACAACCGCGGCGCAAAAGCCATGCAGATCGTTTTGGACGATGAATGGCTGCTGTTGATCAATGCCAAGCGTAGTCAACAAATATTTAACCTGCCTCAAGGAAGTTGGCAGATTTCTTGCGTACCATCCGAGAAGTTTAATTACAATGCAGACGGCAAGCTGACAGTCGAACATATGGGTATTTGGATTTTGCAACGTAAAAATACATCGCCGAATATATGACATATGTCATTAATAAGATGTTTTTAAAAGAAACCCTATTATTTAAACTGCCTCAGTTATAATGTCGAAGATGAGTAATAAATTTACCTGCTTGACTTGCTTAACGGAACATAAAGGCATACGGCTTTTCAGACGACCTCAGACCGCCAAAAGATACAAATTCCCCGCTTCATCATCCCATCCCCAACAGAGAAAGGCTATCATGGCTAAGAAAAAACAACCCATTTCAGGTTTTGATTATGTCATGCCGAAACCGGATGCCGAAACCATCCGCAAGTCCATCGTCTATAAATTGATTTTTATTTTGGGCGTCGATCCGAAAGAGGCGACCGAACACCAATGGCTCAACGCCGCCATGCTCGCCGCGCGCGACCTGATTGCCGAAGACTTCCTGCAAACACGCCGCGCCCACATCGACAACGGCAAACGCATGGTTTACTACCTTTCCATGGAATTCCTGTTGGGACGCGCCTTCGTCAACGCTTTGATTAACGAAGGCGTGTATGCCGAATTTGAAGAGGCGTTCAAACAACTGGGTAAAGAGTTCGCCGACATCTGCGAACAAGAACAAGACCCCGGTTTGGGCAACGGCGGTTTGGGTCGTCTTGCCGCCTGTTTCCTCGACTCGCTCGCTACCTTGCGCATTCCCGCCATGGGCTACGGCATCCGCTATCAATACGGTATGTTCAAACAAGAAATCGTGGACGGTCAGCAAGTGGAAAAACCCGATTTGTGGCTCGACCAAGATTTGGCATGGCAAATCGGCCGTCCGAACAAACAATATGCCGTCAGCTTCGGCGGACAGGTCATCAATATGGGTGACAAAAAAGAATGGCATCCGAGCGAAGAAATTTCCGCGATGGCATACGATGAAATCATCCCGGGCTACGGCGGCGACGTCGCCAATCCGTTGCGCCTTTGGACGGCACACGCCGGCAACCGCTTCGATTTGGCAGACTTCAACCGCGGCGATTACGCTTCCGCAGTCCGCGCGCAAAACAGCGATGAAAACATCTCGCGCGTTCTCTACCCGAACGACTCCACCGACAGCGGTCGCGAACTGCGCCTGAAACAAGAATATTTCTTAATTTCTGCATCCGTACAAGACATCGTAGCGCGCCACAAATGCCGTTTCCCCAGCATCAAAAACCTTGCCGACAAAGTCGCCATCCACCTGAACGACACCCACCCCGTGCTGGCGATTCCCGAGCTGATGCGCATCCTGATTGACGAAGAAGGCATCGCATGGACCGAAGCATGGAATATGTGCTGCAAGATTTTCTCTTACACCAACCACACCCTGATGAGCGAAGCCTTGGAAACTTGGCCGGTCGATTTGATGGGCCGCCTGCTGCCGCGCCATTTGGACATCATCTTTGAAATCAACGCCTACTTCCTGAACGCCCTGCGCGCCATCGGCAACTTCGACGACGACTTCGTCCGCCGCGTGTCCATCATCGATGAGAACAACGGCCGCCGTGTCCGCATGGCATGGCTGGCAGTCATCGGTTCGCACAAAGTCAACGGCGTGGCGAAAATCCACTCCGACCTGATGACCACTTCCATCTTCTCCGACTTTGCCAAAGTGTTCCCCGAACGCTTCACCAACGTAACCAACGGCGTAACCCCGCGCCGCTGGATCAACATCGCCAACCCCGAGCTGACCCGTTTCCTCGACAAACACTTGGGCGAACAAGACTGGCGCCTGCATTTGGACAATCTGACCAAGCTCAACGAAAAAGTTGACGATGCAAGCGTGCAGGCAGAATTCGGCGCAGTGAAAAAAGCCGCCAAAGAACGCCTCGCCAAATACATCGAAACCGAATTGGGCATCAAGGTCAACACAGACGCGCTGTTTGACATTCAAATCAAACGCATCCACGAATACAAACGCCAGGCGTTGAATGTGATGCACATCGTCGACCGCTACAACAAAATCTTGGAAAACCCGGATTTCGACTGGCAGCCACGCGTTTTCATCTTTGCCGGTAAAGCTGCATCCGCCTACTACATGGCGAAAAAAATCATCCGCCTGATTAATGATGTAGCGAAAACCATCAACAACGACGAACGCATCCGCGACCTAATTAAAGTTGTCTATATCCCGAATTACAGCGTCAGCCTCGCCCAAATCATCATCCCCGCCGCCGATTTGCACGAACAAATCTCATTGGCAGGCACGGAGGCATCCGGTACCAGCAACATGAAATTCGCCCTCAACGGCGCGCTCTGTATGGGTACGCTGGACGGCGCGAACGTCGAAATTCTGGAAAAAGTCGGCGCGGACAACTGCTTTATCTTCGGCAACACAGTTGAACAAGTGGAAGAACTCCGCCGCAACGGCTACGACCCACTGGGCTACATCGAACGCGATCACGACCTGCGCCGCGTCGTCAACCAAATCAGCAGCGGCACGTTCTCCCCCGAAGAGCCGAACCGCTACAACGACGTCCTGCAACCTTACGGCGATTTCTATCAACTGATGGCGGATTTCCGCAGCTACATCGACACGCAATACAAAGCGGACGAACACTACCGCAATGTTGCCGCATGGCGAAAATCCGCATTGATCAACATCGCCAATATGGGCTTCTTCTCGTCCGACCGATCCATCGCCGACTACTGCCGCGATATCTGGTACATCGAGCCGCTGACTTTGAAAGAGCTGCCTAAACACCAATTAGTTTGATATGAATGAAGCAGTAAACGAAACAGCCGATACGGGAAAGTATCGGCTGTTTTTGCTTGTACGGCTTAGTTCAAGGAGAATACTGTAAGAAGGGTCGTCTGAAAACCATTTTCCTTGGTTTTCAGACGACCTCTGTTCTCTTTATATCAAGGCTATTCGGTGCAATCAGATATATTGAACCGAAATAATGTCGTATTCGCGAACGCCGCCGGGGGCTTGCACTTCGGCGACATCGCCTTCCTCTTTGCCGATTAGGGCGCGGGCAATGGGGGAGCCGACGTAGATTTTGCCTTCTTTGATGTCCGCTTCGTCTTCGCCGACGATTTGATAGGTAACGTGTTCTTCGGTTTCCAAATCTTCCAGTGTTACGGTCGTACCGAAGACGATTTTGCCTTCTGCGTGGATCTCAGCGGGATTGATGATGTGCGCCATGGACAATTTGTGTTCCAACTCGGAAATTCGTCCTTCGATAAAGCCTTGTTTTTCTTTGGCGGCTTCGTATTCTGCGTTTTCGGACAAGTCGCCGTGCGAACGGGCTTCGGCGATGGCTTCGATGATTTCGGGACGGGCAATGCTTTTGAGGCGTTGCAATTCTTGTTTGAGCAATTCTGCGCCGCGTACGGTCAATGGAATTTTTTGCATGGTTTGTCATCTCCGCAAAAGCGTTTGGACTGCTTTTGCCTGGTAAAAACACGGTAAATATAGTGGATTAAGTTTAAATCAGGACAAGGCGACGAAGCCCGAAGACAGTACAGCACAGTACTGGTTTAAACTTAATCCACTATAAAATCCGCAAAATGAAAATAAAAATACAAGCCGCCTAAATCTCGGCGGCTTGTCTGTGTAAGAATGAATGGCGGTATTGTACCAAAATCGGGGGAAACTGCAACGGCAATCGGCTTTTTCCCTGCTCTGGTGTGGCTTTAGTCCAAATGTTCGCTGCTTTGCGCCAAAACGGTACGGTTGCCGTTGGTTTCGGCAGGCGAAACGATGCCGTCTGCTTCCATTTGGTCAATCAGGCGGGCGGCGCGGTTGTAGCCGATGCGTAATTGGCGTTGGATACCGGAAATGCTGGCTTTGCGTGTTTTCAGAACGACGGAGACGGCTTCGTCATACATCGGATCAACTTCGCTGTCGCTGCTGCGGCTGATGCCCGGCAGATCGTCGGTTGTGCCGCTCATCAGAATATCGTCGATGTAATCGGGTTCGCCGAATTGTTTCAAATATTCGACTACGCGGTGTACTTCGTCGTCTGAAGCGAATGCGCCGTGGACACGTTGCGGATAACCTGTACCGGGCGGCAGGAACAGCATATCGCCTTGTCCGAGCAGGTTTTCCGCGCCCATTTGATCGAGAATCGTGCGGCTGTCGATTTTGCTGGACACTTGGAAAGCGATGCGTGTCGGGATGTTGGCTTTAATCAGACCTGTGATGACATCGACGCTGGGGCGTTGCGTGGCAAGGATCAAATGGATGCCTGCCGCGCGGGCTTTTTGGGCAAGGCGGGCAATCAGTTCTTCGATTTTCTTGCCTGCGGTCATCATCAAATCGGCGAACTCGTCAACCACGACTACGATAAACGGCAGTTTTTCCAAAGGTTCGGGATCGTCGGGCGTCAGGCTGAACGGGTTGGCAATTTTCATGCCTTGTGCGGCAGCTTCCATGATTTTTTGATTGAAGCCAGCAAGGTTGCGCACGCCTACATGACTCATCAAACGATAGCGTTTTTCCATTTCGTTGACGCACCAGTTGAGCGCGTTGGCCGCCAGCTTCATATCGGTAACGACAGGCGCGAGCAGGTGCGGAATGCCTTCGTAAATGCTCAATTCCAGCATTTTCGGGTCAATCATAATCATGCGCACGTCTTCAGGCGTCGCCTTGAAAAGCATGGACAGGATCATGGCGTTAACGCCGACCGATTTGCCCGAACCGGTCGTACCGGCAACCAGCAAATGCGGTGCTTTGCCCAAGTCGGTAACGACGGGCTGACCGGTAATGTCCTGACCGAGCGCGAGCGTCAGCTTGGATTTGGATTCGGCAAACGCGGGCGAATTGAAGATTTCGCTCAGGCGTATCATTTGGCGTTTCGGGTTCGGCAGCTCCAAGCCCATGCAGGTTTTGCCGGGTATGGTTTCGACGACGCGGATAGAGGCAACACCGAGCGAACGGGCAAGGTCTTTTTCGAGGTTTATGACCGAATTGCCGCGCACGCCGACATCAGGTTCGATTTCGTAACGCGTAATCACCGGACCGGAATAGGAATCCACGACTTTGACTTTGACCTTAAATTCTGCCAGCTTTTCCTCGATGGTGATGCTGTTGTTCAGCAATTCTTCTTCAGTCTGCGTAGCGGCAGGGTCGAATTGGGGCGGAAGGAGCAAGTCTGTGGTTGGTAATGGGTACTTCAGGTCGTCTGAAAACTTGTAAAACGCCCCGGTCTCTTCTTCTGAATCTGCATCAACATCATCGGCGGCATAACCCGTCGCAAGATCGGCATGATGTATCGGCTGATGATGTTCAAAGGCAGAAATTTCCGTATCTTCCGTATGGGCGGATTCAGTTTCAGCATTTCTCTGTACATTTCCGCCTGCGACTTCATCCTCCGTTTCGGATTCACTGATTAAGTAATCATGAATCGAGCGGACAGGATTATCGCTGACATGCGCATTGACTTCAGAATGGAAAGCAGGGATTTCCCAAACGGGGCGCGCTACCGGAGGATCGACGATTTCCGGAGCAACAGGTGGCGGCGTAAAGCTTGGCGGCGTCGGGATATCGATTGGCGTCGGAGTAACGGTCGGTACTTCGGGCGGCTCGACTACGGTTGCGGTAGGGGCGGGCTGTCTTGAAATATAGACTGCTTTTTCTTTTGGCGGAGCGACAGGTTCGGTGCGAAGCGTTTTAGGCGGGAATAGAGGTTTGCGTGTGACGGAACGCTCAACCGTTTGCTCAGGTCGCAGATCGGCTTCTTCCGACAATTTCACCTGCGCGGCAGCAGATTGCTGCTTGCGCGCCAGTTTTTCCGCCGCCGCTTCAGCATGGCGAACCGTCCGTCGGCGGCTTGCAGGAATCAGGTTTGCCAAAATTTCATCGTTTTGAATGATTTGCGGCTGGAAATCGCGCACAGGCGCAACAGCGGCGGCAAGGCGCTGGCGTGCTGCCGTACTTCGAGCCAATGTGTTCCGAATGTCCGTCACATCAATCTCTGCACGGCTATCCAGGTTGTCAACGACAGGCAAAATGGCTTCGCGCTCGGCCGTGCGCAATGCGGTTTGCACGGTTTCGATATGTGGCGCACTGGCTTTGGGGATTTGGATGCCATTGACGCCCGCCATGACGCGCTCGCGGGTCCGGCGCAGTACGGGATCGTTGAAATCGATAATCTGCAAACCTTTCATCGGTGTTACCGATGCGCGGATGGGTTGGATTTCCCCGTCATCGTTATTCCGGTCGCCTGCAGGATGGCTGACGGTCTGCTGCTCTTCCCATTCCTGTAACGCCGCTTCATTGAGCGAACGGGTTGCCTCTTCCAAAGTGATTTCTTCAAAGCCTTCGTCTTTAACGATACGGGGAATATATTCAGGCTCTTCGGTTTCGACAAAAGGAACGATATACGGCGTATCTTTCCTTTCGGCAGCGTGTTGTTGAGGCGGCTCGGCTTGGGGGACTTGTTCTGCTGACGGATTTTCAGACGACCTTTCAATATCGGCATCTTGATGATATTCGTGTTTTACTTCTTGGCTTTCGAAGAAACCCTCTATGTCTTCCATACCGGTCTCAGATTCTTCGTGTTCAGTGTTTGCCGGTTGCTCGGATAATTGCTCCTGCTGCGGAGTGTAACGCGCCGCCATCAGGCGCAGGCGTGCGATGGTTTTTCCGTATGCCGCTTTGGCATCTTCTGAAAATTGATGTGGAGAATCAGCATCCTGACCGTTAGGAATATATTTGCCCTCTTGCATGCCGCGCTCTAAGCGCGCCAATTCGTGCTGCCACTCACGTTCTTGTTTTCTGTGCAGCCAAAATACGCCGCAAATGGCACACAATAAAATGATAATCAGCACTGTCCAAAACATTCGCTGTTTCCCTTGAAATAAACGGCAAAGGTCGTTATTTTAGCGTGTTTCAGCACTAAACAAAACAAGTCCGCAGCGAATTTCGTCTGCGGGGTATAATGCAGGTCGTCTGAATATTTACCCTCGGTCTGGTTTCGTATGAATTTTCAAGCCGCATGGTTTTCCAGTTTGATTTTAATCGCCGCTTGGCTGCTGTTGTCCATTCTGCTTTTCGCTTGCGCGCGTCCGGCATGGCGATCCATGCAGAAACACCATTCCGCCCCCATCCTCTCCGCCCTGATACTGACGACCTCATGGTGCCTGAATGCAATGACTGACGAAGGGCAGCTCGCGCAAATGAGCTACCACCTGCTTGCCATGAATTTGGTTGCCCTAATGATTGGCGCACCCGCTGCATTATGGCTGGGTTCGGCTTTGCTTTTTCCTTATCTTTTATTGTTCAACGGCGGCGACGGATACGCCTATCCCGTCAACGCCCTCGCCTTGCTCTTACCGCCGCTCATTGTTAATCAGCTCTCTTGCCGCTTGGTCAACCGTCTTCCCGCGAATATTTTTATCTTCATTTTTGTCAACGGCTTCATCGCATCCGCCGTAGGCATGATGCTGACCGGACTGGTACTGGTCAGCATTTTGGATATCAGCCATGCCTTCCCAACCTCCGTACTTTGGACCACCGCCTTTCCTATTTTCATCCTGATCGCCTGGGCGGAAGCTTTTCTCAGCGGCATCACTACCGCCATTTTTATCGCACTCAGACCGCAATGGATTAATACTTTTGACGACAACCGATATTTGAAATCCAGCAATAAAATTTGGTAAACGGTAAAAGGTCGGTAGAACATGGGGAATTGATATTTCAAGTTATAGACCGCAATGAGGTCATAAGGTTATGATGATGGATATAACATCTTTCTTAAAAACGGGTAGATTTAAAGGTTTATTTGTTGGTATGTCGTATAGTGACTTTCACAAACATAAACGGTTTAAAAAGCTGACTAAATGGTTATACGAAGACAGTAACGTAGAAGGTGGTTTTTCCATTTTTTGGAAAGGATTGGAGGTTGGGGTTACGGATAATATCGTTTATTCATTGTCAATAGACCCTTGTTTTAAAGGCGTAACCATTGCAAAGCAATATAAAATTAATAGAAAATTAACTATTGAGAAATTTATAAAATATTTGTTTCTTGCTGATATTGGATGGCAGTTTGTATCTAGAGACGAGTGGGAACATGAGTGTGAAATAAAAAACGAAGGTGGCGTTTCTATTGTCTTTTCATTTGATTTGAGTGGGGTAAAAATTTCTAAATTTTCTATTTCATGGGAAGAGGGAATATAAGGCTATACTCCAAAATTGCCCTCTACTTAAAATTAAAAAAACAAACAGTGAGTAAGTTATGGAAACCTTTTTTAATTATGTTATATCTCTAGCAGTATCATCATCCAGTCTGCCTTATATTTCAAACTATTATTACGACTCGCAATATGAATGGTTAAAAATATCCATATCTAAAAACAATACTACAAAAGTGTGCGGAAATATCGATATAAGCAAAACCAATCTGCAATATAAACTGCTTTGCGGAAAAGAAAATGGAAAGGGGCTGATTTCATTGGATAAAATAAAATTTCATTACGAAAAGAGCATCTTTTCTGCACAAAGTACCACAAGTGGAAAAGTGCTTTTTTCAGTTTCCTGCACGCAAGAACAATGTAGAGATATAGAAAAATATATTGAGAAGTAATAAGGCTTGAATACATTTTCAAACTCTTTAGGTCGTCTGAAAACCAATTTTCAGACGACCTTTTATCTGAGATACGGATATCATCAAACCATCTTCAAATATCGTCATTTATGAATGATTTTTCTCTTTCTTACTCAAAAAACTCATGTTAAGCGGAGTAAAGCCCATGCGGAAGCGTGGTACAATATTGTCAACAATTTAAGGCGTTTTCCTCGCGGAGAACGCTGTTTTTCATTCGACATCAAGAGGCTTTTATGAAATTTTTAGACCGTGAGGCGACGATTGCCAAGCCGGGTTTCAACCGTTGGCTGGTGCCGCCTGCCGCTTTGGCGGTGCATCTTGCCATCGGGCAGATTTATGCGTATTCCGTGTTTAACGCGCCGCTGACCAAGCTTATCGGCATTACCGAATCGGCAGCCGGAGATTGGAAGCTGACGACTGTGGGCTGGATTTTCAGTATCGCGCTGGCTATGTTGGGCGCGTCTGCTGCTTTGTTCGGCACTTGGATGGAGCGTGTCGGCCCGCGCAAGGCGATGTTTGTCGCGGCGTGCTGCTTCAGCTTGGGCTTTTTTGTGTCGGCACTCGGCGTCAGTACGCATAATCTGTTTCTCCTCTATTTGGGCAACGGCGTGATCGGCGGCATCGGCTTGGGGTTGGGCTATATCGGCCCTGTGTCCACTTTGATGAAGTGGTTTCCCGACAAACCGGGCATGGCGACGGGTTTGGCGATTATGGGGTTCGGCGGCGGTGCGATGCTTGCCTCGCCGTTGTCCGTATCGTTGATGAATGCGTTTTCAGACGACGTATCGGTCGGCGTCGCCCCGACTTTTGTCGTGTTGGGACTGTTTTACCTTGTGTTGATGATGTTCGGCGCATTCACCATCCGCGTGCCGGCGGAAGGTTGGAAACCTGAAGGCTATGTCGCGCCGAAAGTAAAAAACAAGCTGGTCAGCAGCAATCATGTCAATGTTTCCCAAGCGATGAAAACGCCGCAATTTTGGCTGTTGTTTTGGGTGTTGTGCCTGAACGTGACTGCCGGTATCGGCGTTTTGGGGCAGGCTTCGGTCATGATTCAGGAGCTGTTTTCAGAGGCATCGGTCGGCAAACAAGCGGCAATCGGCGCGGGGGCGGCGGCAGGTTTCGTCAGTCTTTTGAGTTTGTTCAATATGGGCGGGCGGTTTTTATGGTCCAGCGTTTCCGACAAACTCGGACGTAAAAATACCTACACCATCTTTTTCGTACTCGGTTCGCTGCTGTATTTTGCCGTTCCGTCCATTGGCGAGAGTGGAAACAAGGCTTTGTTTATTATTGGATTCTGCGTCATCATTTCCATGTATGGCGGCGGGTTTGCCGCGATTCCGGCTTATTTGAAAGACTTGTTCGGCACTTATCAGGTCGGCGCGATTCACGGACGTATTTTGCTGGCGTGGTCAACTGCTGCCGTGATCGGTCCGGTTTTGGTGAACTACATCCGCCAAAGCCAAATCGACAGCGGTGTTCCCGCTGCGCAGGCATACGGCGTTACCATGTATATCATGGCGGGATTGTTGATTGTCGGTTTGCTGTGCAACCTTGCCGTCAGATCAGTTCATGAAAAACACCATGAAACCGACATCAAAACAGCGGCGCATAGCGGCAATCCCGATGACGAGACTGCCGTTTCCGATGCCTACTTGTTGCAGGAAAAAGTTGCGGCAGGCGGTTTTTCGGTTTGGTGGCGTTGGATGTTGGTCGGCGTCCCGCTGGCTTACGGCGTAGTGATGGTGTTCGTCAAGGCATTGGATTTGTTCCGTTAGGCTTTCGGATGCCGACGTTAGGTCGTCTGAAATGCAGATATGGATTTTCAGACGACCTTTGAGCGGAAAGACCGGCTTTTGTTTGTATAGTGGATTAACCGTCTGATTGGTAAAAGCATTAGTGTGCAATGCCGATTGAGATAAGGTTTGCACGAAGTATCGCAGGGCAAATCGGCAATTTATACCGGACCGGATTTGTGATACATTTTTGCCTTCACAAACCGCAGCAAGCTGCCGGTTAAACGGGAAGTCTGTCTTTTTTCCGTTTGTTGACCCATGATAGGAAAAGAAATGTTTTGGTATATCGTAGGATTTTTTGCTTTCGTAGTTGCCGTCCTTGCGCTTTGGGTAAATGCCAGCGCATTTGGTATGCAGGAGGACGGCACGCCGCAATCGGAATATGAAAAACGCTTGGGCTTGGGGGCAAAATTGAAGGATAAGGAAACTGCTATGAAAGAACGCGAAGCAGCAAGGTTTCATCCTGATGATTGATGCTGCATTGCGATTCTTCCTTCGGATATACGCCGGACTCGGTGTTCTGAAACCTTAGACCATCATGTAAAAAGGTCGTCTGAAAACCTAAATTTGGTTTTTCAGACGACCTTTTTGTTTATGGCTTTACCGTTTATTCGATGACAACGCGCGCGTTAAGCGGCTGGACGGGGCGGCTGTTGTGTGAACCGATGGCGCGGGTGAATTTTTCTGCCTGCGCCTGGTCGATGTGGTCGTAGGTTTTCAATACCAGCCACGATACGCCTTCGCTGCACGGCGGCGTGGTCAGCGAACCGGCAAAGCGGTAGTAATTCAGCCGTTTCGGCAGCAGGGTGCCGGCGTCGAAGGCTTTGTTGAGGTTTACCTTTCCTTCCTTCATCGGCATCACGTTCCATATAGGCGCGAGGCGGTCGTTGGTTTTGCCGGCTTCGTACAATACTGCCAATACTAAAGGCTGGCGGTTTTCGTCTAGGTGGACGAAGTGGGCTTCCATCGGGAAGGTGCGGCCTTTGATTTGGTTTTCACTGGGGACGTGGAAATGAAATTGTTTCAGGGTGTAGGTGCGGCCGTTCACGCTGAGGGTATTGTCGCCTTCGGGATAGTTGACTTGGATGGTGTGGCCGTTGTTTTCCACGTCAACCGCGCTCGGTTTGTAATTGACTTTGATGGCGGGCAGTCTGCCGGAGACGGTTTCGGTGATGTTGACGGGGGATTGGTTTTTGCCTGTGGAGCATAAACGGAACTCTTCAGAAAGCTCGCCCCAGCTTTCGGGGGAGTCGTGTCCGGTGTAGCCCCAATGGGTGTGGTTTCCATGTGCGGCGGCGGAGAATGCTGCGAAGGTGGACAGCAGGAAAACAGTCAGGCGAGGCAGCGTGAGGTTCAAGCAGGGCATTGCAATATCCTTTCTGTAAGGAGGAGGGAAAAAAGCATTGCGGTGCGTATGTAGATTATTGTTATTTTTTATTTAACCATAGCCATATTAAATCATTAGGTCAAGCCTTCTTGGGTTAATTCTGTTAAGGCTATGAAGTTAAGGCGAATTCATTTTTTAAAAAACGATATTGTCGTTTTGAAAATTGATAATAATTTGAAATAGAAAATGCCTATTTTTCATCCCTTAAAAATTTAAGGAAAGCCGACTTATGAAAAAGGTCGTCTGAAAACCTGAATTTGGGTTTCAGACGACCTTTTGCCTTGCCTGACAAGGGTTATTTGTGCAGCCCGCATTCTTTGCTGTCTTTGCTTTCCCACCACCAGCGTCCGGCGCGGATGTCTTCGTCTGCTTTGACGGGGCGGGTGCAGGGTTCGCAGCCTATGCTCGGGTAGCCTTGGAAATACAGGGCGTTGAGCGGGACGTCGTAGGCTTGCGCGTATGCCCAGACGTCGTTTTCTTCCCAGTCGAAAATGGGGTTGAACTTGGCGATGTTGCGGCTATGGTCGGTTTCTTCGAAATCCAATTCGCTGCGGGTTGCCGATTGGCTGCGGCGTTGTCCGGTCAGCCAGGCGGGGGCGTTTTTCAGGGCGCGGTTGAGCGGCTCGATTTTGCGGATGTGGCAGCAACGGCGGCGCAGCTCGACGCTGTCGTACATGGCGGTTGCGCCGAATTCCTGCTCAAACTGCCGCGCGCTTTCGGGGTCGGGGTGGAAAACTTCCAGCTCGGTTTGGTAGCGGACGTTGACGGTGGTAATCAGGGCGGCGGTTTCAGGATTGAGCTTACCGGTGTTGAGGGTGATGATGCGCAGGGGGAGTTTCAGGCGGCAGATGGCGTCGGTAATGATCATGTCTTCGACGGCAAGGCTGGAGGCGAAAACGGCTTGCGGATAGCGGCGGGCGATGTGTTTGAGGCGGGTTTCGAGTGTGGCGGTCAACTCGGGAAGCCGGCGCCGTTCGGCTTCGCCTGTTGTCGGGATGCGCCAAAGCTGGGGGCGGAAGAGGGACATGGTTGGCTTGTTCCTTGGTTTTTGTTTTCAGACGACCCCTCTTGCGACAAAGGGGTCGTCTGAAAGTTTATACGGAACATTATTGTCGGGCGGTCTCGCGCGAAGGGGAAAGAATGCTTTTCTATTTCTTTATAACCAAAGCGATTGCTGCTGGTCTTTCGGCACGAGGTGGTTCACGCCTATGCCGATCAGGCGGAAGGCGTCTTCGCGCTGAGGCGGCACGCGCTGCATCAGGGTCTGCGCGGCGCAAAGCAGGGCGTCGGTGTCGGGCAGGACGGAAGAGTAGGTCAGGGAGCGGGTGATGATGCGGAAATCGTGGGTTTTCAGCTTGAGGGTTACGCCTTTGGCTTCGACGTTTTTGCGTGCGATTTGCCGCCACAAGTCTTCGGCAAGATGGGGCAGATGTCCTGCCGCCTGTTCGAGCGACAGGTCTTCGGGCAAGGTGATTTCGGTGGAGATTTGGAGGCGTTCGCGTTCGGCTTTGACGGGGCGTTCGTCCGTACCGCGTGCCAAATCATAAAGGCGGTAGCCGTAGCGTCCGAAATGGTTTAACAGTTCGCCGCGCTCGAAACGGCGCAAATCGCCTGCCGTCTGCATACCCAGCGACTGCATTTTTTTCAGCGTTACCTTGCCCACGCCGGGGATTTTGCCCAAGGGCAGGGTTTCCAAAAAAGCCATGACTTTGTGCGGCGGCAGGACGAATTGCCCGTTCGGCTTGCGCCAGTCCGACGCGATTTTCGCCAAAAATTTGTTCGGCGCGATGCCTGCGGAAGCGGTCAGGCCGGTTTCCGCAAAAATGGCGGCGCGGATTTCTTTGGCAACTTCGCTGGCGTAAGGGATATTTTTGAAATTATGGGTCACGTCAAGATAGGCCTCGTCGAGCGACAGGGGTTCGATTAAATCAGTATAGCGCCTGAATACGGCATGAATCTGCGCGGAAACCTGACGGTACAAATCGAAATGCGGCGGCACATACACCGCTTGCGGACACAGCCTTTTCGCCGTCGCCACCGACATCGCGGAATGCAGCCCGAACTGCCGCGCCTCATACGATGCGGCGCAAATCACCGAACGCGCGCCCTCCCACGCGACGACCACGGGCAGTCCTTTCAAATGCGGCTGCTCGCGCAGTTCTACCGATGCGTAGAACGCGTCCATGTCGATATGGATGATTTTGCGCTGGGACATTGAAGACGGTTGTGAAGAAAAAAGAGACGGGTATTTTAGCGGAAAACGATAGAGGAAGGTCGTCTGAACGGTATTTGGTTTTCAGACGACCTTTTATCAGGGGGCAAACAGGTTTTAAAGATTTTAAATCTACGCCGTTTCATGCGCCCATTGGGGTAGGGTGGTTTTTTGTTTGCAAAAAGCGAACAGACGCTGCCCATTGCACTTTTCAAACATCAGCTCTACGCCGCTTTGCAAACGCAAAATCAGGGCGGAAGGCGTATCGATTTTGATGAAGTCGATATGGTGTTGCACAAGTTTGGCAATGGCGGAATACAAATCAAGCTTGTCCGCGTGCCTGAAAAACCAAGGGTTTAAGCTCAACCAACGCCCGCCGTTCAGCGAGGTGCCGGGTTGGAAGTCCGCTCGGATTTGAGTCAGGCGGTCGTCTGAAAAATGCAATTCGATATCGCCGTAGAGCCAAATATTCCACCCCTTTTTTACCAAAAGCCCTTTGGGCACGCATTCGGGCGCAGGGAACATTTGCAGGATCATCTCCGCCGTCTGCCCGATCTCCAGATAATCAAATCGGCCTGTGGTCAGAAAGTCGTACATATCGACGGAAATCGGGAAATGGTAGCGCATGGTCGTTTCAGACGAGGTGTGAAATATGGGCTATCTTAGTTCAAAATACAAATGCAATCAATTCTTATTTTTATTTATTTAGCTCGTTAAAAGAAATTTGTCGGCAAGGCTGATTACTCAAGACAATATTAAGATATTGATAATGAGTTTCCCAATACGCAAATTTGCCATATGATTATCCGCGTTTCATCATCATTTATTCAGTTTATCAGCTATGGCATACATTTTTATATTTTTAGTCGGATGCTTCATTTTCATCCTGATTGCCCGCAGAGTACGGCCAGCGCCTGAAATCATTTGGGAAAACGAACCGCTCATCTGCATCAGTCTCGGTAATTTATTGGATAACGAACGGATTTATTTTGGCAAAAACGAGATTTTCATTTGTGAAGGCAGTGAAATCAAAGCACGTCATCCTCTTCAAGATTTGATTTATTTGAGTAGGACGATGATGGCCCTTTTCGGTACTCATGTTTGGCGGCTGGAGTTTAGAGCGGATGGAAGCCAAGTTGCTTATCATTTTTATCCCAAAGCCGACGGATTCGCTATTTTTTATAAACAACTGGTTCAAAATCATCCGCGTACCATTATGGACTGTTGGAGTGAATGGAGGAGATAGGCAGTTTGGGGCTGCGAATGAATAATTTTAGCACTAGGTGCGATTATTCGCGTTGAGTACATAAAAGGTCGTCTGAAACCTGTTTCAGACGACCTTTTATTGTAAAAATCTATAAATTTAATAGATAATAACTAATCTCATATTATCAAATTGGAAAAGATAACCCGCTGATTAGCTTGATATTTAACATAGTTAAATTATGTTAACTAAAACATACGTTATCCAAACCTGATTTCACAATTGATTTAAATCATAATATCTTGTGTCCAAATCTCTAAAATACCCGAAATCATACTAGATATTGATTTTCGAATAACAAACTACAAGAGTCGAGGAACGCAAAATGCCGAAAATCCCTGAGTTGGTTTGTCCAGCCGGCAATCTGCCCGCTTTGAAGACGGCGGTGGACAATGGCGCGGACACGGTTTATATGGGGCTGAAAGATGCGACGAATGCGCGCAACTTTCCGGGGCTGAATTTCGATATGAAATCGGCACAAGAAGGGGTGGCTTATGCCCATGCGCGCGGCCGCAATGTGTTGATGGCCATCAATACTTTTGCCCAGGCGGGGCAAATCGAGCGGTGGCATCGGGCTGTCGATACGGCGGTGCAACTGGGGGCGGACGCGATAATCGTCGCCGACCCTGCGATTATGGCTTATGCCGCCGAGCGTCATCCTGATTTGAGGCTGCACATGTCGGTGCAGGGTTCGGCGACCAATTATGAAGCCATCAATATGATGAAGGAGCTGTTTGGCATCCGCCGCGCCGTGCTGCCGCGCGTTTTAACGGTCGATCAGGTCAAGCATGTGATTGACAATACGGATGTGGAAATCGAAGTGTTCGGTTTCGGCAGCCTGTGCGTGATGGTGGAAGGGCGCTGCATTTTGTCGAGCTATGCGACGGGCGAATCACCGAATATGCAGGGCGTGTGTTCGCCGGCGAAGGCGGTGCGCTGGGAGCAGTTACCCGACCGCATGAACGTGCGGCTGAACCAAGTGTTAATCGACCAATACAAACCGGACGAACCGGCAGGCTATCCGACTTTGTGCAAAGGCCGTTTCGAGGTAAACGACGAGACCTATTACGCGCTGGAAGAGCCGACCAGCCTGAACGTTTTGGAAATGCTGCCCGAACTCATCAAAATCGGCGTGTCCGCCATCAAAATCGAAGGCCGCCAGCGCAGCCCGATGTACACGGCGCAGGTAACCAAATCGCTGCGGCAGGCTTTGGATGCGGCCGCTGCCGATCCGGCGCATTTCAAAGTCAATCCGGTGTGGAACAACGCGCTGAGCAAGGTTTCGGAAGGGCATCAGACGACCTTGGGCGCATACAGCCGTCCGTGGAAATAAGGGGGAGGGAAAATGAATCCGATGAAACTATCGTTGGGGCCGGTTTTGTTTTTCTGGCAGAAGGAAGCGCTGCTGGAATTTTACGCTGCCATGCTGGATGCGCCGGTGGATACCATTTATCTGGGCGAAGTGGTGTGTTCGCGCCGCCAGAAAATGCGTTTTGCCGACTGGGTCAGCCTGGCGCAAGATTTGGCGGAAAGCGGCAAGGAAATTATCCTTTCGTCGCAGGTTCTGCTTGAGAGCGAATCCGACTTGAAACGCCTACGCAAAATCACCGGACAGGACAAATTCAAAGTCGAAGCCAACGACATGGGCGCGGTCAAACTGGCGCGCGAACACGGCATTCCGTTTGTCGCCGGCGCCAGCCTGAACATTTACAACGAAAGCACGCTGGCGCTTTTCCAAAAACTGGGCGTATACCGCTGGATTGCACCGTCCGAGTTGAGCCGCGACAAAGTTGCCGAAATCATCAAGGCTTCAGACGACATTGAAACGGAATTGTTTGCTTGGGGCAAAATGCCGCTTGCCTACTCATCGCGCTGCTTTACCGCGCGGCATTACAACCTGAACAAAGACGGCTGCGAATTCCGCTGCTTGGATTACGAACAAGGCATGGACATGAATACCCGCGAGGGCAAACCGTTTTTAACCATCAACGGCATTCAAACCATGTCTTATGGCTGCCAAAACCTGCTGCCGCACCATGAGGATTTGCGGCAAATCGGCGTGAACATGCTGCGTCTGTCGCCGCAAATGCACGGCATGGCGGAAATCGTCCGTATCCACCGCGACGTATTGGACGGCAAAACTGCCCTGGCGGATGCGCTGCCCGAATTGGAACGACTGACCACCGGCACGCTGGTGGACGGCTATTGGCACGGCCAGGCGGGTATCGAAGCCGTGAAGGAGGAATATTATGGCGTTGCCTGAAATCGTATTGCCCGCATGGGCGGGAAAAATCGGCGGTAAATTACCGGGCAGGCCGCCGCGTTTCGCTTTGGTTTTTGCCCTCAACACCATGCTCAAACGCGGATTGCTGCCCGCCGACATGAGCCTGTTTGACGGCAAAAAATTCGAAATCGACGTATTGGACGCGGGCATCAAGGTACGCTTCACCGCCAATGCCGAAAAATTCATTGATGCGGACTTCTTCGGCACGCCCGATTTGCGCCTTGCCGCCAACGGCATCGACTTTATGCGCATGATGATGCGCGAGGAAGACCCGGATACTTTGTTTTTCAACCGCAAACTGCAAATCGAAGGCGATACCGAGCTGGGGCTGATTACCAAAAACCTGCTTGACAGCGTGGACTGGCCGTTTGGCGATTGGTTTTTGAAACGGGAATTGTCCGATTGAACACGGATTCGTTCAGAAATAGAGCTGAAAGACTTTATTTTTGATACGCAACTTACCGGTTGCCGTCATTCCCGCGCAGGCGGGAATCCATCGTCAAATCTGAGGAACCTTGATTTGAAAAACAGTTTCTGA
Source organism: Neisseria macacae ATCC 33926 (assembly GCF_022749495.1). NCBI lineage: Bacteria > Pseudomonadati > Pseudomonadota > Betaproteobacteria > Neisseriales > Neisseriaceae > Neisseria > Neisseria macacae. The sequence continues at coordinate 1,597,312 of NZ_CP094241.1, read as the reverse complement.
ATTTCAAAAATGGATTCCCGCCTGCGCGGGAATGACGGAATTTGATGACATGCTGGATTTAAAGTTAAGTATATTTGCTATAAGGCAAAGCATTCATCCGTTAAGCTTCTGATTTCACAATAATGAAGGTCGTCTGAAACCTGTTTCCAGTTTTCAGACGACCTTCTTTCATCTGCATCCGTTTTAAACCGTCATTAGTCTTTCAATGCAGCCAATACTTTGCCGGCGATTTCATTCAAGCCCACGGTTTGCGCCTGATTGTCGCGGCGTTCGGCGTATTCGACATTGCCTTCTTTCAAGGCGCGGTCGCCGATGACGATGCGGTGCGGGATGCCCAGAAGCTCGGAGTCATTGAGCAGTACGCCTGCGCGTTCGTCGCGGTCGTCGAGAAGGACGTCCACGCCTGCCGCCAGCAGTTCGGCGTAGATTTTGTCGGCGGCTTCGCGAACGGCATCTGATTTTTTGTAGTTCATCGGCACGATAACGACTTCAAACGGCGCCATTGCTTTTGTCCAGATGATGCCTTTTTCGTCGTTGTTCTGCTCGATGGCGGCGGCAACGACGCGGGTGATGCCGATGCCGTAGCAGCCCATTTCCATGATTTGCGATTTGCCGTTGTTGTCGAGGAAGCTTACATTCATGGCTTGGGTGTATTTGTCGCGCAATTGGAAAACGTGTCCGACTTCGATGCCGCGCGCCAGTTTCAGACGGCCTTGTCCGTCGGGGCTTTCGTCGCCTTCGACGACGTTGCGCAAATCGACAAACTCAGGCTCGGCGGCGTCGCGGCCGAAGTTGAAGCCGGTATAGTGGTAATCGTCTTCGTTCGCGCCGATAACCCAGTCCGCGCCTTTTTCGGTAGCGAAATCGGCATAGACTTTGCCTGTGAAACCGACAGGACCGAGCGAGCCGCCGTTTGCGCCGAACTGCGCGCGGATGGCGGCTGAGTCTGCCATGGTCAGCGGCGATTTTACGCCTGCGAGTTTTTCGGCTTTGATGTCGTTGAACTCATGATCGCCGCGCAACAGCAATAAGACGATTTCGCCTTCGTTTTCGCCTTCGACCACGATGGATTTCAGCGTTTTTTCAATCGGAATACTGAGGAAATCAACCAATGAATCAATGGTTTTGACATTCGGCGTGTGTACTTTGGTCAGCTCTGCCTGAGCAGCCGCGCGTTCGCCTTTGAGCGGCAAGGTCGGTGCCAGTTCGATATTGGCAGCGTAATCGGAAGTGTCGCTGTACGCAATGACATCTTCGCCGCTTTCCGCCAATACTTGAAACTCGTGCGAACCGGTGCCGCCGATGCTGCCGGTGTCTGCGGCAACGGGACGGAATTCCAAGCCCAGACGGGTGAAGATGCGGCAGTAAGCGTCGTACATGGCATCATAGGTCGTCTGAAGCGAGGCATAGTCGGCATGGAAGGAATAAGCGTCTTTCATGACGAACTCGCGCGCGCGCATCACGCCGAAGCGCGGGCGCACTTCATCGCGGAATTTGGTTTGGATGTGGTAAAAGTTTTTCGGCAGCTGTTTGTAGCTGTTGATTTCTTTGCGCACGATGTCGGCGATGACTTCCTCGCAGGTCGGACCCATGCAGAAATCGCGTTCGTGGCGGTCTTTCAGGCGCAGCAGTTCTTTACCGTAAAATTCCCAGCGGCCGGATTCCTGCCACAGCTCGGCAGGCTGCACCACCGGCATCAGCAACTCCACGCTGCCCGCGCGCGCCATTTCTTCGCGCACGACGTTTTCGACTTTGCGCAACACGCGCAGCCCCATCGGCATCCAAGTATAAAGGCCGGACGCGTTGGCTTTAATCAGACCGGCGCGAATCATCAGCTTGTGGCTGGCAAGCGCGGCTTCGGCGGGGGCTTCTTTCAAGGTGGAAATGAAAAATTGGCTGGCTTTCATGGTGTGTTTTTCTGTGTAAAAAAGTAAGCGTGTATTGTAACGCGAAAGGCAGGGGGATTGAAGTTTTTCCCCATAGGGCGACAGCCGATGCCTTGCTTGTTCGGTCAACTCATTTGACATTTATCGGGCGTGTCAATCACTTTTTATACACAATCCCGCATTGGCTTGTTTTGCTTATAAATTTTTCCCATAAAGGCTTTGAAATTTTTTATTTTTATAACCAATTGATTTTATTGTATTTTATTTGACTATTTTTTAAGCACCGAAAGGCTTGGGTTGTTCCAAAAGCAAAAATTCCGATTACCCAAAGCTTATCAACAAACTTATCCACAGAGTTTGTGTATAGATTGATGTCGTCTGAAACCATACCGTTCGATAGGTTTTTAAAAGCCCGTAACGAGGTCTTTCTGTTAAGATGATGCCTTCACTGTTTTCACGTCATCCCATCTATGTCCGCACACGAATTACACCTGCTTTCCCGCGCCAAAATGTTCAACGGCCATCAAGAGCAATACCGCTGCTTTTCCGAAACCTGCCAAACCGACATGACCTTCGGCATCTACCTGCCGCCGCAAGTATTGAAAGGCTATCCCGCGCCGGTTTTGTATTTCTTGTCGGGGCTGCACGGCGACGGCTCGGAACTGATACGCCAAACCGGCATCCAGCGTTTCGCCGCGCAATGGAACATCATCGTCGTTTTCCCCGACACCTCGCCGCGCGGCAGCCATATCAGCGACAGCGCGAACGAATTTATCGGACAGGGCGCGGGATTTTACATTGACGCGACCGAACAGCCGTGGGCGGTGCATTATCAGATGTACAGCCATATTAGCCGCGAGCTGCCCGATTGGGTGGAACGGCATTTCCCCGCCACCCAAGAGCGCAGCATCGCAGGTTTCAGCATGGGCGGGCACGGCGCACTTTCCATCGCCCTGAAAAATCCGGGCCGCTATGCCGCCGTTTCCGCGTTCGCCCCCTTGTGCCACCCAACCGCCAGCCGAGGCGGAAAGCAGGCGTTTGCCGCCTATCTGGGCAAGGAGTCGGATGCTTGGCAGGCTTACGACAGCACATCGCTCGTTCAGACGACCTCCCGCAAGCTGCCGATACTCATCGATCAAGGCGGCATCGATCCGCTTTTCCCCGACGAACTGCAACCCGAAGCCTTCGTCAATGCCGCCCGCGCCAACGGCTTTAATGTGCAATACAAAGTCCGCCCCGGCTACGGACACGATTATTTCTTCATCGCCAGCTTTATCGACTCGCATATCGAGTTTCATGCTGAGGCATTGGGTTTGTAAATCCACTATAAATTTAATCCATTATATAAAGAAAGGTCGTCTGAAAACTTTTTCAGACGACCTTTTCGATCTTTCACACTCAATTAGTGTTGATGATGATGGTGTTCATGCCGTTCAGCCGCGCGTTTCGTTCCGACGGGCATAATCAGCGTTGCATAGGCATTGTCTTGTTGGCAAACACTTTTATCGGCATAATCCGCCTGATGGGCGGCTTTGATTTTCCACAAACCTTCAATCAAAGGAATCACATTGACGACGCCGTCTTTATCCGTTTTCCCTGAAAAACCTTGCGGCTCGCGGTGGTCGTGTGTCGCCGCCAAATCCATTTCCGCCAGCGTATCCGAGCTTGCCGTTACCGTCGCTTTTGCCAACGGTTTGCCTTTATAAAGCACTTTAATCGGCAGCAGGCCGCCTACCTTGACTTCATTCGGATTTTTCAGCGGAACCAGTTCCAATTCATGACCGACCGGACGGGTCAACACGCTTTCATCCACGCCTGCGCTGCCCACTTGCAAAAACGCTTTGCCGAACATCTGGGCCTGTTCGCAATAAGTCGCGCCGGGCAGGTCTTTCAAGGTTTTCTGTTTCCAGCCTTCACTGTTTTGCGACCAGAACGTTGGTTTGTACACCGCGCCGACCCAATAAGAGCCGTCTTTCAGGCGGGATTTGGAAACATATTGGTAATTTTCACCTTTATTCGTCAAATCAACGGTTTTTCCGGACTTGTCCGTCAATTGCAGCGGTTTGAAAATGTGCACGCGGTCGTCGGCGATTTTTTCGACATTCGGGAAATCATGGCTGTAACCCAAATCCGCTTTCAACGTACTGCCCGAATCCAAACGCACCGGAGCCGACACCCACAAATCATGCGCCTGCGCCGCCATGCTCAAGCCCAATGCGCCAAGTATCCATAATTTTTTCATGTTTCTTCCTCAAATTTGATTGTTTACGGTTCAAAAGCCAACGGAAAGCCCGAAAAGCAAGGCAACCTTACTCTTTTTATTTCGAAATGTAAATATTATTGATGATTGTTTTTAGTTACAAAGAACTATAAATCTTTAAGGGGTAACAGAAAACAGAAAGGTCGTCTGAAAACCTTGAAATTAGGTTTTCAGACGACCTTTCTGTATTGGGAAGATGGATTATTGCGCTTCCAGTTTTTTCAGCAGATCAGGCATGGCTTCTTCGTTGTAGCGGTAATAGCGGACGCTGTCTGTACCTTCTTTATTGGTCATTTCCAATACGTTGGGTTTGCCTTCCAGCTTCAGCAGCAGCGGAACTTTGAATTTGACGGTTTTGCCAATTTCGTCAGGTTTTTGTTCGGGCGCGCCATCGTTGTGGCTGACGGTGTAGTTGGTTATGGTTTGACGGAATTCTTGTCTCCAACGGCTGAATTTCCATTTGAAGTCTTGGGTAATGGTGGTCGTATCGCCGGAATTTGCTTGGAAATGAATCAGGTCGCGGCCGGTACCGTCGGGGCGCATCAGACTGGCGTTGAGCAGGGAGCCGTCTGCGTTTTTGCTGGTGTTGCCCCACATGCCGAACAAGTCTTTGCGTTTGACTTTTTTGGCGGTAACGAGCTGGTTGGGTTCGGTAACGTGCAGACCCGGTACATAAGCCATCTCCGCCACGGCGGCAGAAGTCAGGGTCAAGGTGAACGCGGCGGCGCCAAGTAGGGTTTTCCATGTTTTCATATTGTTTTCCTTATATGTAATGAGCAGTTGAAGAATCGGGCGCAGGCGGCAAATCCGTTTTTTGGGGTTTTCGCGTTTGCCCACAATGTTGATGGTTTGTGTATTTACTGTTTTATATCGAAAAATCGATTGAAATACAAAATCGCCTGACCGTCAGTTTACACAAGGTAAACCGACGATTCAATTTTCAGACGACCTTTCGTTTGCCATGCCGCATTAACGGATGTCCATAGGCGCGAAGGATTTGACGGTTTCGTCCACGGCTTTGACGCGGGTCAGGAAGTCTTCCAGTTGGGCGAGCGGCAGGGCGCTGGGGCCGTCGCATTTGGCTTGGTCGGGGTTGGGGTGTGATTCGAGGAAGAGGCCTGCGAGGCGGGTTGCCATGCCTGCGAGCGCCAAGTCCAGCACTTGCGCGCGCCGTCCGCCGGATGCGGCCGCACCGGATTCGCGGGTTTGCAGGGAGTGGGTGACGTCGAAGATGACGGGCAGGCCGCCGCAGGTTTGCTTCATGACGCCGAAGCCGAGCATATCGACGACGAGGTTGTCGTAGCCGAAGTTGGCGCCGCGTTCGCACAGTATGATTTGTCCGTTGCCCGCTTCTTGGAATTTTTCGACGATGTTTTTCATCTGCGAGGGGCTGAGGAACTGGGGTTTTTTGATGTTGATGACGTTGCCGGTTTTTGCCATGGCGACGACGAGGTCGGTTTGACGGGCGAGGAAGGCGGGCAGTTGGATGACGTCGCAGACTTCGGCGACGGGGGCGCATTGGTAGGGTTCGTGGACGTCGGTAATGACGGGTACGTCAAACTCGCGTTTGACGGCTTGGAAGATTTTCATACCTTCGTCCAAACCTACGCCGCGGAAGGAGTGGATGGAGGAGCGGTTGGCTTTGTCGAAGGAGGCTTTGAAGACGTAGGGGATGCCGAGTTTGTCGGTCACTTTAACGTATTGTTCGCAGGCTTTGAGGGTGGAATCGAGGTCTTCCAGGACGTTGATGCCGCCGAACAGGGTAAAGGGGAGGTCGTTGCCGACGTTGAGGTTGTTGATGCGGATGTTCATGATGATGGGGCTTTCTCGAAGGTCGTCTGAAAATGGCTGAAAGGTCGTCTGAAAGCGGATTTTGCGGTTTCAGACGACCTTTGTGTTTTATAGGACGGTGTGCGGCGGCTCGTAGGAGAGGATGTCGCGGATTTTGTTGTGTTCGTCCACGAGGACGACTTTGGGTTCGTGCGCGGCGATTTCGGGTTCGGACAGCATGACGTAGGACATGATGATGACGATGTCGCCTTTTTGGACGAGCCGTGCGGCGGCGCCGTTGAGGCAGACGACGCCGCTGCCGCGTTCGCCGGGGATGGTGTAGGTTTCGAAGCGTTCGCCGTTGTTGTTGTTGACGATGGCGACTTTTTCGTTAACGAGGATGCCTGCGGCGTCGAGCAGGTCTTGGTCTACGGTGATGCTGCCGACGTAGTTAAGGTCGGCTTCGGTAACGGTGGCGCGGTGTATCTTGCCGCCGAGCATGGTGCGGAACATGGGTTTCCTTTTGGTTTGGGATTGCGGATGCAGACGTATAGTGGATTAAATTTAAATCAGGACAAGGCGACGAAGCCGCAGACAGTACAGATAGTACGACAAGGCGAGGCAACGCCGTACTGGTTTAAAGTTAATCCACTATAAGGTCGTCTGAAAATCAAAAGCCGTCATTATAGTGGACTTCCCTGTAAATTCATAATGATGCTTGAGCGTTTTTCAGACGGCGCGGCTGTTTTATCAACCTAAACTCTGCTTCAGCCAGCGCAAATAGGGGGCGTATCCGCGCGATACGTTTTGCATCAGGATTTGCGGGCATTCGTAGCTGTGGTTGGCGATGATGGTTTTTTGGATTTCGCGGTAGCAGTGGCGCGAGGTTTTGATGGTGATGCGGATTTCGTCGTCGCGGCAGATTTCGCCGTTCCAAAGGTATTGGCTGGTGATGGCTTCGTATTGCACGCAGGCGGCGAGTTGCTTTTCCAAAAGCAGGCTGCCGATTTTTTCGGCTTCTTCGCGGGTCGGGGCGGTGGTGGTAACGATGACGGGTTTGAATGCGGACATTTCAGACGACCTATTGGTTTTTAAACTCGATGGTTCCTTTATATTTCACCCAGTATCCGGCGGCTTTGTATTTGTCTTTTTTGGCGGTTGCCACGGCTGTTTCGTCGAGCCCTTCATAACCGCTGGATTCGAGGATGCTGACTTCTACGGCTTTGCCTTCGGGGGAAACTAGGATGGACAGTTTGACGGGTTTGATGGGTTGCGTGGGATTATTGGATGCGGGGGCGTATTCTGCCGGGTTGACGGTTTGCGCGGTTGCGGGTAGGACGAAGGCAAGCAGCAGGGCGGGGATGACGGCGCGGATGGACATATTGTTTTCCTTATTTGTAGATTTATAGCGGGTTTAGGGGGTTGTTTTTGATTTGTTTTCAGACAACCTTTTGTTTTTCGTGGGCACAGCCCACGCTACGGGGTTGTGCTATTTTCAGACGACCTTTGTTTTTCGTGGGCTAAGCCCACGCTACGGAGTTGCGCCCGTTTGGGCGGCGGGTGCGGTTTTGCTTATTTGAAGTTCAATATCGGCCAACCTTTTGCTTTGGCTTCCTGTTCCAGCTCGGCATCGGGGTTGACGGCGACGGGTTCGTTGACGAGGCGCAGCAGTGGCAGGTCGTTTTTGGAGTCGCTGTAAAAATAGGTTTTGCCATAGCTTTCGAGCGTTTCGCCGCGTTCGGCGAGCCATTGGTTCAGGCGGGTGATTTTGCCTTCTTTGAGGCTGGGCGTGCCGATGTAGTTGCCGGTGTAGCGGCCGTCGACACCGGTTTCGAGTTGGGTGCCGATGATGTTGGTGATGCCGAAAAGGTGGCAGATGGGGGTGATGATGAACTCGTTGGTCGAGGAGATGACGAGGGTTTCGTCGCCCGCCATTTGATGGCTCTGCACCAGCATACGCTGCATGGGCGAGATGTGGGGCGTGATGAACTCCGCCATAAATTCGCGGTGAAATTCTGCCAGCTCTTCTTTGCTGTAACGGGCGAGCGGGGCGAGGTGGAATTTAAGGAAGGCGTCGATGTCGAGGCAGCCGTTTTGGTAGTCGCGGTAGAATTTTTCGTTTTGCGCTTCGGTTTCGGCAACGTCAACCAGCCCTTTTTTGATGAGGTATTGCGGCCAAGAGTGGTCGGAATCGGTGTTGATGAGGGTGTTGTCGAGGTCGAAGATGGCGAGGTTTTTCATTGGGTTTCCTGTTGTTTCAAAAGCTGGCGCAGAAGCGGCAGGGTAATGCGTTTGCCCATGGTAACGGCGTAGTTGTCCAGCGTGTCGAGCATCTGCATCAGGCTGTCCATGTCGCGCCGCCAGTGGTTGAGCAGGTATTCGAAGATTTCGGGGTCTATGGTGACTTGGCGCGCCGCCGCCATGCTGACGAGCGCGTCGATTTTTTCTTGGTCGGTCAGGGGTTTGACTTCGTAAACGAGGCAGTACGCCATGCGGGTACGCAAGTCTTCACGGATGACGAGCTGTTGGGGTGTGTGTTCGGAACTTAACAGCAGAAAGCCTTTGCCGCTGTTGCGGAAGCGGTTGAATACGGCAAACAGGAGGGCTTGTTCTTCGTTGCCCAGTTTTTCGATTTGGTCGATGGCGAGGTATTCGGCTTCAAAGGCGGCTTCGGTCAGGGGCGTGGCGGCAGCGTCGATATAGACGGCTTTTTTCCCTGCGTCGAGCGCTTGGGCGACCCATGCGCGCAGCAGGTGGCTTTTGCCCGCGCCTTCTTCGCCCCAAACGTAGATAAACGGGTCGTGTTTATGCTGTAACACATAGACCAGTTCGGCATTTTCCGTTCCGAGGAATTTGTCGAAACCGGGATAGCCGCGTTCGGCGAAGTCGAAAATAAGCTGGTTCACAAAGGCATACCGGATGGGTTGGAATCGGGTTTATTGTACGTTGTTTTGTCAACGCGTATCAAGGCGCGGGGTCGTCTGAAAAAGGGGCGCGCGGCATGGGTTTCATATACAATGGCGGACATTTGGCAACGCGTCTGTTTTCAGACGACCCCTGTCTTTTTTATTTCAGGAAAATCTCGTGATTTCGACCCTTATTGATTTTATCCTCCACATCGACCAGCATTTGGTTGAGATTTCCGCGCAATACGGCGTATGGATTTACGCGGTGTTGTTTTTGATTATTTTCTGCGAAACCGGTTTGGTGGTTACGCCGTTTCTGCCGGGCGATTCGCTGCTGTTTGCCGCGGGCGGGATTGCCGCGGTCGGCAGCATGAATATTCATGTCATGATCGCGCTGCTTTTGGCCGCCGCGATTTTGGGCGATGCCGCCAACTTCATGATCGGCAAATTTTTCGGGCGCAAACTCTTTGCCAACCCCGATTCCAAAATCTTCCGCCAGTCGTATTTGGAGAAAACCCACGCGTTCTACGAAAAACACGGCGGCAAAACCATCATCATCGCCCGCTTCGTCCCGATTGTGCGGACGTTCGCCCCGTTTGTCGCGGGCATGGGCAGTATGCACTACGGCACCTTCATCCGCTACAACATCATCGGCGCGGTATTGTGGGTCTTGTCGTTTTCCTATGCCGGCTATTTCTTCGCCAATATTCCGGTTGTCAAAAACAATCTGGCTTTAGTGATGGTGGCGATTATCGTAATTTCCATCCTGCCGGGTGTGGTCGAAGTCATCCGCGCGAGAAGGGCGGCGAAGAAATAAGAAACAATTTGAACCATAAGAGAAGGTCGTCTGAAAACGTTTTTCAGACGACCTTTTTGTATTTTTCGTGCTGCTTACTTGGTAAAGTTTTTCAATATCGCCGAAGCAATATCGTCCAAACCGAATCCGTCCGCATCCTGCGCAGAACCGTTCGGCGTGGCTTTGTCCACCAGATTGGGCAGAATCTGCGCCAACATATCGCCGGCTTGCTGGCTGTCGAGACCGAACTTTTGCGCTACTTGGCTGATGGCATCGCTGCCCAAAGCGTTTTGCAAATCGCTGCCGGATACAGGCAGATTGCTTTGTTGGTTGGAAACCCAGCTGTTCAATACGTCGCCCAGCCCGCCTTGTTGCAATTGATTAATCAGATTGCCCACGCCGCCTTGTTGTTGTACCAAATTCATCGCCATTTCGGTCAGCGAGTTTTGTCCGTTTTCGTCTTTGCCGCCCAAGGCTTGCGCCGCCACGTTCAACAAACTGTCCATTAATGCCATAAAGCCTCCTTGTGTGATGTGTGAGTGTGAAGTGTAAAGAACCCAGAGTGTAACAAAATTCCGACGCTTGTTTGCCAATTTAACCCAATTAAACAACGAACTGACGGGCTGCAGTAATTTTCCAGAGATTCCAGAAATCCAAAGTGTTGGATTCTCGTCTCAGCCTGCCTTCGCGTAGACTGGGGTGGGAATGACGGTATTCAATATCCCCTTTCCAAACTTTTACAAACCCTCTGTCATTTCTTTTTCCTATCCCTGTTCACCGCATCATAGCGTCCTGCCCGTTTTGCATTTTTCTACCCCGTCTTCCGAATAAAACAAAATGAAACAAAATTACCAATTTTTATACAAAAATTATTATCAATCCTATCAATCTATTGTTTGAACTTGAAAAGGAGAATTTGTAGCAATGAAGTTTTACCATTTGAGCGCGCCGCTGTTACTTATCCTGCCTGTCTGCACGCAGGCGGCGGACGCATACGTTCCCGCCGATGCCGAACCGGCAGCAGTTACCCTTTCCACTGTTACCGTGCGCGGTAAGCGGCAGAAGTCGTTGAACAAGGGCTATACCGCTTCGGGCACTTACGCCGCGACGGGGATGCCGCTGACGCTGAGCGAGGTGCCGCAGAGCGTGAGCGTGGTAACCGACAAACAGATGAAGGACCAAGGCAAGCGCAGCGTTTACGACGCGCTCTCATGGGTCAACGGTATCAGCGGCAATCCGGCAAGTTCGCGCTATGCGGTAACCAACATGTATGCGCGCGGCGAGAAGGTCAACGATTACCAGATAGACGGCATGACCACCGAAATCGACGGCAACCAACTGCTGAACTCGGGCGCGTACGAGCGGGTGGAAGTCGTGCGCGGCACTTCCACCTTGCAGGGCAGCGTGGGCGACCCGAGTGCGACGGTGAACCTGGTACGCAAGCGTCCGACCAAAGAGCGGCAGGCTGAAATTTCCGTCGGCATCGGCAGATGGCGGCGTTGGAATGCCGAGGCCGATGTGTCCGGGCCGCTCAACCCAAGCGGCAGCCTGCGCGGTCGCGCCGTGGTCAACGCCGAGGGCGGGCGGCATTGGACCGAGGGGGCGCGCGACCGCAGCGGCATGGTTTACGGCATTGCCGAATACGACTTTTCGCCGCAAACCACCGCCTACGCCGGCATCAACCACCAGCGCGCGCGCGAAAAAGAATTTTACGGCGGGGACCTGCCCGTTTACGACAGCGCAGGCTACCCCACCCGCTTCGGTATCCGTGACAACAACAAAATCAAAGGCAGCAGCTATAGGGAACGCGCGACGGAACTCTTTACCGGACTGGAACACCGCTTTGAAAACAACTGGAAAGCCAAGCTGGAATACCGCTACAACCGTGAGAAAACCTTCAATCCCGGTATGGGTGACGCCCCATACAACTATCTCAGGCACGACGACAGCTCGGCCGGAGCCAAATTTTATAAAATGGCCGACAATATCGTCAGCCATGCCTTCAGCTTCAAGCTCAACGGGCAATACGATTTATGGGGGCGCAAACACGAAGCCGTATTCGGCATCGGAGGCTACCGCACGCGGAACAAACGCGCCTGGGCAAACTCTGAAGGCAACTATTCCATAGACGACATCTACGATTTCATACGCCGCCGCGACTATCCCGCCATCGCTTCCGTCAACGACTGGAAATGGGAGGGAGACACCATCGCGACACGCCAAATCAGCGGCTATGCCGCCACCCGCCTGCACGCCACCGACAAACTCTCGCTGCTTTTGGGCGCCAACTACGCCCGCTACCATTACCAAGCCATACCGGTTGGCGGCAGCCCGAATACGGAAGCCAAAGAAGGCCGCTTCGCCCCCTACGCCGGCATCACCTACGACCTCACTGACAACCTCTCCGCCTACGCCTCCTACAGCCGCCTGTTCAAGCCGCACGAAAACGGCGAAACAGACATCAACCGCCGCCCCATCGATCCGATTACCGGCCGCACCGTCGAGGCTGGACTGAAAGGCGAATGGCTCGAAGGCCGTCTGAACGCCTCGCTGTCGGTGTTCCAATCTAAACGACGCAACGTCCCCGTCGAAGCGGGCAAATTTGACAACGACGACACCTACTACCGCGCAGCGAATACCAAAGCCCACGGCTGGGAAGCCGAAATCAGCGGCTCGCCCGCCGAAGGCTGGGACATCAGCGCGGGCGTGCAGTCGCACCTGACCCGCGAAGAAAACGGCAACCGGCCCAACAGCCAATACGACCCGCGCCACAGCTTCAAACTCTTCACCACCTACCGCCTGCCCAAAACCCGCTGGACCCTTGGCGGCGGCGTGCGCTGGCAAAGCAAGACCTTTGTGGACAAATACAGTGACCTCAGCAATATCGAGTTTGACGACGATGAAGCCAAAGAACGCGCCCGCGTCTTCTCCCGCCAAAAATCCTTCGCCGTGGTCGACCTGAACGCGCAGTACCAAGTTTCGAAAAACGCCGAACTGACGCTGAATTTCGACAACGTATTCGACAAACGCTACCGCATGGATACGGCGTACCACGACTACGGCCAGCCGAGGAGTCTGTCGGGGACGCTCAGGTATAAGTTTTGACGGGGTTTGGGGTTGCTGTAATTCTTGAAGGTCGTCTGAAACCTATAGTGGATTAAATCTAAATCAGGACAAGGCGACGAAGCCGCAGACAGTACAGATAGTACGGAACCGATTCACTTGGTGCTTCAGCACCTTAGAGAATCGTTCTCTTTGAGCTAAGGCGAGGCAACGCCGTACTGGTTTAAAGTTAATCCACTATATAATCCGTCATTCCCGCGCAGGCGGAAATCTAGAAATCTTTGGGATTCGGCGATTTTTAGAGATTCCTGAAACTCCAAAGGTCTGGATTCCCGTTTTCACGGGAATGACGGCCGTGAGGTTCCCGTACTCTGCAAAGGCTGTCTGAAACCTGTCATTTCTAAAGGTCGTCTGAAAAACACCCAATCGAATAAAAGTAACAAATATCCCAAGGAAAACCATATGAGTCCCATCCTGCCACGCCCGCTGCACATCGCGGCGCGGATTGTGCTGGCTTCGGCCGGAAGCTACTGGGTATCCGCGCTGGCGGCGGGTACGGTTCCGCTTTATGCGGGCGGGTCAACCAATGCCGTTTACGGCGGCACCCTCCTAGGCATCACGCTGCTGCCGCTGGTATTTCTGTGGGCGTTGGCGGCACGGCGGCTGCGGACGGTGTTTTGCGTGCTGTCGCTGTCGGTGTTGCTGCTTTCGGCGGCAGGAGAGCTGCCGCATGACTAAGGAGGCGGGGCTTCGCAAGGTAATGGCGGAAATCCACACATGGACGGGACTGGTCTGTTCGTGGGTTTTGTTCGTAATATTCCTTGCGGGAAGCATTGCGTTTTTCCGTGCCGAACTGGATGTATGGATGCAGCCGGAGCTGCCGTTTTCAGACGGCCTGCCGGACGAACGGGTTTCGCTGGCGACCGCCCTGGACTATCTGCGCCGCCATGCGCCGAATGCGGCAGAATGGTCGGTTTCTCTGCCGACCGAACGTTCGCCGTACCTGGATTTGGGCTGGACGGAGAGCGGGGCCGAAGAGGCGTCCTATACCACCATCAGCCCTTATCCTGACGCGCCGCAGTCCAAACCGCGCGAAACGGCGGGGGCGGGTTATCTGGTTTCCATCCACAGCAACCTCGCGGCGGCGGAATACGGCGGTTACTGGCTGACGGCTGCGGCCGCGGTGGTCGCGCTGGCGGCGGTAATCAGCGGCGTGATTGTGCATAAAAAGATTTTGGCGGAGTTTTTCACTTTCCGCGCAGGCAAAAAGCTCAGAAGCTGGCTGGACGCGCACAACCTGCTGGGCGTACTGCCGCTGCCGTTTCATGTGATGATTGTTTACAGCGGCCTCTTGCTGACTTCGCATACGGTGATGACCTACAGCCAAACGGCAGCGGAATTGTCGGATGAAGAATTCGAGGCGCGCTCCGCCTATGTGTCGAGGTCGTCTGAAAACGCAGGGAAGCGGTGGGAGATGGCGGATTGGTATCCGACGGTGCAGAGGCTGCGCCCGAACGGGACGGACAAGGAAATCAACTTGACCATCACCGACCCCGACCGCGAAGAAGTGGTGTTGTCGGCGGATTATTTCGACAAAAGAAGCGTCGGCTCGAACCCTGATTTGTCGGTGGCGGTACGTTTGCGCGACGGGGCGCAGGTGTACCGCAAAGATGCCTACGGCGGCTTCGAACAGGCCTACTCTTCGCTCTACAGCCTGCATACGGCGGGCTTTGCCGACTATCCGACGCTCTGGCTTTATTTCTTCAGCGGTATGGCGGGTTGCGGTATGATTGCGACGGGCGCGGTAATGTGGCCGATGAAGCGGCGCAACCGCAAACAGCCGCCCCTGCGCGGGATTGCGTGGGCGGAACGCATCAACATCGCCGTGTTCGCCGGTTTCCCGCTCGCCTGCGCCACCTTTTTCTGCACCAACCGCCTGCTGCCCGCAGACTGGGACGGGCGCGAAATTTGGGAAGCGCAAAGCCTCTTTACCGTCTGGGCCGCTGCTGCGGTTGCCGCTTTCTTCCCCTGCCCCGCGCATATCAAATGGCGCGGCCTGTTTTACGCCGCCGCCGCACTGTGCGCCCTGATCCCGCTCTTGGATATTTATGTCAGACGGCCTCTCTGGCTGTCAATTCGGTCGGGGGACACGCTCTATTGGACGGTGGAACTGTGTTTCCTGACATTTGCGGCAATATTCTTCCTCATCGCCCGCCGCATCGCAAAGGCGCAATGACCATGCTGTATTTCCTGATGTTTTCCCTCTGCTTCGGCGGCTTTTTCTGCCTCATGCTCTCGCAAACGCCCCACGCCAAAACCATGCTCGGACGACCCGTCCAACACCCCGCCCGCCTGCGCCTCGCCGGCGCAACCCTCCTTGCCGCCGCCCTTGCCGCCGCACTCGCTTCGCCCCATCCCGCCGCCGCCAGCACAAGCTGGTTCGGCTGCCTGAGCGCAGGCGCAGCCTTGTGCGCGGTTGCAGTTTATTTTCGGGGAAAGGGAGCCCGCAGGAAGTAAAATTTATCGGATTAAAATCAAAAGTCGTCTGAAACAAAACAACGTTTTCAGACGACCTTATTTTATATAGTGGATTAACTTTAAATCAGGACAAGGCGAGGTAACGCCGTACTGGTTTACAGTTAATCCACTATACAACCCCCTTATTTCCGCATCTCAACCAACATCCGACACACGCCCAATCCTGCCGCTGCCAAGATTGCGGCTACAAATCCGATGTTGGAAATACCTGCCCACACGGTAACGTAATGTCCCAAAAGCGCGCCGCCGCCGATACCGACGTTGTAGAGGCCTGAGTAAATCGAGTTGGCTACATCCGTCGCATCCGAGGCAAAGTCCAATACTTTGGATACCATGCCGAGGCTTAAGACGACGATGGCGATACCCCAGACAAACACCAGCGCGTAAACGGCTATCGGGTAAGCGGCAAGGGGCAGCAGGCAGAGCGTTGAAGCCATGATGACGGATACCGAGGTCAGCAGGAATGCGCGCTGGTGTTTGGCAAACCATTTGCCGAACAAATACGACGCGGCAAATCCCGCCAGCCCGTACAGACTCAAGACGATGGTCACTTGTTCGGGCGCGAAGCCGCCGGCTTGCAGGACGAAGGGTTCGATATAGCTGTATGCCGTAAAGTGGGCGGTAATCAGGAGGACGGTCAGCGCGTAGAGCAGCATGAGGTTTTTGCGCTTGAGCAATCCGGGCAGGCTTTTGAGCGAACCTGTGTTCACGCTGGGCAACAGCGGCAGGTTTTTCGCCAATATGCCCATGACCGCTGCCGCGCAAAGTCCGATAAGCAAAAAGCTGAACTGCCAGCTTGAGTGTTGCCCGATAACGCGCCCCAGCGGGATGCCCGCCACCATCGCCATGACCGTCCCCGTACTGAGCAGCCCCAAAGCCTGATTGCCTTTACCCTGCGGCGCAACGCGTACTGCCAGCGAGGCGGTAATCGACCAAAACACGGCGTGCGTCAAGGCGATGCCGATGCGGCTGATGAGCAGGATTTCGAAACTTTGGGCGAAATAGGAAACGATGTGGCTGAGGGTAAAGAACGCGAAGAGGACAAGCAGCAGCTTTCGGCGTTCGACGTTTTTCGTTACCAGCATCAGCGGCAGTGACAATAGCGCGACAATCCAGGCATACACGGTAATCATGATGCCGACTTCGGTCGGCGGCATATTGAAGGTTGCGCCGATGTCGCTCAATAGGGCAATCGGGATATATTCGGTGGTGTTGAAAATGAATGCGCCGACCGCCAGGGCGATGACGCTTAGCCATTGTTTGTTTGTGTTTGCTGACATTGGGGTTTCCCTTTTTATATTTGTCTTCAAAAATTTATCGATTTTGTAATTATACTACTTTCAGACGACCTTCCTACTGCGCCGATACAAAATTCCGCCCTAGACGCTCCCGCATCATCGGCATACAATCTTTGCATGAACACCAAACGCCCCAAGCTCTCCCGTTTTGCCCATATTTACGGCATGAACGGGCAATTCGTCCTGTTGGAACAGCATTCCGAGTGGATGCCGGTCAACGATGCCGACTACGACAACGCACCCGCATTGCCGGCGGGGTTTGTGTTTGCGGATGAAGCGTTCTATACGACCGACGGCAGCGTGCCGCCGCTCATCCTGCCCGACAACATCAAAATCTTCAACGAAGAAGCGCGCAAACTCGAACGCCGCAGGCTGGACGCGCTGGCTTTGGAAGAGTTGGGCAAAAACCTTGCCGCCGCCCAAGCCGAGACCGACCTCGAAGCCCTGCTCGAAAAAATCGACTTTCATTTAAAACAGGACAATCTGTTCAAATAAACTTTTCAGACGACCCCTCCAGCCGCAAAGGGGTCGTCTGAAAGATAAAATCGTTGACAATCCGACCCGATTTGGTACATTGTTCAATGCTTATGAATCCCCGTTTCCCAACCGACAAAGGAGTCGAGAAGATGTTTTCAAAAAGCGTCAACCTAGCCCAATATGATCCGGAGCTGGCAGCCGCCATTGCCCAAGAAGACCAACGCCAGCAAGACCACGTCGAACTGATTGCTTCCGAAAACTACGTCAGTTGCGCCGTGATGGAGGCACAAGGTTCGCAATTGACCAACAAATACGCCGAAGGCTACCCCGGCAAACGCTACTACGGCGGCTGCGAATACGTCGATATCGTCGAACAGCTGGCAATCGACCGCGTCAAAGAACTCTTCGGTGCGGAATACGCCAACGTCCAACCCCATTCCGGCTCCCAAGCCAACCAAGCCGTGTACGCCTCCGTCCTCAAACCCGGCGACACCATCCTCGGCATGAGCCTCGCCCACGGCGGCCACCTGACTCACGGCGCCAGCGTCAATATTTCCGGCAAACTCTACAACGCCATTACCTACGGCTTGGATGAAAACGAAGTCCTCGATTACGCCGAAGTCGAACGCCTCGCGCTTGAACACAAACCCAAAATGATCGTTGCCGGCGCATCTGCCTACGCCCTGCAAATCGACTGGGCGAAATTCCGCGAAATCGCCGACAAAGTCGGTGCCTACCTCTTTGTCGATATGGCGCACTACGCAGGCCTGATTGCCGGCGGCGAATATCCCAACCCCGTCCCATTCTGCGACTTCGTGACTACCACCACCCACAAAACCCTGCGCGGCCCGCGCGGCGGCGTGATTTTGTGTCGTGACAACACGCATGAAAAAGCGTTGAACTCTTCCATCTTCCCAAGTCTGCAAGGCGGCCCGCTGATGCACGTCATCGCCGCCAAAGCCGTTGCGTTCAAAGAAGCCCTGCAACCCGAGTTCAAACAATACGCGAAACAGGTGAAAATCAATGCCGCAGCGATGGCGGAAGAATTGGTCAAACGCGGCTTGCGCATCGTTTCCGGCCGCACCGAAAGCCACGTTTTCCTCGTTGACCTGCAACCGATGAAAATCACCGGCAAAGCCGCCGAAGCCGCATTGGGCAAAGCAAACATCACCGTCAACAAAAACGCCATTCCGAATGACCCGGAAAAACCGTTCGTTACCTCCGGTATCCGCATCGGCTCCGCCGCCATGACCACGCGCGGCTTTAACGAAGCCGACGCCCGTGTCCTCGCCAACCTCGTTGCCGATGTTTTGGCAAATCCTGAAGACGAAGCGAATTTGGCAAACGTCCGCAAACAAATCACCGCGCTTTGCGACAAATACCCCGTTTACGGCGCGTAATCGGCTTGCCCGTTTAAGCATCTTGCAACACGGAAAGGTCGTCTGAAAATCTTGAAAAAGGGTGAACTGCACCCCAAAAGTTGGACACATCCCCTCCAACTCACAAGGTGCAGTTTTTTTATGAGCAAATATACATTACACTTCAAATACCAAGCCGTACTCCACTACCTGCATATACGCAGCCAACAACGTACCGCAGACCACTACGGCATTTCCCGAACCCACCTGAGACGATGGATACGCGCCTATCAAGAAGGCGGTATCGGCGCACTCGAACATCCCCAATCCAAAACCATGCCCCAACACCGCAAAAACCCCTTCATCGCAGATAAACCCGACCAAGAAAAAACACAGGCAGAGCTTATTGAAGAACTGTGCTATATGCGCGCAGAGGTCGCCTACCTAAAGGAGTTAAAAGCCCTCAGCCAAAAGCAGACCGCAAAGGACAAAGCCAAACCGTCCAAACACTGAGGGCGCAACACCCGCTCAAATACCTGCTGCACATCGCAAACCTGCCCAAAAGCAGCTTTTACTACCATCACCAAGACCGACCCGATCCCGAAGCAGCCGACAAAGCCCTCCTTGTCGAAACCTACCGGCGGCATAAAGGACGCTACGGACAAAGGCGCATTGCCGCAGCATTGGGTTGGAACCGCAAAAAAGTGGCGCGGTTGATGAAGCAGATGGAACTGAAAGCCCTCATACGGGCGAAAAAAGCCTACCGCCATCCCGCCATGGGCGAAATATCGGAACACCTCCTCAAACGCCGGTTCAAAGCCCGAAAGCCCAACGAAAAATGGCTGACCGACGTTACCGAACTCAAAGGGAAGGACGGCAAACTGTACCTCTCGCCAATCTTGGACTTGTTCAACCGCGAGATCGTCGCCTACGCCATGAGCCGCAGAGCCGACAGCGAAATGGTGAAGGAAATGCTCGAAAAAGCCGCCCCCCGTCTGACTGCTAAAGGAACGATGCTGCATTCGGACCAAGGCGTGCTGTACCGTACGTCGGGATATAGGGAATTGCTTGCGGAGTATTCCATGGTTCAAAGCATGTCGCGAAAGGCGAACTGTTGGGACAATGCGCCGATGGAAAGCTTCTTTGCGGTGTTAAAGACGGAGTGTTTCTATAACGCAGGTGAATTGACGGTAGATGAATTGATGAAGCAGATAGATGACTATATGGATTACTACAACCGGGAGCGTTGCAGTTTGAAATTGAAAAAGCTGAGTCCTGTCGCATACAGAACCCAGCTTGCACAGAGCGCCTGAATAGGCTTTTATGAGTGTCCAAGATTTGGGGGCCAGTTCAGTTTTCAGACGACCTTATTTGTTTTTGACACTTGATTCTTGCAGCAGCGGGCAAAAATCCCGCATTTACCCCTTTCTTTCCGCCTGCAAACGGAGTACATTTATCCCCATTGTTAACAATTTTACGGAACACACATCATGGAGAAATTTCCCAAGTCGTCCAAGCTGGACCATGTTTGCTACGACATCCGCGGCCCGGTACACAAAAAAGCCCTGCAACTCGAAGAAGAAGGCCATAAAATCCTCAAGCTCAATATCGGCAACCCTGCGCCGTTCGGCTTTGAAGCGCCCGATGAAATCTTGGTGGACGTGATCCGCAACCTGCCGACCGCGCAGGGCTATTGCGATTCCAAAGGGCTGTATTCCGCCCGCAAGGCCATCGTTCATTACTATCAAACCAAAGGTCTGCGCGACATTTCGGTCAACGACGTTTACATCGGCAACGGCGTGTCCGAGCTGATTACCATGTCCATGCAGGCACTTTTGAACGACGGCGACGAAATCCTGATTCCCGCGCCCGACTATCCGCTGTGGACGGCTGCCGCCACTTTGGCGGGCGGTACGGTGCGCCATTATTTGTGCGACGAAGAAAACGACTGGTTTCCCAACCTTGCCGATATGGAAGCCAAAATCACACCCAAAACCAAAGCCATCGTCGTCATCAATCCCAACAACCCTACCGGCGCGGTGTACAGCAAAGAAATCCTGCTCGAAATCGCCGAGTTGGCGCGCAAACACGGTCTGATCATCTTCGCCGATGAAATCTACGACAAAATCCTCTACGACGGCGCGGTTCACCACCACATTGCCGCACTCGCGCCCGACTTGCTGACCATTACCTTCAACGGACTCTCCAAAGCTTACCGCGTTGCCGGATTCCGCCAAGGCTGGATGGTGCTCAACGGCCCGAAAGAACATGCCAAAGGCTATATCGAAGGCCTCGATATGCTCTCGTCCATGCGCCTATGCGCCAACACGCCCATGCAACACGCCATCCAAACCGCTTTGGGCGGCTATCAAAGCATCAACGAATTCATCCTGCCCGGCGGCCGCCTGCTGGAGCAGCGCAACAAAGCATGGGAACTTGTCAACCAAATTCCCGGCATATCCTGCGTCAAGCCGATGGGGGCGCTTTATATGTTCCCGAAAATCGACACCGAAATGTACGGCATCCATGACGACATGAAATTTATCTACGACTTGCTCGTGCGCGAAAAAGTCTTGTTCGTCCAAGGAACGGGGTTCAACTGGATACGCCCCGACCACTTCCGCATCGTTACCCTGCCGTACACCCACCAAATCGAAGAAGCCATGGGCAAACTCGAGCGCTTCTTGCAGACTTACCGGCAATAAGGCGGGATAACGATATGAAAAAATGCGTTGTCCTGACCGGCGCGGGAATCAGCGCCGACAGCGGGTTGCTGACTTTCCGCGATGCGGGCGGTTTGTGGGAAGGGCATAGGGTTACAGATGTCTGCACGCCCGAAGCCTTGGCGCGCAATCCTAAGCTTGTGATTGATTTTTATAACCAGCGCAGGCTTCAGGCAAACGCCGCCGAGCCGAACGCCGCACATTTGGCGTTGGTCAAGCTGGCGCAATATTATGATGTGCACATCATCACTCAGAATGTGGACGCGCTGCACGAGAAGGCAGGCAGCAGCAAAGTATTGCACCTGCACGGCGAGCTGAACAAACTGCGCAGCACCATCGATGAAGATGAAATCATCGAATTCACCGGCGAGCAGACCGACGACGTGCGCGACAGCCAAGGCAATCCGATGCGCCCGCATATCGTGTTTTTCGGCGAACAAGTACCGATGTTTGACGCGGCGGTCGAAGAAATGCGCGATGCCGATGTGGTCATGATTGTCGGCACGTCGATGCAGGTTTATCCGGCGGCTTCGCTGATTCATTACGCGCCGCCCGCTGCGGAACGCTATCTGGTCGATCCGAACCCGCAAGGCGTGGGCGCGGATGTCGAAGTGATTCCGAAACGCGCGGCGGAAGGCGTGCCGGCATTGGTTGAGCATTTGATTAGTCGGGCTTAAGACGGTTTGAAAATGCGGAAACGTCGTCTGAAAACGGGCAATGCTTGTTTTCATACGACGTTTTGTTTTGCAATGGTTATTTTGTGACAAGACAGTTGCCGCAGACAGACTTCGTGTTGCGTTTGGGCAACTTGGTAGGGCAAAGAGCATATAGTGGATTAACTTTAAATCAGGACAAGGCGACGAAGCCGCAGACAGTACAGATAGTACGGAACCGATTCACTTGGTGCTTCAGCACCTTAGAGAATCGTTCTCTTTGAGCTAAGGCGAGGCAACGCCGTACTGATTTAAAGTTAATCCACTATAGCATCCGTTTTGACAGAATCCGCCATATCCTTCCACGATAAAAAGGTCATCTGAAAACCATGTTTCAGGTTTTCAGACGACCTTTGTTTTTCAAAACGGAATCAACCGCCGCATGCGCCGCAGCAACCGCCTTCGCTGTGGCCGCCGCGTTTTTCTTCGTTGTTGACTACGGGCAGCTCGACTTCTTCAGACTGTTCTTTTTTGTCTTCGGGCAGGTCGTTGACTTTGATTTTGTTTTCTTCTGACATTTTAGGCTCTCTTTAAAAAAGGGTGGAAAGGTGTGCCAAGATACCATCGGGCGGCGGATAAACCAAGCCGGATTTAAGATTTTTTGCGATTCGGTTTGATAAATCACAAATTGTGCCCGTTTGGAATGGCTGACGTAATAACGGGACGCTGGTTATCGCGTCCCGTTTGGGTTTTCAGACGACCTTTGGGCATCAGTTCAGGCGATTTTTCTTACCGAACCAAACGAAACCAATCGCGCCCAAAACAATCATCGGCACGCTCAACCATTGTCCCATCGACAAGCCCAAGGTGAGCAAGCCGAGATAATCGTCGGGCTGGCGGGCGTATTCGGCGATGAAGCGGAAGAAGCCGTAGCCGCCGAGGAAGAGGGAGGCGACTTGTCCGGTCGGGCGCGGTTTTTTGGAGAAAATCCATACGACGATGAAGAGGCAGATGCCTTCAAGCGCGAATTGGTAGAGTTGCGAAGGATGGCGCGGCAGTACGTGGTATTGCTGCATCCATTCCGCCCAAAGCGGGTTGCGCACGGCGGCGTTGAGGTCTTCTGCGCGCGCTTGCGGGAAGCCCATTGCCCAAAAGGCGTTGATATCGGTAATGCGGCCCCAGAGTTCACCGTTGATGAAGTTGCCGATCCGGCCGGAAGCCAAACCCAGCGGAACGAGCGGTGCGACGAAATCCATGGTTTTCAAGGTGCTGATTTTGTGTTTGCGGCTGAACAGCCACATGGCGATGACGACGCCCAAGAAGCCGCCGTGAAACGACATGCCGCCTTCCCAGACTTTGAGCATTTCGAGCGGATGGTCGAGGTAGTATGAGAATTTGTAAAACAGGATATAGCCGAGCCGTCCGCCGAGGATGACGCCCAACACGCCCCAGGTCAGGAAGTCGTCGAGCATTTCTTGGGTAAAGGCGGTGTTGCCTTGTTTGATGCGGCGGCGGCCCAGCCATAAGAAGAGCATAAAGCCGACGATATAGCTGAGGGCATACCAGCGGATGGCGATAGGGTCAATACTGATTGCAACAGGATTGAACTTCGGATGTATCATCATGATGTGTGTTCCTTATGGGAAGGGCGGTTTATGTGTTTTAGCCCGACAAAGGTCGTCTGAAAATGCCGATTGGGATTTTCAGACGACCTTTTGTGTGATAGGGAAAAATAATTATCGTAAATCATCGACAACGTTCAAAACAGCCGACAACATGGCTTCGCCCAAACGCAGGGAGCGTTGGCCGTTCCAACCGAAGTCGTCGTCAGGCAGGTTGGCATTGTCTTTAAACGGCATTTCGAGCGTATAGGCGAGGCAGTCGAAACGGTTGCCCACCCAGTTGGTCGCGAGCGTCATGTTTGCCTGACCGGACGCGTCTTTTTCATAGCCGTATTCGTCTTGGAAGTCAGGGCTGGCGGAGAGTAGGGCGGTTTTGAACTGCGTTTCCAGCGCGGCGATGCGCGGATTGTAGTTCGGCACGCCTTCCGTACCGGCAACAAAGACAAACGGCAATGCTTCGTCGCCGTGAATGTCTAGGAACAAATCCACGCCGGTTTCCAGCATTTTTTCGCGTACGAGGAAGACTTCCGGGCTTTTTTCCAAAGTCGGGCTTTCCCATTCGCGGTTGAGGTTTGCGCCGGCGGCATTGGTGCGCAGGTTGCCCAATACCGAGCCGTCGGGGTTCATGTTCGGCACGATGTAGAACGTGGCGCGGTCGAGCAGGGTGCGCGCGGTCGGGTCTTGCGGATCGAGCAGACGGCCGAGCAGGCCTTCGATAAACCATTCCGCCATCGTTTCGCCCGGGTGTTGGCGGGCGATAATCCAGATTTTCATGTCGCTTTCGACTTGGTTGCCGATGGTCAGCAGATTGATGTCGCGGCCTTGCACCGTGCTGCCCAAGTCGTCGATGCGGCAAAGCCCGCTGCCTTGCGCGTCGCCCAAGAGGTTTAAATGCTGTTCGTGGGAATAAGGCTCGAAATAGGCGTAGTAAACGCTGTTGGAAAGCGGGGTATGGTTGATGGTCAGCACGCCGTTTTCGTATTCGGTCGGGACACGGAACCAATTTTGGCGGTCGTAAGAGGCGCACGCCTGATAATCTTCCCAGCCTTGCGGATAAGCCGAATCCGCCGCATTTTCAAAGTGCATCACGCAATTCTGATACGCCGCACCTTGCAGGCGGAAGTAAAACCATTGGGCAAAATCGGAAGCGTTGTCCGGACGCAGGGCGAGGCGGATATTGGCAGGGTCGGTCAGGTCTTTGACGACGACGGAGCCGGCATCAAATTGAGTGCTGATTTTAATCATGGGAAAGTCCTCGGTATATCGGGCGAACCGGATAACCGTTGTTTGAAAAAATGTGTGGGCGATACCGCGTCCGTCGGCGACGGCAAACCGATATGCCCGAATCCGTTGATTCTACCATTCCGACGGGCGCGTCCTCAACCGATAAGGGGCGGGGAATGTTGTTTCAGACGACCTTTGACGTTAAGATAGGGCAGATTCACTTTAAATCAGGACAAGATGGCGAAGCAGCAAACAGTTGCGAAGCTGATTTTTACAGATTCAAAGGTAATCCGCTATAATGATTAAATTGTTAATAATGAGACACGATTATGAGCGAATCCCACCCCATTTCCGCAGCCGATAAAGCGCGCATTTTAGCCGAAGCCCTGCCGTATATCCGCCGTTTTTCCGGCTCCGTCATCGTCATCAAATACGGCGGCAACGCCATGACCGAGCCTGCTTTGAAAGAAGGTTTCGCCCGCGATGTCGTTTTGCTCAAACTGGTGGGCATCCACCCCGTCATCGTCCACGGCGGCGGCCCGCAAATTAATGAAATGTTGGAAAAAATCGGTAAAAAAGGCGAATTCGTGCAAGGCATGCGCGTGACCGACGGCGAAACGATGGACATCGTCGAAATGGTGTTGGGCGGCCATGTGAATAAAGAAATCGTCTCGCTGATTAATTTGCAAGGAGGACGCGCGGTCGGCGTCACCGGGCGTGACAACCACTTCATCAAAGCGAAAAAACTGCTGGTCGATACGCCCGAACGGGCAGGCGTGGACATCGGACAAGTCGGCACGGTCGAAAGCATAGACGTGCGCCTGATTGAAGGCTTGATCGAACGCGGCTGCATCCCCGTCGTCGCGCCCATCGGCGTTGGCGCAAAAGGCGAAGCCTTCAACATCAACGCAGATTTGGTCGCAGGCAAACTGGCGGAAGAGTTGAACGCGGAAAAACTGCTGATGATGACCAATATCGCCGGCGTGATGGACAAAGAAGGCAACCTGCTGACCAACCTCACGCCAAGCCGTATCGGCGAATTAATCGCAGACGGCACGCTCTACGGCGGTATGTTGCCCAAAATCAGCTCCGCCGTCGAAGCGGCAAGCAACGGCGTCAAAGCCACCCACATCATCGACGGCCGCCTGCCCAACGCGCTTTTGCTGGAAATTTTCACCGATGCGGGTATAGGCTCGATGATTTTGGGCGAAAGGCCATAACGGCCCGCAGATGAGTCAAGGCTTGCCGAACAGCAGGCCTTGTAAATGCCCGAATACTAAATACACAAAAGGTCGTCTGAAAACCTGTTTCAACGTTCATAGAGAATGCTGAAACGGATTTTCAGACGACCTTTTTATGGCAGGATAGCCTACAAACTCAACATCTTATTTTTGATGCAGCTTGCCGACATATTCGACTTCCTCGCGGCTGCCCATGACGACGGCTACGCGTTGGTGCAGACCCGTGGGAATAATGTCGAGCATGTTTTCCAAAGCATTGCTTGCAGCCGCGCCTGCCTGTTCCAAAATCAGGCTCATCGGGTTGGCTTCGTACATCAGGCGCAGCTTGCCGGGTTTGGACGGATCGCGTTTGTCTTGAGGATACATGAATACGCCGCCGCGCATCAGGATGCGGTGGATTTCTGCGACCATGCTCGCCACCCAGCGCATATTGTAATTTTTACCGCGAATGCCCGTATCGCCTGCCAGCAGCTCGTTAATATATTGCTGCATAGGGGCTTGCCAGTGGCGGGCGTTGGACATATTGATGGCAAACTCTTTGGTCGATGCCGGAACTTGCGGATTTTCTTTGGTCAGGACGAATTCGTTGTTTTCGTTGAGCGTAAACACGAAAACGCCGTGTTTCAAAGTGAACACTAGTTGGGTTTGCGGGCCGTACAAAACATAACCTGCCGCCACTTGGTCACGGCCTTTTTGCAGGAAGGATTCGGTATTCAGACGACCTTCGGGCTTGGTAAGTACGGAAAAAATCGTACCGACGGAAATATTGACATCGATATTGGACGAGCCGTCCAGAGGGTCGAACAGGACGAGATAGCCGCCGTTTTCGTTGGCTGCTACAAAAGTATCCTCTTCCTCGCTTGCCAAACCGGCGACATGGGCGTTGTTTTTCAAGACGTCAATCAGGATATCGTTGGCAATCACGTCCAGCTTTTTCTGATCTTCGCCCTGAATATTGCCCGTACCCGCCATGCCCAACACGCCGGCGAGTGCGCCCAAGCGGACTTTGCCGCTGATGTCGGAGCAGGCGGCGACAATGGATTCGAGGACGCTGCCCAATTCGGCAGGAATGTTGTTTTGCTGTAAATGCTGCGGTAGGAATTGCGCTAATGTTTTCATATCGGACTCGGTTTCTGGCTATAAATAAAGAAAAGGTCGTCTGAAAATGGTTTTCAGACGAGGTCGGTATTTATTTTTTGCTTGAAGGGGCGGAGGCGGTGCCACCTATCATTTCTTTGGCGCATTCGACCGCGCTTTGCTTGATTTTGGTTTTCAGCTCGCCGCCGACTTCGCCGCCGATCAGTTTCGACATATCGTCGATGGATATCTGGTCTGCGGTTTTTTCCGAAGCGCACGAACAGATTTGCTGTATGGTATCAGACGGTATCGCACTGCTTTTCGGCGCTTTTTCCACGCAGATGGCTGTCGCGCTGCTGATGAAATGGCCGCGCAATTCTTCGCCGAAGGTTTCTTGTACCGTATCTTGAACCGAACGTTCGCAGGAGCATAGAAAAAGCGTGCAAAGGGAAGCCAAAAGCAATGAAGCGGGATGTCTGATCGTCATGATTTGAAAGCGTGAAAACAATGTAGTGAATTGTAGTTTAAATCGGAAGCCCATGCCACAGGATTTCCCACCGGTGTCTTGGTTCGACGGGATAATATCGATTATTTTATGCAACTGTTTAAGACGAAGCGTGCGCCGTTGTCTTGTGCCAATATGTCGGTCAACGCGGGAAGATTGTTTTTCAGCAACTCCGGCAGCAGGTAGGGCGGGTTGATGATAAACATGCCACTGCCGTGCATCCCGAATCCGTCCGGACGCGGGGTGTGGACGTGCAGCTCGGCGTGCAGGTAGCTGTCGGGCATCAGCTTTTGCAGTTGCTCGGGCAGCTTGCGGCTTTCTTCGCGGCTCAAGCAGGGATACCAAACCATATAACAACCCTGCTCAAAGCGTTTGAGCGCGTCTTTTAAAGTTTGGACAACGCGCTGATAGTCTTGTTTTTCTTCATACGGAGGGTCTATCAGGACAACAGCACGGCGCGGTGGTGGCGGCAGCAGCGAAATCAGACCGCGAAAACCGTCTGCCTGCATTATTTGTCCGCGCCTGCCCAAGCGCGCTTCTTCCATATTGTTTTTCAGATGTTGGAAATCGGCAGGGTGCAGCTCAAACAAACGCAGTTTGTCGCTGTCGCGCGTTAGGGCTTGGGCAAGCCACGGCGAACCGCAATAGAGTTGCTCTTGTGGGAGTATGGCATTCAGACGGGCGATGAAGGCGGACAGCTCGGGCGGCAGATGTTCCGCTTCTTGAAGCAACTGGATGCCTTGTTTGTATTCGCCGACTTTTTGCGCTTCGCTGCCGCTCAAGTCATATAAACCCGCGCCGCTGTGGGTATCGATATACCAATAGGGCTTGTCTTTTTGATTGAAGTAATCAAGCGTCAGGAAAAGGATGAAATGCTTGATCATATCGGCATGGTTGCCGGCATGGAAGGCGTGGCGGTAGCTGAGCATAAGAGGTCGTCTGAAAAAGGAAAAATGGATTATATAGGCAAATAAACGGTGTATCCAAACAGGCTTTTCCGCAGTATCCCAATGGCTGAACGATAAATCAAAAGTTTATGACGCTTTTGACTTAGCCGTTTTCAGATGACCTTTCGGGTTCAAATGCCATGGTAGCATCATCTGCCGTTTCATTTTTCCGATATTGCCCCGGCGAAATCCCGTATTGTTTTTTAAACGCTTTGCCAAAGTGGGTTTCGGATTGGAAGCCGACGTTCAGCGCGACGGACAGGACGGAATCGGCGGTTTGCCGCAGCAATACGGCGGCTTGGCGCAGGCGGATGAGGTTGACGAAGGCGTGGGGGCTGATGCCGGTTTGCTGTTTGAACAGGCGCATGAGTTGGGCGCGGGAGAGGTTGGCAAGCGCGGTCATTTTTTCGATGTTCCATTCGTCTTCTGGGCGGCTGACGACGGTTTGGATGAGCTGGCGCAGACGTTTGTCGCGCAGGCCGTTGAGTATGCCGCCCAAAGGTGCTTCTCCACCTTGTTCAAGATGGGCGCGGACGATGAGGACGAGGAGGACGGAGGAAAGGGCATTGACGATGGCGCGCGAGCCGGAAAGCGTGTGCGCGCTTTCGTATTGCAACATGGAAATGAGACATTGCAGCGACGGATGGTCCATTTTGATAAGGACGGTTTCGGGCAGGTCGTGCATGATGTCGGCGTGTTCGTCGTATTCGAAGCGGGCACAGAACAAATCGAGGCTTTTTTCGCCGCCGCTGCCTGAAGATTCGATGGTAAACGCGCCGTCGTTGCTGATATGAATGGTATCGCCGCAGTTGTTGCAGTCTGCTTCGCTGCTGATGATGTGTTCCGCGCTGCGCGGGAAAAAAATAAGGTCGCCGGTTTGCAAGAGACGCGCTTCGGGTTCGCCTTCGATTTTGATGTAGCTTTCTCCTGCGACGACGAGGTGCGCGATGCCGTGCGCACGCCTGCGTCCGTGCGGAGCATACCATTTGTCGCGGAACAGGCATTGTATGTCCACACTGCCGGTGATTTGCGCCAGTTCGATGAGTTTGTCTAAAGTGTCCATAAGTATTTTTTGCAAGTGAATGAGATGATTTGACGATTATAATAGTCAGATTATTGCAATAATGCCATTCATCGGATGTAAAAAACTGCAACATCCTTCATTTCAAACACATTGGAAAGGAAATCAAAATGTTTCAAAATTGGCCCGAACACACCGCACACGTTAAAAAATCATTCGGTGAGCTGGGTAAAAACCACCCGAAAATGCTACAAGCCTACGGCGCGCTGGAACAAGCTGCCGCAGCCGAAGCCTTGGATGCGAAAACCCGCGAGCTGATTGCCCTCGCCGTCGCCATCACTACCCGTTGCGAAAGCTGCATCAGCGTCCATGCCGCTGCAGCCGCCAAGGCGGGCGCGACTGAAAGCGAAATCGCCGGCGCGCTGGCGACCGCCATTTCCTTGAACGCAGGCGCAGCCTACACTTATGCCCTGCGTGCTTTGGAAGCGGTTGACGCGCAGCGTTGATTTTGTCTCAAAGGGTCGTCTGAAAAAAACTCCCGTTTCAGACGACCCTTCTGTTGACGGAACATTGCTTTTTGCCGCCGAACCGTTTAGATTGATATTTTTGTTCAACTGTTTGGAGAAACGACCATGAAAAAATTGCTGACTGCCGTGCTGACTGCCGCCGCACTCGTCCTGCCTGCCGCCGTATCCTATGCCGCGCCCGCCGCTAAAGCCGCTAGCGCGCAACCTGCCAAAGCAAAAGGCGTATGGATTGACGTACGTTCCGAAGAAGAATTCAAATCCGGCCACCTGCAAGGCGCGGTCAACATTCCGCACGACCAAATCGTCGAACGCATCAAAAGCGTCAGCCCCGACAAAAACGCGCCCGTCAACCTCTACTGCCGCAGCGGCCGCCGTGCCGAAGCCGCACTCACCGAGTTGAAAAAAGCAGGCTATACCAACGTAACCAACCACGGCGGTTACGAAGACTTGGTAAAAAAAGGTTTGAAATAACCAGCAACAAGGTCGTCTGAAACGTTTCAGACGACCTTTTATCCAAGGAAAAACATGAAATCGATACGCACCTTCGCCGCAGCCGCCATCCTCGCCGCCCTGACCGCCTGCGCTTCGCACGGCGGCGATGCCGCCCGACAACCCGATTCCCAACAAAGTTCCGCCATGAGTCAAACCCATACCGCCGTCAGCAAATACAGTTTTGACGATACCGTCCGCCGTTTGGAAACCGCCGTCAAAGAAAAAGGCATGACCGTGTTCGCCGTCATCGACCACCAAGCCGCCGCGCGTCAAAGCGGTTTGGATATGCAGCCCGCCAAAGTCATCGTCTTCGGCACGCCCAAAGCCGGCACGCCGCTGATGCAAAAAGACCCTGCCTTCGCCCTGCAACTGCCGTTGCGCGTCCTCGTTACCGAAACCGACGGGAAAGTCCAAGTCGTGTTCAACGACACGCGCGCGCTGGTGTCGGGCAGCAAAATCGAGTTTGCCGAAGTGGAAAACACGCTCGCTAATGCTGAAAAGCTTATTCGCAAAACGGTAGCGGAATAAGGTTCGCCCAAATCCGAAGGTCGTCTGAAAACCTGAGTAATCCCACTAAATTCGTTTTCAGACGACCTTTTACAAAATAATGTGCCGAGGTCGTCTGAAAACTTGTTCGACGACATCGGCACATTATTTTTTAAGACAACTCAGTTCCCAAGCCTTTTGCGGTTGCGGCAGGATTAGATTTGCGCGGATATAGTGGATTAACTTTAAACCAGTACGGCGTTGCCTCGCCTTGCCGTACTATCTGTACTGTCTGCGGCTTCGTCGCCTTGTCCTGATTTAAATTTAATCCACTATATTTCTACTGCGCAGGCGAAAACGCATCCGAATAGAAGGTTGTCTCAGGCAGGTTGCATTGTGCGGTCAACACGGATTTCGCGCTTTCGGTCATGGCGACGGAACCGCAGGCATAAACTTCGTAACCGCTCAAGTCGGGATAATCTTTTGCGGCAGCGGTTTGGACGTACCCTTTTTCGCCTTGCCAGCCCTCAGCGGCTTTTGATAGGACGGGGGTGAAGCGGGCGTTTTTCAGACGACCTGTCAGTTCTTGAGCTTCTTCGAGTGCGTACAAATCATCTTGGTGACGCGCGCCCCAGTAGAAATGGACGGCGCGGCTGCTGTCTTGGCGGATAAGGTCGAGCAGGATGCTGCGGATGGGGGCATAGCCTGTACCGGTTGCCAGAAGGATGATGGGTTTGCCGCTGCCTTCTTGCAAGGTAAACGAACCGAGCGGGCCTTTGATGCGGACGATGCCTTTTTCTTTGACTTTGGGTTCGCTGCCGAAAATCATTTCCGAACAGACGCCATTTTCGCGCCTGCGGATGTGCAGTTCCAAAATGCCTTCTTGGTCGGGCGAATTGGCGATGGAGTAGCTACGGCTGACGTTGCCCGGCAGCAGTAAATCAATGTATTGCCCGGCGTAGAAAGCAAACGGCGGGGCTTTGGGTAGGGCAAGCTTCAGGAGGGCGACATCGTGTTTGAAAACCATGCTTTCGATGCGGGCGGGCAGGGTGCGGACGGGTAGCGCGTTGGCGTTGTAGCCGGGAATGTTGATGCTGATGTCGCTTTGCGCAGTGGTGCAGCACATCAAAATCTTGCCTTGGCCTTTTTCTGCTTCGGATAAGGCCTGTTCCGAGTGTTCGCCCATTTGAATATCGCCGCTCACCAGTTCGGCTTTGCATTGCCCGCAGGCACCGCTTTTGCAGGAATGGGGCAGATTGAGGTTTTGACGGGCGGCAGCGGCTAAAACTGTTTCGCCGTCATTGGCGGTAAAGGTGGTTTGGTCGGGTAGGGTAATGGTATGGGTCATGGTTTGGTGTGGTTTGAATAGATTAAGTTAAAAGGTCGTCTGAAAAATCAGCTTTCAGACGACCTCCGTTTTTGGAAGACAGTCTACAACGGATAACGGCAGCCGATATAGCCCTTATCTGAATCACCCCTTATTACATCAGCTTTAAAGACAGCAGGAAAGCCAAAATATTTCCATATCTTCAATTTTTTATTGGGGTCTGTTATCGATTTTTCGACAGCAGGCACACTATAGCCCAATGTATCCAGTTTTTTAGGTGTCGTTTTGGATGTGCTATTTTGTCCCTTTAGCTGTTGCGTCAGCTCATAAAGGTCTTCCTGATATTTCTGACGGTATAGTGAATGCAATTTGGGATATCGTGCCCAATCAATTTCCAAATAGACAGCATTGTTGCGAATAGCGACATACTGACCTTCTACTTCTTTTCCATCTAAGGGATTGGCAAGATGCACCTTAAACGGCAAGCGGTAACGGTAAGTAATGTTGTCGATCTTATTGACAAAACGTCCCACATTTTCTTCTTCCGCACGCTCATTTGAACCAGGGTAACCGGTAAAATTTTCCGGAGTCCAAAACGAAAAATCCAATGATGACACCTTGCAACGCAATACATCCTGTACTGTTTGAGGAGTAAAAGGCTGAGGCTGATCGGCGTAATTTTTTGCAAATGAGGAAGTTGTTACCAGTAATAGTACTGCAGGTAATATTATTTTCATCTTACACCTTAATTTGTAATGGCTTGAAGGTCGTCTGAAAACCAAGCTTTAATATAGTGGATTAAAATAAAAATGAGACAAGGCGGCAACGCCCGCCGTGTACGGGTAGTATAGTGGATTAACTTTAAACCAGTACGGGGTTGCCTCGCCTTGCCGTACTATCTGTACTGTCTGCGGCTTCGTCGCCTTGTCCTGATTTAAATTTAATCCACTATAGAATTATATGCCTTGCTTTCAGCCAGCCTGGCAAGACTGAATTAAAACAGATAAATGATTTTCAGGTTCATCGGTTGCTGTTTTTTGTTCAGCAGTACAGTCACCCGCATCATCCTCGTTCAATTCAGCCGCCCATGCTCTTCCAAACAAAGCCGCCCACAAAGCCATTATTCTGGCAGTTTTTATAAAATTCTTTGAAGATGAGCTCATTGTATTGAGCGTTGTATTAATCAAAGCGTGTGGCTATACATAACTGTGTGTACGCGCCAAATCCGTTATCAGAAGGGGATTGTCAACACGCATTTTGTCGATCAGCTCTTGGCAGCGGGCGGTTGAAGGATCTTGCCACAGCCAATCCAGCTCGGATTGGGTCAGACCAACCATCTGCAGAAAATCAACTTTGCCATTCGGTGTGTCAATAGCAGGCAGTTTGGGATCAGGGACAAAAGCAATACCGACCAGAGCAGTTTCAGTATCGCTTCGAATGGGACTGTTGGCAGGGATAAAGTGGTAGGGTTCGAACCATTTTTTACTTTCAAAAACATAGCGGCCAAGGTTATTCATCAGGTTGATAGCCCAAAATGGTTCGTGTGGCGTGCCATATTCAGAATCGGGGTCAAGTTTGCAAGGTGTAATACGGAAGGTAAATTCGAAGCCCCACTTGCTGAATTCGGTATCAGCACTTTCCGGAGAAAAGTAAAGCTCGCTCATGCCGTAGGAGATGATGTGGCGGTGTGGTGTTTGTTCTTCGCAATCGTAGATGCTCGTGCCGTCCAGCGGATCTTCCCCGCCCATCCAGTATTTGATGATGCTGCCGTAGTGACGAGGTTCGGTGTCGCCGTAGAGTTTTTCAAGTTCGGCATCGATGGCGTCCCAGCCGACGGATTCGTCTTCGGAGAAGGTCTCGCGGTATTCTTGTTCTGTCATGTTTTATCCTTGTGTAACTCAGATTAAAATGGAGCTTAGAAAGCAGATTCAACGTGATTACAGGATGTTGCAAGCACTAGAATAGTCGATTTTCCAGAGATATGGAGTAATCGAATCGATGCTGGGTAAAAATTTCGCGTGGAATATGCTTGGCATAGGCAAGATTGTAGGTATGCTGAGTGTAATAGGTATCATCAAATCCACAGCCGCGCCCATTGGTGCGAAGCTGCGCGGTTTGCCCGTCGGCTAAAACAAAAAGGCGTCTGCGAGGTTTTCTTTCACCGCGTTGATCGGTGAAGTAAACAGTAAGGCGGTTGTCCTGCTGAATCAATCCGAAACCGTTATCCAACTCTGCGGGTAGGGTTTGCATTATGCTGAACTTGGGTTCATAGACTAAAAAAGTGACCGAACCATTGTCGGAATGAGATTCCTGATAATGTTGACTGTGGCAACCATATTCACACTCTAAAACAGTATCAGGCAAGGGCAGTAAACGAGGCAGGCGGTTGCGTATGGTGGCAAATGGCGCAGAGCGGCTGCGTTTTGTCCATTGTACAGAGACGGTTTGGAGAATAAACATGGGCTTTTTGTTTGAAGGGAAACGTGGTGGAGATTGCTGTGCTTTCAGGATGGACAAGGCTATCCCGCAAGGCTGCCGTCCAAAATATCCTGTTCGATTGAAGCGGTCAGTGTGATGCTGTGCCCGTCAAAAATCCAACCATTATCATCAAAGTGAAAATCTAAAAGACCCTGCTCCGACAAGGAAATACTGTCCAATTTCATCAGACGGTAAAAGCCGTCTTCGTCTATTTTTCCTGATAAAACCAGTCGCTCGGCAGTTTCTTTGCCAACGTACTCCGCCATGTCAGTAATCAGACTGCCAAAATCAGTTTCATCGTAATCATCGTGTGGTGCAAACCAGTTTTGTGCCTTCGTATAAAAATGCTCTTTCAATGCTTTATGAATTGCAATATCCCAGCTTTCAACATGGGACACAATATCTTCCAGTATTTGCCATATATGTTCTACATCTGAATGGTCAAAGGCATCACGATAAATTATTGCTGTGATTTTGCGTCTGCCCCATGGTATGTTTCCCGTATAGGCTTCCCAATCTGATTCCCATTTAAATATACCAAACCGGGGATGTTTGAGGCTTTTCGGAATAGTCATAGGGATTCCTCGTCACGGCTATCAAGCCGCCTGAACCAGCTTTATTGCCGTTTTCAGGCGGCACACTACTTAAGCCAACTTCGCTTTAATCAGTTCCTGCACCTGTGCGGGATTGGCTTTACCTTTGCTGGCTTTCATCACTTGTCCCACAATCGCATTCAGGGCTTTTTCGTTGCCGGATTTAAATTGTTCCACGGCTTTGGCGTTGTTGGCCAGCACTTCGTCCACCATGGCTTCAATCGCGCCGGTATCGGTCATTTGTTGCAAACCGTGTTTTTCAATGATTTCGGCAATGGAGGCTTCGGGTTCAGCCCACATGGCTTCAAAGGCTTTTTTTGCCAATTTGCTGCTTAAAGTGCCGTCGGCGATTTTGCCCACCAGCGCGGCGAGGCGCGGGGCGGTAATCGGGTTGTCGGCAAGTTCCATGCCTGCTTTGTTCAGCGTGGCGGCGAGTTCGCCGTTCATCCAGTTGGCAGTCAGCTTGCCTTGTCCGCTGGCTTTGGCGGCTTCTTCAAAATAGGCAGCCTGCACGCGGCTGGCGGTGAGCAGGCGCGCGTCGTAGTCGGATACGCCGTAATCCGCCACGAAACGCGCCGCCATTTCTTTCGGCAGCTCGGGCATTTCTGCTTTGGCTTTTTGCAACTGGTCGTCTGAAATGATGACGGGCAGCAAATCAGGGTCGGGGAAGTAACGGTAGTCATGCGCGTCTTCTTTCAAACGCATCACGCGGGTTTCGCCTTTTTCCGGGTCAAACAACATGGTTGCCTGCTGTACTTTGCCGCCGTCTTCCAAAATCTCGATTTGCGCTTCCACTTCGTAATTAATTGCCTGCTCTAAGAAACGGAAGGAATTGAGGTTTTTAATCTCGCGGCGCGTGCCGAATTCCGCTTGACCTTTCGGACGCACGGATACGTTGGCATCAACGCGGAACGAGCCTTCCGCCATATTGCCGTCGCAGATGTCCAGCCAGGTTACCAAGCTATGTAAGGCTTTGGCATAGGCAACGGCTTCGGCGGCGGAGCGCATTTCGGGTTCCGATACGACTTCCAACAGCGGCGTGCCGGCACGGTTCAGGTCGATACCGGTTGCACCGTTCAAGCCCTCATGCACGGATTTGCCCGCGTCTTCTTCCATGTGCGCGCGGGTTACGTTGATGGTTTTTACCGCGTCGCCGACTACGATTTCCAGCTTGCCGTGTTCGACAATCGGTAAATCCAACTGGCTGATTTGATAGCCTTTGGGCAAGTCGGGGTAAAAGTAGTTTTTGCGGTCGAACACGTTTTTCTGGTTGATTTTCGCATCCAACGCCAAGCCCAATTTGATAGCTTTTTCAACGACTTCTCGGTTCATTACCGGCAGCACGCCCGGCAGCGCGCATTCCACCACGCTGGCGTGCGCATTGGGTTCCGCACCGAATGCGGTTGATGCGCCACTGAAGATTTTGGATTGGGTGTTTAATTGGACGTGGATTTCCAAGCCGATTACTGTTTCCCAAGTCATAAGAGGTTCTTTCTTTTGATGTCAATAATATAAAGTGGTCAGCCGTTTTCAGACGACCTGTTTGTTTTTCAAATGGCAAAAGTCGTCTGAAAACGTAGAGTCAAGTCTTCTGAAAGCAAGCCTGCATCTCGGCCGCCATGTTATCCAGCATTTGGTAACGTTTGCGGTACATCGAACGCTTTTTACTTTCGATTTCCGCCAAGTCTTTTCGCGGCGGGATTTGCGGCAGGTGCCAGTAGCCGTCGCTTTCGAGCGTTGCGCCGTTCTCCTGCCAAAACAGGTCGTAATTCATTTTGACCCGTTTTTTCAGCCGCCAGCGCAGTTTGACCTGATGCTCTTGGGCAATGCCGATAACACCGCCCAAATTGAGTGATGTCGAAAAATATTGCAGGGCAGTTACCATCAGCTGCTGCGGACGTAGGCCGTGGAGTTGTTTGGTCAGGCTGCGTACAAGGTCTTTAGCTTCTCCCCCTGCGGGGCCTTGGATAGAGGCGGCCAGCAGTTTGCCGTCAACTAGGGCGAAGGTTGCCATGTAGAGACGCTTTCCTTCGTTGTCGCGCAAGGATAGCGACCACATTCCTTCATCCACGCAATTATCGTTTCGGTTCAGCCATAAAGTCAGGTCGTCTGAAAGATGCGCCAGAACGACATGGAATTTGCGTGTCGTCATATTGGCGAGCGTTTCCTGTCCGAACAGTTTTTCGGCTGCCAGCAGGTCTTCTTTCATAACTTGCAGCCTGCGCCGTCTGTTGAAGCGTTGGTCGACAAAGGCGTGTATCAACGGATAGGCATCTTGCGGCCGCCTTTGGAAAAAGGTACGGCGCGGCGCGGAGGTGTTGACAAAGTTTTCAAAATCTTTGACTTGTCGCCGTGTAAACAATCTGCGTAAGGAGAATTTCAAATGCTGGATTTGAAATTTCGGCGCATCCTTATATACGGTTTTGAAATCTGGAAAAACAAACTGCTCCGGCATTATACCTTTCCCTCTACGCAGGTATACACATCAGATTCCGTACCAAATTCGGTCGGTGTGCCGCTGGCAATTTTGGATTGTGTGTTGAAATGGACGTAAATTCTTAAGCCGATTACTGTTTCCCAAGTCATAGTTTAAGTTTCCTTAATACATAGAAACCTGCTTGCATTCAGGATGGCGATGATTGTTTAAAAAGCTTTTTACGCCAAATAGCCAGTAGCAATACATTCACAGCAGCCACAACAGATACGAGGAACAGCCATTCGTAAGAATAAATAACATTAAATAATGTAACAAATGTTTGTTCCAGAGGATGCAACGTCAACTGTCCATAATATGCCGCTTGATTGCGAGCCGGCATAATAAAACGTATGACTATGTAACCAAGGTTGATAAACAAACTCAAAAGTAGGCAGATAATGCTATTGAGTAATAAATGTTTTCGCCAAAAATGCGGCGTTTTTGGACGTTTACGCCACAAAATGTACGTAACAAGCACAGAAAGGATGAGCCAGTACAGCAGAAATAACATAATGCTTGTAGATATTTCCAGCCCCGCTGTCTGCCATAAACCCCATAATAATTGCCAAAATTTTGGGGAAAAGTAATCGTAATATTCCATTATTTTAGTAATTTTGTTAGTTTCAGACTGCTGGAAATTAGACGGTTTTCTTTTTTTAGATCATCTGAAAACAACAGCCTGAAATCTGGATTTTATTTTTGGATAATTTCTACTAATAAATTCTACTCCGGTGCTTTCGTATGCCAATCACTTGCCAACTGTACTTGATGCGCTGCGCCAAGGATTTTGGCTTCGGAGAAGTGATTGCCGATAAATTGCACGCCGATGGGCAGTCCGCTGCTGCTGAAACCTGCGGGTAGGGTCAGGGCGGGCAATCCTGCCAGATTCACGGCGATGGTGTAGATGTCGGAAAGGTACATCTGCACGGGATCGTGGATGTCGCTGCCGAGTTTCGGGGCGGCGGTGGGCGCAGTCGGAGCGAGGATGAAGTTGCATTGCGCGAAGGCCGTCTGAAAATCGTTGGCAACGAGGCGGCGCAGTTTTTGGGCTTTCAAGTAATAGGCATCGTAGTAGCCGTGCGACAACACATAAGTACCGATCATGATGCGGCGTTTGACTTCGCTGCCGAAACCTTCGGAGCGGGTATTGCTGTACATTTCTTCAAGGTCGCCGAATTGGGCGGCGCGGTGGCCGTAGCGCACGCCGTCGTAGCGGGAAAGATTGGTGCTGGCTTCGGCGGAAGCGAGGACATAGTAAGCGGGGATGGACAGGGCGGTTTGCGGCAGGGAAACTTCAATGGTTTCCGCGCCTTGCGCTTTTAAAAGGTCGATGACGTTTTGCAAGGCAGCCTGCACATCGGCATCCGCGCCTTCGCCGAAATATTCCTTGGGCAGGCCGATTTTCATGCCTTTGAGCGGTTTGTTCAAATCGCGAGTGTAGTCTTCTTTGCTGCGTTCCAAGCTGGTGGAATCGCGCTCGTCGAAGCTTGCCATCGCATTGAGCAAAATCGCGCAGTCTTCGGCGGTTTGCGCCATCGGACCGGCTTGGTCGAAACTGGAAGCGTAGGCAACCATGCCGAAGCGGGAAACCGTGCCGTAGGTGGGTTTGATGCCGGTGATGCCGCAGTGTGAAGCAGGCTGGCGGATAGAGCCACCGGTGTCTGAACCGAGCGCGGCAGGAGCAAGGCGTGCAGCAACGACGGCTGCGGAACCGCCGGACGAACCGCCGGGAACGTGTTCGGGGTTCCACGGGTTTTTAGTCGCGCCGTAGAACGAGGTTTCATTGGTCGAACCCATGGCAAACTCGTCCATATTGGTACGGCCGAGCGTTACCATGCCTT
This sequence comes from Neisseria macacae ATCC 33926, assembly GCF_022749495.1. Taxonomy (NCBI): domain Bacteria; kingdom Pseudomonadati; phylum Pseudomonadota; class Betaproteobacteria; order Neisseriales; family Neisseriaceae; genus Neisseria; species Neisseria macacae. The sequence continues at coordinate 1,557,727 of NZ_CP094241.1, read as the reverse complement.
CGTCGAGCAGGTTTTGTACGACGGTAGCCGTGTAGGGGGAGACAAAGTTGTCCAACATTTTGGAGCTGCACGCGCTGCGCCAGCCTGTTTGGCAGAAAATGTCTTTGTAGGCGATGGGTACGCCGGTAAGCGCGGTGGCGTTGCCTTGAGCGATACGAGCATCGGCGGCACGGGCTTCGGCGAGGGTTTTGTCTTGGTCGAGAGTAATGTAGCCGTTGATTGCCGGGTTCTGCGCAGCAATGGCGGCGAGGTATTCGGTTGCCAGTTCGACGGCGGAGATTTGCTTGGATTGCAGCAGTTGGCTGGCTTGTTTGAGGGTGTATTGGGTCATAAGAGTCTTTTAGTTTAAATAAGCGGGATTTTAAAGGGTTTAATGGTGTAGGCTGATTTCAGGGTCGTCTGAAAATATCAACCTATCAATTTTTGGTAAGTATCCGGTTGGTTGAGCTGAGTGGTGGAACGGTAAAGCAGTGATTGTTCGTCATTTTCATCATAATCATCAATATAAAACGCAAACAGCAATATACCGTTTTCAGCACGATTGCCGAACAGACCTTCTTGGTCGCATTGTTGCAGTGCGGCTATCAGGGCGGTTTCGTATTCGGCACGTTTTTGCTGATAAGCATCATCATCTAGGTTCTCTATGCTGAGGTATGCAGCTTGGTAGAGCTCGCTTTGGTTTTCCAGCCAGTTATCTGAAACGTTCTGAGGCTCGGTTTCACTGTCATAAAGGGTACATCTGCCATCCCAAATCGCCTGCAAAATGGTGCAATTTTCATATTCGTCTGCGTGTTCGACGGTAAAAGCAGCCAAATCCTGATAGGTAATGGCGGCATTGCCTGCGGCGAAAAAGTCGTCTACCAGATAGAAATAATATGCGGCAACTTCTTTACCTGCCTGTTCGGCCTGTTTCTTGATACGGTTGAAACATTGGTGGATGTGGCTAACGGCAACTGTGTGAAGGTGTTGTTGCTCGGTGGACATGGGATTCCTTTGCTTCGTACTTTTTGTCTATTCTATTCGTATGCGAAACAGAACTGTTTTGTAACCGTACTTGTTCTTTCAGACGACCTTCTTTT